>NZ_JBHIOY010000456.1:0-500 GCF_042195785.1 Bartonella sp. AP58NXGY | reverse complement strand
TCGACACTTATATTGTTCAGAGAGATAGGACCTGTAACGGTTTTCCCTTGATTGAGAGCGTTATTTTTTCCGAAAATGATAGAATAGGCATAATTGATGTCAATATCATAAGCCTTTATTGTATCACTTTTAGCCATCAGTTGCATCTGTTTATCGCCATTGACTGCGACCGTTTTAAGATCCATATTTTTGATACTAACGGAACGAATATGGCCGCCTTTAAAGTCAGAAAGCTGGAAATTCTTGACTTCAACTGTTTCTGTTCGTTTGTTTTTATTTTCTATAGAAAGCTGTATATTAGGCGCACTTATTGAGGCAAGATCAATACGCATCATTGATTGTAATAGACGTGATGTGATTGTTCTGTCTTTATCTTTTAAGGATACATTTTTAAGAGAAATTTGAGGTATTTTTACATGAATATTATTATGTTTTAAATCAACATTATAAAATGTAAAAGTTCCAGGAACAAAAGAAAAAGGAGGACGGGCAGAAATGGC
>NZ_JBHIOY010000455.1:0-502 GCF_042195785.1 Bartonella sp. AP58NXGY | reverse complement strand
GCAAAACTAAAAATAAGTGCCAAAATGCAACAAAACAGCAGAAAATTCAAAACACGCAACACCCTCTGCAACAGAGTATCGCTCTGTTCGCGTATAAAGACCCCCAAAAGCCCCTTCAACAAGACAGTAAAAACCAGCACCTTCAAGAACATTCCCCTGACGCTATCCATATCCCTGACACCCACAGCAAAAAGCATAAGGAAAACAGCCATCATGCAACAAAATAGGCTCGCCTTCACGAACCCTTGCCCAGCAACCGGCAGCCTCGTGACACCCCAATGCCCCAAACCAAGGACAGCACCAAAAAGAAAAGAAAACACCGCCCCTTTCAACAACAGCTCCTGGCTCCAAGCCAAACGCCCCGCACCCACAGAAATAAAACCAAGATAGACGCTCACCAAGCCATACAAGACCACCCATAGCCCCCAAAACCGCCATCTTGTAACCCCACGACGCGCAGCCACCTTATCAAGAAAAACCAAAGCAACAGCAAAAAGGCCAA
>NZ_JBHIOY010000454.1:0-503 GCF_042195785.1 Bartonella sp. AP58NXGY | reverse complement strand
CAATGACTCCACACTGTTATGAAGAGATGCTTTTGGGGCTAAATTTCCTTTACTGAAGACAAAAAACATTTGTTTTATTTTAATACTTCTATTCTTCATCAAAAAAGCCCCCATGAAAAATAGAAAATACCCATTATGTTATGAACTTTCGCACTTTTTAAAGACACGTTTCTCAAATATACTCAAGTCCATTTCATGACACAACATCAAACCTATAAGCCCAAAACAGCATTCATCATTCTAGAAAAAATCTTACAGTGAGACCACTAAAATTTAAGTTGCAATATCATTCTTTTACCATTGTAAATTTTTAACCTCTCCATTAGCCTCTATAAAAGAATATACTTATGAAATAAAAGTAATAATTATAAACAGTATAAATTAAATTATAACTCATAATATAATTTAATTTTATTTGCCTTATTTACATTAATATAAATATTGTTCATTATTTTTAAGCTGCAAAGAAAAGCTCTTAAAAAAATAAAAATACAACAAATGAT
>NZ_JBHIOY010000453.1:0-504 GCF_042195785.1 Bartonella sp. AP58NXGY | reverse complement strand
AAATTCCATATTTTATCAGGATGTGCTGTTGAGTTTGGTATTGGAATATCTGCTTTAAGATAGATAAGCAGTTCACCAGTCGGCTTGATTTCTATGAGTTCACAACCTTGTTCTTTAGCTTCTCTTAAAGCCCGAGCAATGGCAGGCTGTGTTATGGTAGCTGGACGAGGCGCCATATCTCTTCTCCCTACATTGAGACGCAATTCACCCATTTGGTGAGTCACGAATTGATTAAAATTGTTATGAAAGGGTGGGGGTGCTAGGAGGCATTGGTGAGGATAAGCACCCCCATAGTTTCAAGCGGCTTTTATTGAGATTCTTTGTATCTCTTGTTCTATTTCTGCTAAAAAAGCTTCGACGGCTTGATTAATCTGTTCAATTTGTTTGTCATCACGGTAGATGCGTTTGATTTTCATACGCAAATGAGATGAATCCCCCACAAAACGCGGGTCATAACTGATAAAATCACACCATTTTCGCTCTGTACAAGCCATTTGGAATTGC
>NZ_JBHIOY010000452.1:0-505 GCF_042195785.1 Bartonella sp. AP58NXGY | reverse complement strand
ATCGCTTTTTCCTTCAATTTCCACTTTCCATCCCAAACTCTTTAAAAGTGCCGTTGCACTGTCCATCGTTAGAATATCCTCATCAGAAAGAGAAAACGCTTTCGAAGCGTTTTCTTCAAATGACGGCTTAAGCATCGGTGTTTCGCCACTGGGCGGTTCAAACGCAACCGGTTCTTTAAGCACACGTCTTAATTCTTTTCTCACTTGGCAATACAGTCTCTCCCGCTTGAAAGCAGAATAATACAATGCCCAAATGAACATCGTGACCACAGCAGAAAGCAGCGTGAAAAGCGTCAAGCCCACACCCCACGAGAGTACAACAATAATATCTATCATTTTCTGCCCTCCCTTCACGCGCTGTTTTGTTGAGAAGCGGTTTTCCTCCGCTGCCAGATTTCTTGATCCAACTGCTTGATCTTTTTTTTCAACAAACGCGTAAAAATGATGCGGACCACAAAGGCAACAGGAATAAGCACAAAAAGAAGCGTTGATATAAAACCCAATA
>NZ_JBHIOY010000451.1:0-506 GCF_042195785.1 Bartonella sp. AP58NXGY | reverse complement strand
TTTTTGCACATAGGAGTACCCTCACAATCTAATGTGATAAACGTTTTCTAAAATTTGAAATGGAAAATTGGATTGAAAGCAGGCGCCCCCACCGCGCCTGTACTTTCATTTACACAGCTTTATTAATTAAACCCAGACAATCTCTAATTCGCTATAAGGGGAAAGCTGTTCAATATAGGTTTTTATTTTAGTAGACCCGCCGACATTTTCACGAATAACAGCAATGCCATGGATATGAGCATTTTCATAAACATGCACGTCATTTGCTATACGCGCGTTTTCATAAACCCTAGCATTGTCATAAACATAGGCATTATCATAAATAATAGCCTTGCCATAAACATGGGCATTATCATAGATATAGCCAGCTACGATAGCATTGTCATAAACCCGCGCATGACCATAGATATGACCACAAGTGACAGCCTTGCCAAAAACCCTTGCATTTTCATAAACGTGACCATTTTTAAACACAAGAGCCTCATCATAGACCCAGCAATTTCCCT
>NZ_JBHIOY010000450.1:0-508 GCF_042195785.1 Bartonella sp. AP58NXGY | reverse complement strand
ATTTAGTATAAACAATTTCCCGCATCGCTAACCAAAGTTACTTTTTAGACTTACATACTTCGGCTTTATCATCACGAATCATGGCTCGCAGACCATCCAATGACGTACGTTCGACACGTCCCATTTCAGCATCCTCAATAGCCTGCAATGTTTCCGGATTAGGTTGAAATAGATCAAGTGGCAATGCTCTATCTCTAGCAATACGGGTCATAAACATACGGACCGCATCTGATACAGTTAAGCCCGTGGATTTAATAACTGCGCTTGCAACTTCCTGAACTTCATCAGGTATGCGTGCTTGAATTTTACCCATTCGCTTAAACCTCCTATTTATTTGTACTACAATGTACTACATCTAAGGCTGATGTCAAGAGATTTATCCAATATTCCCCTCCCCGCTTTTAAAACGGGGAGATGGCCATGCTTTTAAACTTAAGCAGCTTTCGTAACAGATCTTGCTAAAACCCGCTTAGCTTCTTTAATGAGGGCTTTATATTTTCTGTTCTCT
>NZ_JBHIOY010000449.1:0-509 GCF_042195785.1 Bartonella sp. AP58NXGY | reverse complement strand
ACAGGACGCTCAGGGGTTGGAATATAATTATCAACCTCGCTCATTAAAAGACGAACCGCATCTTCACCAATGCTTTTATCCTTATCCTCAAGGGCTGCTAACGCAGAACCTTTTACAATTGGGATTTCATCTCCTGGAAAATCATATTTGGATAAAAGTTCCCGAACCTCAAGCTCTACAAGTTCCAAAAGCTCCGCATCATCAACCTGATCAACTTTATTGAGAAAAACAACAATCGCTGGAACTCCAACCTGACGAGCAAGCAAAATATGCTCACGGGTCTGTGGCATCGGACCATCAGCTGCTGAAACAACCAAAATGGCACCATCCATCTGCGCTGCCCCTGTGATCATGTTTTTCACATAATCGGCGTGTCCAGGACAGTCAACGTGCGCATAGTGACGGCTTTCCGTTTCATACTCAACGTGTGCTGTAGAAATGGTAATCCCACGGGCACGCTCTTCTGGTGCTGCATCAATTTGGTCGTATGCTTTAAACTCACCAAAAAA
>NZ_JBHIOY010000448.1:0-511 GCF_042195785.1 Bartonella sp. AP58NXGY | reverse complement strand
CATGATGGGCTCTTTGGTCTTACTGAAGCCGCGAAAATACTCGAGATGCAACCAAAACAATTCATTCAATTTTTACAGCAAAAAGGTTGGATTTACAGACGTGCAGCAGGGGGAAATTTACTCCCTTATCAAGACAAAATCCAAAAGCAACTGATGGATTGTCCAACCATCACACTTCAAACCGCCAGTGGAATAGAAAAAGTCATTCCTTGCGCAAAAATCACAGCAAAAGGCATGGGGCTGTTGTCTCAAGAGCTTAAAAGACAAAGCATGCATTAAGAGGAGGGCATTATGATAAAAAAGAAATATAAACTCACTGATGAAACAATCAAAGTTGATGGAACAACGCTTTATCGCATACGCGCCTTAAAAGATTTTGATGATGTCAAAGAAGGCGACCTTGGAGGCTTTGTCGAGAGTGAATGGAATCTTAGCCATGATGATAATTGCTGGGTTGGAGGCAATGCTTGTGTTTATCAAAATGCATATATCTCTGAAAATGCCAAGGTTT
>NZ_JBHIOY010000447.1:0-515 GCF_042195785.1 Bartonella sp. AP58NXGY | reverse complement strand
AGCTTTGTTCAGCAAGACAAAACAACGCATCGTCTCACTATTGGAGGTGCAGTAGAAGGTAGTGAAATCAACATTGCCAACAGTAAGAAAGAAGACCGGACGCTTTCTGGTGTTGGGGAAGCAAAGAACAATAATGACGCTGTTAACAAAAGCCAGCTTGATAGCAATATCAAGAATGTCAATGATAATGTAACAAATAAGTTTAACGAACTTACTAAAAACATAACGAATATTACTCAGCAAGTTAAAGGTGATGCTTTATTATGGAACGATAAAGCTAATGCCTTTGTAGCACGTCATGAAAAGAGTAAAGAAGAAAAAGGCAAGGCTGTCAGGACACAAGAAAACAGTAGAATTACGTTCCTTGCAAATGGTGAGATTAGCGCTAAATCAACGGATGCGATTACGGGTGGTCAGCTTTATTCGCTGAACGAACAACTTGCAACCTATTTTGGTGGTGGTGCAGGTTATGATGAGCAAGGACAATGGACTGCTCCAAGTTTTAAGGTTAAGAC
>NZ_JBHIOY010000446.1:0-518 GCF_042195785.1 Bartonella sp. AP58NXGY | reverse complement strand
CAGAAATCCTTTTTTCAACAGTGTTCATGAAAAACTCCGCTTTTTTATATATTATCCAAATAGATCTAATTCTTCTTGCGTATCATCTTTATCTTTGTTGCTTTCTTTGACGTCAATCATTGGTTCAAGATTGGCGATATTTAAACTGTAATCATCCCTTCCCCATTCGCATTTTTCTAATATTGCACGGGGAATTTTAGTGAGTGTAAGATTCTCAAAGGATGCTGATTTTGTTTTTGTATCAAAGGCAGTACAACAAATTAGCAATGTGCGATGGGGCCCCACCTCTTCGCTCATAATACGCAGCTGTTCATGGGTCATGGCGCTCGTTGTAACATAAATATAATCTGTTTCCGTTGAATACCCTTGCATCCAATAATGATTTTCATCTGGTGCATAGGTAAATCCCATATGTTTGCACATGGCTTCTGAAAGCATCGCAGCATTGTATTTGCGACTAATAATCCATTGTCCTCATGGATCTTTTTGCAACAGAGAAGGAGCAAGGCGATAATAAC
>NZ_JBHIOY010000445.1:263-519 GCF_042195785.1 Bartonella sp. AP58NXGY | reverse complement strand
CAAAGTGTATTAGCCGCACCAATTATTGTTGCTCTCTCATCTTTATAATCTGCTAAACGAAAGGCTTCCTGTTTATGAGGTAGAGTAACATTTCCTCCACAAAAGCCTATTTTTTGTAAAGAAATAATAAAATGGTTGAATTCTTCAGAAGTCACTTCCTGTGCAAGATATTCTCCTTGTAAACCATATTGTTTAAGCCAAAAATTATGAATTCTTGGCGATTTTGAATGATGAATAGGAAAACCAACAACAAAAG
>NZ_JBHIOY010000445.1:0-229 GCF_042195785.1 Bartonella sp. AP58NXGY | reverse complement strand
TTCGTTTTTTCTATTGTTAAATCAACCATCAATAACCCCTAAATGACGTAATTTTACGAGTAGAGGGAGCAAAGGTAAACCAACAATAGTAAAAAAATCTCCATCAATTTTTTCAAAGAGGTGGATCCCTTCCCCTTCAATTTGATAGACTCCCACACTGTTTAAAACATCTTTTCCTACACGTGCTAAATAACATTCAATAAATTTTGATGAGAGTAAACGTACGGAC
>NZ_JBHIOY010000444.1:0-520 GCF_042195785.1 Bartonella sp. AP58NXGY | reverse complement strand
TGACTCTTAAATTAAGATAAATTCGAATAAGGAAATATAACTATAATCAAAAAGATTTATTTAATAGAATAAGGTCATTTATAAATAAAAATCAACATATTAATGAATACTATAAAAGAATTTATTGTCAGAAATATTCTAAAAGTTCATATCCGCTGCTTAAACTTTTATGACATGAATAAAATACGCTTTTGTTGCAATCATCATTTTTATAAATAATTTGATTATGTTTTTTCTTCCAAAAACTCTTGTGCTGTAAAATGATACGTTTCTGAGCAAAATTCACATGTGACTGAAATATATTTATTTTTAACCATTTTATTGCGCTCATCAATAGGAAATCCTGCTAAGATTCCTTTAATTTTTTCGCGGGAACAAGAACATTGATCGACAAGAGAAAAAGGATTAAAAACTCTAACACCTCGTTCATGAAACAGACGGAATAAGAGCTGTTTACTCCCGACGTGGGGATCTGTTAATTCTGCGCTTTCAATCGTTTTCATGAGTATTTTAGCTTCTT
>NZ_JBHIOY010000443.1:0-520 GCF_042195785.1 Bartonella sp. AP58NXGY | reverse complement strand
TGATTAAGAGAAAGATTGATTTGAGGGCGATGCTTTTATTCTTTAATTTGTGAGTGAATTCTGCCCTTTATTGGAGGACACTGTTTAACAGCATGATGAGAAATATTATGAGGGATTATTCAAATATTCTAAGATGGATTTGGGGAAATAATAATATAGCGCAAAAAATAATGCTTTAATCTTTCTCTTACCACCCATTATAAAACATGCACGTAGGATGGGGAAAGCGGATGTTGTGGGGCGTCATTCGTTTTTAATGATGAAGAGTTGATAGAGAAGCTTTTTATACAGAAACCTATATAGTTGATTTATGTGGGGCGTAGATAGCTGCTTTTTTATTTTACGTTTGAGAAAATATTTGAAAACTTATTTTAGGATTAACTCTTGATAAGAAAGATTTTTGAAGCTGTTTTCATTGATTATTCGTCTTATAAGCGCTATCTTGGTAGACGAGATCATTTATGATAAATTATAAGAGAAACTTGTACAAGTATGAAATAAAAATACGAGGTAGGGAAGT
>NZ_JBHIOY010000442.1:0-522 GCF_042195785.1 Bartonella sp. AP58NXGY | reverse complement strand
AAACAAAGCGGTTTGTGCTTGTTTAAAAGACATATCTTTTAGATTTTTTACTCCTATGAAAGAGAGAAGCCTACTTTCTTCAGATTGTGTTTTTTTAATTAATTCTTTGATTTCATTCATCTGTTCAGAAGAGATACCCGCAAGAAGTGTTATTCCATCTGTATCGTCTTCTTTTCTTGCAACATTAAGAAGCATGCCTAAGAGATATCTACGTGCGTAGCTTATAGTAGAACCAACCGCTTGTGTGTTATTTTTGCTTCCCGTAGCATCAATGGGAAATGTTCCTTGTGTTGATATTTCATTGCCCGATATATGCTTTAAAGTCATTTTTACGGTTATGCTATTTGAACTCTGGTCTTTGATACGAGAGAACAAGGCAAAGTGATGTTTTGCAAGAGGTTCTTTAATAGCATCAATATATTTATCAAGCGTTGTATAGAGGCTTTTAGTATGTGTATTAATGGCATTTTGTTCGATATTTTTATATTCCACTTGTATAGTAGAAAGATCACGGACAAAGTT
>NZ_JBHIOY010000441.1:0-524 GCF_042195785.1 Bartonella sp. AP58NXGY | reverse complement strand
CCTGTGCATCTTTCGTTAATGTCAGTGTTTTAGTTAAATTCCCCCCAATACGCATCCCCCAATGATCTGGTCTTCGCATATCAATATTAAGATTATCAATATCACGCGTGTTATGAAACTGAAGATTTTGATAAACAAATTGAACCTGTGGTTCAAAAATAAAACATCGACAACCTATCCTAAATGTTTTACCAGCCGTTAAGGAAAAACTTAAGGGCTTTCCTCTCAATGCGGCCGTTTTACCTCGCTCCCGTGTAAGAACATTGCCATTAAACAAACCATAAGAGAAGAGACCACCCATATAAAAACCCGTATCATGCTGCATACTCCCATATGCTGTGATTGTCCATTTATCAAATATACTTTCTTGACGTTGTTTCACCTCTCGAGGCAGCAAAGAAAGCTTGCCATAATTGCCCATAATCCCCAAGGATGTTGTACTGTATGCACTTTCGATTTTCTTAAGTAAAATACCTGCCTCTAGTGCATTATAATCAAGGTCGCCTCCATATCCATATTCCAGT
>NZ_JBHIOY010000440.1:0-528 GCF_042195785.1 Bartonella sp. AP58NXGY | reverse complement strand
AAGCGTGAAATTTTTTACGCTTCTTATTTTTGTTTAATGCCCTAAAAGTTTAATGCCATAAAATAAGCAAAAAATTATCCTCTTTGACGCATTAAATATGGTCAACTTCAGGAATACGTAAAACTTGTCCAGGATAAATTTTATCAGGAGATTTTAGCATTGGTTTATTGGCTTCAAAAATAAATGTGTTCTTATTCCCTTGCCCTTTTCCATAAACCTCTTCAGCAATTTTCCAAAGATTATCACCAGACTTAACCTCATAAAAACGAGACGTTTTTTTATGCGTCGTATCAATAACCTTTAATTGCTCAACATCCACAGAAGAAATACCTTGTGAATTGCCAACAACCAGGAGTGCTTTTTCAAGCGTTTCCCTATCTGGAACCTCACCGCTTAAAACAGCTTTACCATCTTCAACTTGAATACTGACTTTTTCTGTATCAAGTTGAAAATGATCAAATGCTGCCTTAAAGTCTTTTTCTTTTGGTTCATGGTCTCCTATACCTAACTTTTCCCCTACAGTTTTAA
>NZ_JBHIOY010000439.1:0-532 GCF_042195785.1 Bartonella sp. AP58NXGY | reverse complement strand
GTTCTGTCTGCTTTGACAGGATTATCAATGGCAGGTTTGGATCTTAGAAATTTTGCTCTTATTGCTGGAGGCCTTTCACTTGGTATAGGTTTTGGTTTACAGAATATTGTTCAAAACTTTGTCTCTGGACTTATTATTTTAGTTGGAAGACCATTTAAAATAGGAGATTATATAGAGTCCGGATCAGTAGGGGGGGTTGTTAAGCGTATTAGTGTACGCGCAACAGAACTTGAGACTCTTCAGCGTAAAACAATTATTATTCCCAATTCAAGCCTTATTAATAATAACGTTAGTAATTGGACACGACGCAATAAAATAGGAAGAATTGATATTCCGGTGACTGTGTCATCTAAGGTTGCTCCAGAGCATATTGTTGAAATTTTATTAGAGATTGCTTCTTCGACAGAAGGTGTTTTAAAAAATCCTCTCCCACAGGTGAGTTTTACGGCATTTGATAATAAGAGCTTTTCTTTTAATTTAGCTATTTATGTACCTAATATTACCGCACCTTCTCATGTAATTAATACTCTTC
>NZ_JBHIOY010000438.1:0-533 GCF_042195785.1 Bartonella sp. AP58NXGY | reverse complement strand
AGCCCCCACCGCTCTAAACAAGTGTACACAACAAGATAATCAATCAAAACTGCAAAACTAAGATCTAAAACAACAATTATTGAAAAGCACACAACAAATTAAGTGGAATACCTCTATTAGTTTTATTCTTTCCAAAATGTTGTTGTATGCTTCACAAATATTGACTGCCCCTTGTGTTTTTTAAACTATACTTTTTAAAAGCTTTTTAAATATGAAGCGGTTTAGCAAATGTTGCCAAAGCTGCTTCACGCACCGCTTCTGATAAGGTAGGATGCGCATGACAACAGCGACCTAGATCTTCTGATGAACCACCAAACTCCATTAAAACTGCAATTTCGTGGATCATTTCACCAGCACCGAATCCAAGAATATGCCCCCCCAAAACCCGATCTGTTTTTTTATCAGAAAGGATTTTAACAAATCCATCACTCTTTTGCATCGCACGTGCCCGCCCATTAGCCATAAAAGGAAATTTACCAACATTATATTCAATACCGGCCGCTTTCAGTTCTTCTTCTGTCTTTCCTACACTT
>NZ_JBHIOY010000437.1:0-534 GCF_042195785.1 Bartonella sp. AP58NXGY | reverse complement strand
ACACAAATTTTATCCGAAAAGTGTTCTTTTAGATTTCTCAAAAAATTCTTTCTAGGAAGAAAGAAGAGAAAAAGTGATTAATGCTAATATTAAAGATATGGCATCAGGAAAAGATTCTATTGGAGCTGATAGCACAGCTTATTGTTTTGTATTATATGCTGCAAGTGCGAGGGTTATAATAAAGAGTGTCCAGTTATTTCAAGAAAAGAGCTCTTTTATTTTTATTAATCAAAATCTAAACCCATTGGATATCAATAGACAATAGAAACATTCATAAGCAAAGACTTTCTACAATTTATGGAGCATAATTTATGGACAATTTCACATTATCTGACGTTACACAATTCTTTGAGTTGCATAGTCATGTTATCAATTTTGGACTGCGGATAATACAGCTGGTGATATAAGGATTAAAAAAGCTGAGGAAATTCTTGGTCTGCAATTCACATCGTCCTATAAGAGTTTTTTGAAAAATTATGGAGCAGGAGAAATTGGTGGTGAAGAAATAGTTAGCATTTATGAGATCTGTGCGGG
>NZ_JBHIOY010000436.1:0-541 GCF_042195785.1 Bartonella sp. AP58NXGY | reverse complement strand
AGCTTATGACGAAGCGATTAGCAGAGAAAGTAAACCAGTTTTATACGACACCTGCTATGCAATGGGGCATTGAACATGAAGAAGATGCCCTAAAAGAATATGAATTCATTTATGACACGATTGTCACAAGATGCGGATTTATCGAACATCCCACAATCAAAATGGCTGGTGCAAGCCCTGATGGCTTTATTGGTGATGACGGTTTAGTTGAAGTCAAATGCCCGCAAACAAATACTCACCTGCGCTTTTTTATAGATGACAATATAAAGCCCGAATATAGTGCGCAAATGCAGTTCCAAATGGCTTGCACTGGACGAAAATGGTGTGATTTCATTAGCTATAATCCGCATTTTGTAGGCAAATCACTTCACTTGCGCATGAAAATCAAACGCATTCACCGTGATGAAGAACAAATTGAACAGATCAATCAAGCGGTCGAAATCTTTTTAGAGGAAATAGAACAAGAGATGCAAAAAATTTTGACAAAAGCCGCTTGAAGTTATGGGGGTGCTCTCTCCTCCCAGCACCCCCGCCTATTTAT
>NZ_JBHIOY010000435.1:0-541 GCF_042195785.1 Bartonella sp. AP58NXGY | reverse complement strand
CTTCATGGGCAAGGTGACACAAGAAGCAAGAGCAAACTGAAGTTACTTTTAGATGGAGATATTTCTGAAGGGTCTAGTGAGGCGATTACGGGCAACCAGCTTTATTCTTTGAATAAGACACTAGCGATGTATTTAGGTGGAGGAGCGAGCTATGAAGGTGGCGCATGGCATGCTCCAGAGTTTAAGGTTGCGCGCTTTAATGCAGATGGTAGTTTATCAGATAAGAAGAACTATAATGATGTTGCAGGTGCCTTTGAAGGTGTTAGTGAGAGTATGACGCTTATCAACGACCGAATTAAAGAGGTTTCTAACAATATAGATACGAATAGTTTGCATTGGAATGAAGAAGCCGGGTCGTATGATGCGAGTCATAAGGGAGCTTCGAGTAAGATTACGAATGTTTTGGGTGGCAAGGTTGAAAAAGGTTCGCAAGAAGTAGTGAATGGAGGTCAGCTATGGGAGACGAACGAGAAGGTCAACGAGGTTGATCATAAGGTAGATAAGCTAGACCAACATGTTAAAGATATTGAAACTGCGGTTA
>NZ_JBHIOY010000434.1:257-542 GCF_042195785.1 Bartonella sp. AP58NXGY | reverse complement strand
TATCTTATCAAAAATTCACCATACCCATATCCATTTCAACTTTTCTGCAAATGAAACAACAACTCTTTTAATGATTTGATTGCGCTCTTTCTTATTTCTTAATCCGCCGAGAAAGAAAAAACTTAAACGCCCCCTCCCTACACTTTTAAACTACCAATAGAAATTCTAAAAAAGCGATCTTATACATTCCTGATAGCCATAGAAAGGATTATTCCTTGACCATCATCAAGTAGCCTTCAATACTCAGACTCTAAAATCATATAGTCTATAAAATCACACAAATGA
>NZ_JBHIOY010000434.1:0-236 GCF_042195785.1 Bartonella sp. AP58NXGY | reverse complement strand
TACTCAATGATTTCTTTTGGTTATGAGGAAAGCCTATAGCACACCCATATCAGTCAATTTTATTGATTTCCCCCCTGATAAACATGAATATAACTTTAAAAAGGAAATATTATCTAGCAGAAAAAAACAAACAACGCTACTACTAATTTATACGATTTACCCATGTATTTCAGTAAAATAAACAAAAAATAACTTCACCTTTAAAATCATGAATCAAGACAATTGTTATAGAAGAA
>NZ_JBHIOY010000433.1:0-542 GCF_042195785.1 Bartonella sp. AP58NXGY | reverse complement strand
TTAGATGGCAAAAATGATGATAATCAAGATCAGTCATCTGCTTATGACAGAAGCATTTACAGACCTCTTGATACATCTCATACCGTTATGAATGATAGCGTTCCTTTTTAAACAGAAGGTGCTTTAATGGATAGTAAAAAGAAGTCTAGGGTTAGTACAGAAGAATCTGAACCCGTTTATATGCTTACAGAGAATGATATAGAGCTGTTAAGAGATTGTATGTCATCTACATCAATGAGTTATTACAGTATAGTGATGGGTGCTTTATTGAGTACACTTTTCATTCTGCTCTTAAAACTTTCTTGGGATCAAAGTCACTTAAAACTTAAGTTAGGTGTTGCTGCTGTAATATGCATTTTAGTGGTTTTATTGTTCTTTTTAAATCGAATTTCATGGTCAAGATCAGAGAGAATTTGGCAAGATATTAAACAGACATCTGAGGACATAAGTGAAAAAAAATAAAAAAAGGGGACGCCCTAAAATAGCAGGGCAGGTAAGAGAACCAAACGGACGTATATCACGTGCAAAAGCACCGCGTGAAG
>NZ_JBHIOY010000432.1:0-543 GCF_042195785.1 Bartonella sp. AP58NXGY | reverse complement strand
TACTTTTTGATGGGTCTTTTTATCAGTATAGCTTTCAGAAGTTGCCATACGAAAATTGACTATTTCAGCTCCAGAAGTCATGGTTTTGCTTTCAGGGTTAGCACCAAGGCGTCCGATTAATGTCACTTTGTTTAGCATGTTTTTTCTTACCTTAAATTTGTATTTAAATACGTACAAAATCCTAGCATAATTTTATTATTTTTTCAATTATTTCAGTTAATTAATAACATTTTTTTAAAGTATTGCATTATAATTTATTTGATAAACTCACTAAATAGCTGTGTTATAAAAAGGCAAGGCTTTTTTTGTTCGATTTATTATTGACAATCGAACTTTTTTGTGCGATATTGGTTTTATGAAATTAAGGGGAGGCTAAATGAAACGAGAAGCGCTGCTTAGAGAGTTACGCAAAGAAGCCAGAAAAAAAATATTCACTACAGTGAAGATTCTGATGCAGGTCAAAGGGTTACATTATTGGGTAATTTTTGGAGACAAAACAACAGTTATAAAATACAACAGTTATAAAATCTGGTGAATTAACGC
>NZ_JBHIOY010000431.1:0-544 GCF_042195785.1 Bartonella sp. AP58NXGY | reverse complement strand
CTCATTTTAAATGATGTGTGAATGAAAAGGGCTTTCATTTATTGAAAAAGCATAATCTCATAATTAGCAGGAGCGAGACGGAATAAGAGGGTATCGTAAAACCAAGCTGCAGATAAGCTGCCGAAAAGAAAAATAACTATGCCAATGATTATTATTGGGGTGTCTTTGCTGATATTTCTCCTCCTAGCATGCTTCCCCAAATGAGAAAAAATAACGATACAGCTGAAGCTACTGCGAAAAAGTTTAATAGGAAAAGAACCGGTCCGCGAATGAACAAAAGAAAAAGAAAGATGAAAAAAATTAATATGTTGAATATTACGATGAATATTTTTCGTATGATAGAAAATATAATTCGTATTATCGTGAATATTATACGCATTGTTGTTTGTAGAATGCGATGTTTTTTGTGGGGCGTTTCTTTCCTAGGTTCTTGTGTGTTTACAGATGTCGTGTCCATTTCCCCCCTCTCATTTTTTTAAGCTCAATCCTAAAATTATTGCGCACTTTATTTTGTCTTCTTACCAAATGCAAAAAAATATTTTTT
>NZ_JBHIOY010000430.1:0-545 GCF_042195785.1 Bartonella sp. AP58NXGY | reverse complement strand
TGATAAGTGCGAAGAACGCTTCCTCGCAGTTTGTGCTATATCAAAAACTCTTTGGGTAGCTTCATAAAGACTATCAAATCTAATATTATCTTCTTCTTTTTTTTCTAGCATAATTATATACTTTCTTTTTATTAAGGTATTAGTTTTTATACATTTTTTTCATATTGTGGAAGTTTTTCTGTACAAAGTATAATCTGTTTTTACATGCGGTAATTAGAGGCGTTTTTTATACAAATTAGAAAATGTTTTTGTTAAAAGATTAGAAATTTTCCTATAAAGAGGCACTCCCATTATTAAATATGATAACTTATTTTGCGCAACAACAGCAATTATTTTTGAATTTAAAAATAAAAAAATTAAGTGTTTTGTGAAAAGGAGTCTTTGTAAAAGAAGGAACAATATAGCAGATATAAGTTAGCTATGGATTTTAATATATGTGTCACACTTACAACATTAAGAGATGTGTTATCATTTCATCCAAGAAGAATGTTATTCAATAGCTTTTAAATAGTAAACAATAACGGCTAAAATCATTGAAAAATAAT
>NZ_JBHIOY010000429.1:0-545 GCF_042195785.1 Bartonella sp. AP58NXGY | reverse complement strand
GCACAAGTTGGAAGTCCAAAATACCGTCGTTATCTCACGGAACCGCCTTTAAGTTACCGCCAACCGGCAAAGACTGCACCTATTGGTCGATAGGGAAAAGGAAAAATATTAAAGAATTAAAGTATGTGAGGTGTTCTTCCTATTACTTATAATATCAAGTTCTCGTTCACGCAGATCTTTACTTTTTCAGCAAGGAGATCTTTATTTCCATGAAATAGCAATATAGCAATAGCATCGAGAGAGTGATTCTGCGTTTTTCTCAAAAGAAATATCTCTCAAGGTTTTTGACTCCATTTCACACCCTCGCTCGTGTGGATGGTATAACGTAAAATCCATTGTGCACCACCATTTTATGCTTATGAAAGAGCAGGCTTGTATCATCATTGTATTTGCCAGCCTCTAATTTTGTGATAGCCTTTGCGCTTGCAAGAGTCTTCATAAGGGACATTTTTAGTCTTTTCTAAATAGTTTTTTATACAGACGGGAATTCAGCTTGTGACGTACAAGAAAGAGTTTTTTATTGGTTTACTATAAACAGATTTGAA
>NZ_JBHIOY010000428.1:0-546 GCF_042195785.1 Bartonella sp. AP58NXGY | reverse complement strand
ATATGCTTTCCCAATGGGATTGTATTCTCGTTTGAGAGATTACTCCAACAGATATATTGTAGTACGCCCACTTTAACCTAGCATATAAAAGTAGACTAAAACGCGTCACTGGTTATGATCTTTTTCTATTTTTGAGATGAATTAAATGCTTTTCACTTAAGCGTGAAAAATAGCAGCAGCGATATAAGATTTTACGTACTAAATAGTTATAAAATCTTTTTATATATGGAACCAATTCACCCTTTATAATATAAAACTTCCTTCTTTAAAATTTTACACCATGCAATGGTATAATAAAAATAGAAGGGATTAAAAGAGATAAAATAGGGAGCTAATAAAATAAAAGGCCCCGTTAAACGAGGCCTTAGTGTTTTTTGTCTTCATAATTGCGTTATTTACGAAATTAGAACTTGTATGCAACACCAACACGGAAATCATTGGTTTTATAAGCTATTTTATCCCCGTCCTTTACAAATGCTTGTTTAGCGTAATCTGATTAACGTTATTCTTCACGCAACAGAACAGTGTCTGTCATTGCAAAGTCAA
>NZ_JBHIOY010000427.1:0-547 GCF_042195785.1 Bartonella sp. AP58NXGY | reverse complement strand
TCAAGCCTCTGGTTTGTCAGTAAGTGATGTCGTGAGAGTGTTGATGACACGTATTGCACAAGATAAAGCTATTCCTTCTTTTTTGTTTCAACCCAATGCAGAAACCATAGCGGCTTTTGCTGAACTTGATGAAGGCAACTTAAAAAAGTTTCATTCCGTAGACGAATTATTTGATGATCTCTATGCGTACGATTGAACGTACGACTATCTTCAAACGTGATTTCAAGCGTGAGATGAAAGGACGATATCGGCATCTTTTAGATACTGATTTACGCAAAGTCATCGCAGCATTAGCAAATGATCAACCTTTAGAGCTTCGATATCATGACCATGCATTAACTGGAAATTGGAAAGATTATCGGGATTGTCATATTCGACCTGATTTGGTTTTGATCTATCGCTTGATTGGTCAAGAGAGGCTCGTTTTAGTGCGTCTTGGTTCTCATTCACAGCTTAATCTGTAATGTCAATTAACAACCCTCCCCATTTTTGAGAACGAGGAGGAGGTATATATTTTACTTAAGCAACCTTTTTAATGGGGCTCTCG
>NZ_JBHIOY010000426.1:0-548 GCF_042195785.1 Bartonella sp. AP58NXGY | reverse complement strand
TGTTTTGGTCGTATACGTGACGACCAATAGGGATTAAAAGCCTGAAGACTCAAACATGAATTTATCCCGCTTTGCGGGTATCCCGGAATTCCGGGAGATTTTGCACTGTCCAAGTGCTCGACGCACTAAAAGCAAAATGCTGATTAAGCTCAGTACTTTTAGACTCCCGGAATACGCATAAGGAGGCGCTCGCAACCGGCGGTGTAAAAAGACAAACCGAAGGGTCTCCATAACTACATTATTCATTCGCAAAAAGCTCATTGGCAAAGAAAAATGCCCTGCATCATTTTCTGAACACTATTCAATGCACAAAATAAGCTATCCGCTTGTAAAATATTATCCTCCGGATATGGAAAGATCATAGGAACAAAAGAGCGATGCCTTCTTTAATTACATGAGAAAACACCGCCTTTGGTTAAAAAAGCTATTTTTTATTGTAAATTCCCTAAAATTACTTTATCAATTAAAAGGTGTTTTGGTCGTATACGTGACGACCAATAGGGATTAAAAGCCTGAAGACTCAAACATGAATTTATCCCGCTTTGCGG
>NZ_JBHIOY010000425.1:0-553 GCF_042195785.1 Bartonella sp. AP58NXGY | reverse complement strand
GTGGGATGTTCGTAATCAAGTAACGTTCTATGCTCAGTGGGCACAGGCTTTTCGTGCACCACGTATTTCAGAGCTTTATGTTTCTTATATCAAGCCTTCTGCTTATTACGTTAAAGGAAATCCTGATCTTCAACCAGAAACAAGCAATGGGTATGATGTTGGTCTACGGTATGGAAATGCAAATTTTGGTGGTTCCTTCAATGCCTTTATCAACCAATATAAGAACTTCATAGATACTGAAGATAGAGGGCCCTCAGAAGAGTTCAGATTTGCGCGTCGGCATTACATGAATCGTTTTCGCGTGCAAATTTTTGGTGTTGAAACAAACGCACATCTAGCTCTTAAGAATGGTTTTCATAGCAATGTTTCTCTTGCTTATTCACAAGGAAAAGATCTTGATAAAAATGAATATCTTAACTCAATTCCTCCTTTAAAAGCAGTTATCGGCTTAGGATATGCGAAAGAAGTTTGGGGGGGCGATATTATCCTTACTTTGGCAGCCAAACGTGATAAAGTAGCTGAGGCATCTGATTACCAAAAAATTCCAGGATAT
>NZ_JBHIOY010000424.1:0-554 GCF_042195785.1 Bartonella sp. AP58NXGY | reverse complement strand
GATCGTGATGTTGAAGCAAAGGGGGCTGGGGATCGTGCTCGTATCGAAGCTTTAGAGAATGAAAAGGGAAAAACCTCATAAGCTTTTTATTCAATTGGATTTTTAAAGGCCGCCTTGTTTTAGGCGGTTTTTTTATGCGTATTTTTAAGTTTGTTTTACTTGAGAAATAGATGGTGAGAGAAAATTATAGCATATTGAATTATTTGATTTTTATAATATTTACTGTTTAAATGGCTTGTTTTTAGTCTCTATTATGAAATATTAATAGAGATCCTTTATTTGCGGGGTTATTTTTTTTAATTCTATGAATCTTTAACAGAATGGGCTGGTTTTATAAGGAGTAGATTATGAGGTATTCTTTTTGGGTGTGGCTTTTTTGTGCGATTATGATGTTGATATCGTTTGATCATATCTATGCTCATGTTCCTCAAACACAAAAAGAGATTACTCTTTCATTTGCTCCTTTGGTTAAAAAGACAGTACCATCTGTTGTAAATATTTATGCGGCTCTACAAATTAGAGCGCGATCACCTTTTGAGTGTGAGCCATTTTTT
>NZ_JBHIOY010000423.1:0-556 GCF_042195785.1 Bartonella sp. AP58NXGY | reverse complement strand
ACTTTGCCCAAAAATAACTTTGTCAATTTCTTGTTGTATAATATCTAATTCTTGGTGTGCCGTATCAATATCCTCAATAATGACTTGGGCCTCATGTTTAGTATTAACCTTTTTCACAGAATTAGATGCTGGATCACGGTGACTCATATTTTTTCCTTAAGGTGTTTGTCGCAAAAATGGTAATTTTCTCTGTACGATAATGGATATCTTATTGTTTGTAACAGAAAATGAAAAGAAAAGAAGCATCATAAGCCGTTTTTTTTTCATATTCATGTATAGATAGAGAAAAGTTTTTTTGAAAGAAAGCTGCATGTTTTATAAGGAATGTTTTAAAAACTTTGTTTTATGAAGAGAGTTTTTGAAAGCAGTGAAGACAACTTTTTTGAAAGGTTAAAGGGTGAATATAAGGCAGAACTTCAAACAGGCTGCGTGGTTACGACAAAGTGATGTCCAAACACTTCTTCGTATTTTATCTTTAGAGGGGGAGGAGGCACGTATCGTAGGGGGAGCAGTGCGCAATCAACTATTAGGGCAACCTATTAGTGATATTGACATT
>NZ_JBHIOY010000422.1:0-556 GCF_042195785.1 Bartonella sp. AP58NXGY | reverse complement strand
ACAAAGATCAAACCACTCTCCTTGATAATAGATTTTTAAATCTTGATTGTCCGGGATGCTATCAATAAGTTCAACTTTATAAAATTCCTTTTTCTCAGAAAAAACTCTTCTGGCTTTTTCACGAGACCAAATTTCTTTTCTAAAAGGTTTATTGCGTTGGATAATTTCACGCATTTTCTTTTCAATGATGGTGAGATCATCTAATGTGAAAGGTTGTTGGCGTGCAAAATCATAATAGAATCCATTCTCAATTACAGGACCTATTGTTACTTGCGTTTCAGGAAAAAGTTCTTGCACTGCTTCAGCAAGGACATGGGCGCAATCATGCCTTATGAGTTCAAGAGCCTGTGCATCTTCTCGGGTAATAATCTCTATTTGACCAGACTCTGCCAATGGATCTGATAGATCTCGCATGATGCCATCAAGACGATAGGCGACGGCTTTTTTTGCGAGTGATTTAGAAATGGATTCTGCTAATTCCAAGCCTGTCATTTCGGCGGGGTAATTACGTTTTGAACCATCGGGAAAAGAAAGAGAAATAGAGCAAGACATAAAA
>NZ_JBHIOY010000421.1:0-559 GCF_042195785.1 Bartonella sp. AP58NXGY | reverse complement strand
TTGTTTATATCTGATCTATTTGTTTATATCTGAAATGATCAGACAACCTAATTTGGAAAGAATACAAAGTTTGGAAGGTATAAAAAAATTTTTATCTTTACCAGTTCCTTTTAATTCTCATCTTGATGACTTTCAAAAACATCCGCAACAAGATCTTATAATAAGGATTGCATATTGCTTCATGTTTTTGTTTATCGCGTTCTCTAATAAGATCACGCGCCTCACGAAAAGACATACCCCAAACGGAATATATTTGCGTTGCCAATTCCAGACGCTTGTTTTAGAGTAATATTTCTCAATACTCCCAAGCCCATTGCATGACATCTCCTGTGAATGGTATATCGATATATCCATCATTTTACATCAGCATCTTTATATTTAATAATGGAGCAAACCACCGCTATTATGATATTAGCCAGTCCCCATCACTACCCCAAAGCCCTTACATTTGAAGTACAGTCTATGATAGGTCTCTTTTTATTTCTCTCTTAACCGTTTTTATACACACACTCGTACGATTAGGATATATAAAGATATTGTTTTGATTGATTAACGATAA
>NZ_JBHIOY010000420.1:0-562 GCF_042195785.1 Bartonella sp. AP58NXGY | reverse complement strand
ATACCTGAAATGCCTTCTTGTTGGACAAGATTATTTTCTTTCATTTCAGTAATCTTATTATCAATATTTGTGATAGAAGTATTCACACCAGTAAACGCATCTGTAACATTATTATATGCCTTATCCTGAATAAGGAAGGATGGTTCTATACCTGCAAGTACATCTGTGTTGCCACCAAAATATTTGGATGTATTTTGAGCAACTTTTGATAAGTTATCAGTAACAGTGGTAACTTTTTCATTCATCTTAAAAAGCTGTGAACCATTTACAGCTTCTGTGGAATTTTGAGAGAGTTCTCCATCTTTTACACCAGAAAGTGTTCTCTCTTGATTATCTTTATTTGCAATATTGATTTTTGTACCACCGGTTGCTTTCCCAACAGTGATAAGACCATTTTCTCCATCCTGCTTCACAAGGCTATTTTCTGTTATATTAGAGATTTTATTGTGAATCTGTGTAAAAGAATCGTTTACACCTTCAAAAGCTTCAGCGACATTTTGATAAGGTTCTTTAGAGACAGCACCATTATCGTCGATATGGTAAACATGAAAAGTAGGAGCAC
>NZ_JBHIOY010000419.1:0-563 GCF_042195785.1 Bartonella sp. AP58NXGY | reverse complement strand
TAACCAGTCACTTTCGCATTGCCATAAACAGAACCGTAGACTTGAGTATACCCACCCACGCTAGCCTTGCCATAAACCTTGCCATAAATTTTAGCAGCACCACTGATAACAGCATGATCATAAACCACGGCATTGCCATAAATACGCGCATTTCCTGATAATTTTGCATTGCCATAAACCCGCCCACAGACCCAAGCATTATTAGAAAGATGCGCATTGTCATAAACATGAGCATTTGCATAAACGCGGGCGCGATCACAGATATGAGCATTGCCATAAACATTACCCATTATAATAGCGTTATTAAAAACCTTGGCATTTTCATAAATATGGGCTGGATTTAAAACAAGAGCATTGTCATATACCCAGCAATTGCCATCATGAGAGAGATTGTTTTCACTTTCAATAAAGCCGCCCAATTGACCAGCTTTAACATCAGAAAAGTCTTTTAAAGCTTTAATGCGATAAAGAGTTTTATCATTAAATACACGTGTCTCATTTGTGAGTGCAAACTTTTTTTGCATAGCACAAGTCCTTTATAAAAAGATTTAAATTTTAGAATG
>NZ_JBHIOY010000418.1:0-563 GCF_042195785.1 Bartonella sp. AP58NXGY | reverse complement strand
AATTCTTATCTGTAGAAAAAATAGATCATTTTACTTCCTTAAATTTTTCTTTTACAGAGAAGGAAATGGTCGCTAGAGATAGCACAAGTTTTTGTGAGAAAAAGTTTTATAGGGAAGGTTATTAAAATCTAAAAGAATTGGGAAGAGCTATGGCGATGGCTTTTTTCATAACAGTAGGAAGCGCTTCGTTGGCAAGATGTTGAATATTACACCACCAACCATTTTCACGATTTATTTCATGAGGATCGTCAGTATAGTAAACATCGAGCTTTAGAGAAAAGTGAGTAAAAACATGGGTAATTTGTCCTTTGAATTGCCAATTGGCAGTAAAGGGTGCATTTTGAAGTCCATGTTCGTTGTTTATACCAATATTATTAGGAATTTGGGTCATTCCGCCAAGGAGTTTTTGTGTCTGTCTTTTTTCTAAATAAATTTGTCTCTTTTTATTAAGGACCACAAAAGCAACAGCTGTTTTTAAAGGGCGTTCTTTTTTAGGAGCTTTGACTGGAAAAGCTTCTGTTTGTTGCATCTTTTCCGCTTTGCATAAACTTTGAAGAGGGCAG
>NZ_JBHIOY010000417.1:0-564 GCF_042195785.1 Bartonella sp. AP58NXGY | reverse complement strand
ATTGAGGAAAAAGAGGGGATTCAATCGGTTTATTTGTTTGTTGTGTCATGCCATATCCCTGATTTTTATAAAAAAATGATTCTTAAAAGTTAAAGTTTCATCCTATTCATGCTTGTTTGCGATGAGGGTAATCACTATTTTCCCATGATTTCAAGGGGAGACGTGTGGGAGTGCATTGATATGAAATACAAGATGTTTGAAATACCAAGCTGTTGTTGAGTATACGATACAACCTTTTCGTCGTGATACACGCATGAGTGTTTTTCATCCTTTTGCCTTAAAAAAAATAACACTTAAAAAGAAACTTGACTCTTAAAAGTTAAAGTTTCATCATATCTCATTTGTGATGAGCGTAACGACTTTTTTTATGTGACTTAGGGGCTTTGTGACGTGTGGGAGTCCATTGATGAAATATCAAGCCGTTGTTGATCATAATACGCAGCCTTTTTGTCGTGATACACGCATTGATGTGTTTCGTTCTTTAGCCTTATTTACAATTGTCATCAACCATATTCCCGGGAGTGTCGATGGTTCTTTTAGGCGTATAGATGTCGGTTGTTGTTA
>NZ_JBHIOY010000416.1:314-566 GCF_042195785.1 Bartonella sp. AP58NXGY | reverse complement strand
ATAAAAGGGGTCCAACTTCATCAAAATACCGCTTTACCAATAACGGGGGTTGAAGGAACGGAGACATTGCGTGCTTCGAGAATTCCTGCTTGATATCCCATACGCCCTGCCTGGATAGCTTTAGAAAACGCTTCAGCCATCAAGACAGGATTTCCTGCTTTAGCAACTGCGGTATTAAGAAGCACTGCGTCATAGCCCAGTTCCATAGCAACAGCCGCATGGGATGGGCGTCCAATGCCGGCATCAATCACA
>NZ_JBHIOY010000416.1:0-233 GCF_042195785.1 Bartonella sp. AP58NXGY | reverse complement strand
ATAATAACTTGGCAACCAACATCTAAGAGTCTTTCAGCAACAATGAGATCATCGGTTGTATAGGCAAAAACGTGAAAACCTTCACTATTTAAAATTTGCGCTGCTTCGATGAGAGCAAAAACATTGGGTTGTAAGGTATCAGCATTCCCGATAATTTCGAGTTTAATCCAAGAGGTTTTAAAGAGATCTCGTGCTAAATGGGCTGTCGTTACAGCTTCTTTAACAGTATAACA
>NZ_JBHIOY010000415.1:304-566 GCF_042195785.1 Bartonella sp. AP58NXGY | reverse complement strand
ACCTGCTACATTCTTGTTTTTAAAATTCTCTGCCCCCCATTAAACGATTAAAAGCCGCTTTATTCTTAGGATCAGCAACCCAAGTGCTAAATTCCGCTTCTGACATTTTATCAAGCATATCCAAAGAAATTGGTCCATTTGGCATCAAGCCGTTATAAGCAGCCAGTGTACGGGCAGAATTGTGTCTTTCTTGTAAATTTTCCCCCATGGTATTGGGAACATTTGTATAGCCAAATTTTTGTGCAATCGTGTAAATCACTTC
>NZ_JBHIOY010000415.1:0-284 GCF_042195785.1 Bartonella sp. AP58NXGY | reverse complement strand
GCACAATCGCGCAAGATCTGCTTCAACTCCTCACCAATCCTTGCATCAATATTTTGGGGATCGGCCAGCTCAGGATAGAGCGAAGCAAAAGCTGCCAACTGTTTCGCACGTGTTTCATAAATAAAATCGGCTGCTTGATCAAAATCATAGTGCTTTTGTTTAACACTTGCAACCGACTGCTGATAAAACGCCTGCAGCTGTTCTGCTTCGGAAAAAGAGGAAGGTTGTTGTTTTTCATGTAAAAGACCTTGTTTTTGCACTGTTTTTCCCCACCATTGCATATA
>NZ_JBHIOY010000414.1:0-566 GCF_042195785.1 Bartonella sp. AP58NXGY | reverse complement strand
ATGGGGTGTTGCTAATGGAGTCACGCCTCTCATGCAAAACAGAACGCTATTGGGTTGCTCGTTCACTGGCTTTTTTAAAAGAAACATCTCTCAAGGCATCCAAGCTCATTTCGTGACGGTGCCCGTGAATGGTATAACGATAAAGCCATTGAGCCCCCCATCTTTACGCTTATGAAGTAACAAGTCGGTACCATCGTTATATTTGCCAGCCCCCCATTGCGACAGACTTTTCTTAAGACGGTTCATAAGAGCCATTTTTAGTCCTTTCTTAATAGTTTTTTATCCACACGCTAATCCCATTTGTAATGTGCAGGCGATTTTGATTGATTCAACATGGAGAGCTTTGAAATGAAAGATCTTACGATATTCGGTGTTCTCATTCAATATGAATAACGCTATATTATCACTATAAATCAATATCTTGTCTAAGTTGCGATCAGATCATGATCAAGAGAGTGATTTAACATGATAATTTATCGTTTTATGGAGAGAGAGTTTTCAATGCTGTAAGATCTCTCATTTCATCTCGTTTTTACAGTGAAGTCATTAAAACTATTTGCTTGGTT
>NZ_JBHIOY010000413.1:0-567 GCF_042195785.1 Bartonella sp. AP58NXGY | reverse complement strand
ACCACTATCTGCATCTTTTCGCACATGACCGTACTGTTACTACTGAAAGTATAGATAACCTTATTGGTTTCGGAAAATTTGGAGATCAGGGGTTGGTGTATCATGGTTGTATAAGTGGTCAGTATTTAGATGATAGAGTTAATCAAGAAAGAACGCATTTTTCCTTTAAGGATAAAATATTGAAAGATATTTTACGTTCCGTTGCTAATAATATTGTAAATAGCGTTCTTGCTCCAGAAAATAAAGACTACGAAGAAAAACGTTTAAATAAATTAAAAGAATTTTGTAGAACACACCCTTCGTATTGTTTTGATAGTTATGAAAAATTATTAGAAAAACTTCCCAAATCTGCAAAGGATACAGAAGACTTTGTTAAGACACTGGCTATTCATAAGCTTAGGAGAGAAAAAAAGCAAAATTTGAGAATTGAAAAAATATACCGTGAAATTACTGAAGGGAATACCAATACATATAGCTTTTCCGAGAAAGTTTCTGAACTTGCAAAAGAAGTTAAAGATGAAGAAACAAGACAATTAGCAGAGTATGTTATCCGTCGTAAAGTTATAC
>NZ_JBHIOY010000412.1:336-568 GCF_042195785.1 Bartonella sp. AP58NXGY | reverse complement strand
AACGGGTGACCTCTTTAGGGGCGGTTTTAAAAAGTTCCTCATCCATGATACCCAAGCCCACGTGCAATCATTTGTACTTTTGCCAAGCGCGCTGCTAATGCGTGATGATCCATCTCACCTAGCAATTCATCTAAGCCTTTAAGGATATCCTCATAACTTTTTGCTTCTCTCACAAGCTTTTTAAAAGGCTCTAAAAGGGGTTCTAAGTCCTCTTCCCAGTCGCTTAAAGCTT
>NZ_JBHIOY010000412.1:0-263 GCF_042195785.1 Bartonella sp. AP58NXGY | reverse complement strand
AGAAATATTAACAACACCCCCACAATCAGAACAAACATGAGCCTTTTGTTGCCCAGCATCATCAGCTGTAAGAAAAGGAGCCTTTAAAACATCTTCTTCTTTTGTTGGTTGCGAAAAACCAATCTTATTGCGCACTTCTTGCGCTCCCACATGCAACCCCAAGGGAACAAGTTTTTCCAAAGCATCACTGATGGCTTTAATATCTTCATTTTCCGAAATCGGCCAATAGACAAGGGGGAGGCGCTCTTGGGGTCCAAAATTAA
>NZ_JBHIOY010000411.1:338-568 GCF_042195785.1 Bartonella sp. AP58NXGY | reverse complement strand
TTAATGGGGCTACACGAGGACCGCCATAAACATTACCACCCGCCCCTATATTATACAGATTATACGCATCCCTGCCACCACGCTTAAATACATCTGCCATCCAAGAAGGAGGAGCACTTGTCTGCACCTGCTTCTGTTCTGTCGTTGAGGGTGTTTGGCTCCCCATGTCACAATTCCTTCCTATAATAAAGCATATTTATGCCATAACCTTGTTTGTTTAATGCACGTTT
>NZ_JBHIOY010000411.1:0-249 GCF_042195785.1 Bartonella sp. AP58NXGY | reverse complement strand
ACTTGATCAAGAACACCCTTCCCACTACATTCACAAATCAGTGCGCGCTTCTTTCCTAAAACTGTCTGTTGTATCTGGGTTGTAACAGCTGCTAAAAAGCGCTCGTCATCATCCAAAACAAGCCATAACTGTTTTTTCCCCGTGCAAATGGCTTCAATAAGATCTTGCAACGTGATTTCATGTTTAAAACGTTCCACATATGCTCTAAAGGATGCAATGATGTCTTCCAGATAAGGCGCTATACGCTCC
>NZ_JBHIOY010000410.1:0-568 GCF_042195785.1 Bartonella sp. AP58NXGY | reverse complement strand
AAAAAAGCCGCGTCCTTTAAGACACGGCTTTTATTATCAAAACAGCTAGCGATCTAAATAAACGATTAAAGTAACCAATCGAAATATAAAAGAACATCTCTTTATTGCACAAAACGTATCAAAACGCAAGTTGTTAAGTAAAATAAAAATGGGATTCACACTGTAGATTCAGTGATTTATAATTATCATTTATCAAATCAATTTAAATCATAATGAATAAAATGAACGCTGTTAATTTACCTTCTTTTCAAACAGAAGAACAATCTTCTTTTCGCCAACTTCCCCATAATATTGAAGCTGAAAAAGCTTTGCTGGGTGCTATCATTATCAATAATAATGCTCTTGATAGCGTTTCTGATTTTTTAAAAGCAGAGCATTTTTTTGAACCGTTGCATCAAAAGCTTTTTGATATCATTTCACAAATTATTCAAAAGGGAAGAATTGCAGACCCGATTACCATTAAGCCCTTTGTTGAAAATGATGCGAAAATTGGTGACATCACTGTATATAATTACGTGGTGCGTTTAGCTAAAGAAGCTGTAACAATCATTAATACTAAAGATTATGG
>NZ_JBHIOY010000409.1:0-568 GCF_042195785.1 Bartonella sp. AP58NXGY | reverse complement strand
GTATTTTATGACATCACAAAATACAGAACAGATTTCTCAAACAAAGAAAAAATATAAACCCCCTAAGGCAGGAATGGGGCGTGTCAAAGGTGTACCCAATAAGAATACACGCCTTTTGAAAGAGGCTATTCTTAAAGCTGCTGAATTGGCAGGCAATAAGTATGGGAAAGAGGGGCTAATCTCTTACCTCGAAAAGCAGGCAATAAGATGCCCTGCGGCTTATTTAGCGTTGCTTGGGAAGATCTTGCCTTTGCAAGTGACGGGGGAAGATGGGGGCGCGATTAAGATCATAGGGCGTGTAGAAATTGCTCCTTTAACAATGAATGACGACAAGACAGATTAAGATTGTACCAAAACTCATTCCTATTTTTGCAGGAGACGCTTTGGTACGAGCGGCTTGGGGTGGACGAGGGTCTGGAAAGACAAGATCATTTGCCTTGATGGCTGCTTTAAAAGGCTATCAATTTGGTATGCAGGGGATATCAGGGACCATTCTTTGTGCACGTCAGTTTCAAAATTCGCTAGCAGAGAGTTCATTGGAGGAGATTAAGCGCGCCATTGAAGCCCA
>NZ_JBHIOY010000408.1:334-569 GCF_042195785.1 Bartonella sp. AP58NXGY | reverse complement strand
CTAAATCAGCAGCAGGCTCTGATATACGATATCCACCTGCCACGTTCAGATAGACATCATGCTGTCCAAAACGAATGCCACAATGGGCTTCTAAAACGGCGAGAATCATAGAAAGACGATTTCCATCCCATCCGACAACCGCACGTCGTGGTGTTCCAAGAGAAGAAGGAGCAACAAGCGCTTGAATTTCTACCAATATCGGGCGTGTTCCTTCCATGCCGGCGAAAACAGCAGC
>NZ_JBHIOY010000408.1:0-228 GCF_042195785.1 Bartonella sp. AP58NXGY | reverse complement strand
GCGATTTTTTACAGTTCTAAGAATGCGATAATGATGCCCTCCTTCACCCTCAAAATAGAGAACGCCATCAACCATATGTTCAACGACCCGAGGGCCAGCAATTTGTCCATCTTTTGTCACATGACCAACAAGAACAACAGCAGCTCCTGTTTTCTTGGCAAAGCGTATCATAGCTTGAGCACCAATACGGACTTGTGTGACAGTGCCCGGTGCTGAATCTGCTATATC
>NZ_JBHIOY010000407.1:0-570 GCF_042195785.1 Bartonella sp. AP58NXGY | reverse complement strand
ATCTGTTGAATCGGTTATGCCGTTAGAGTGGATTGATTGCTCGGCAACAGGGTTTAGTGATCTTGAATTCGTGCAGCACTGCAAAGCTTTTGGCTTGTGTCTTTTGCCTGGTAGATATTTCTATTGGAGTAGGCCTGATGAATTAGGGCATCAATTTGTGAGGGCAAGTTTAATGAAGCAAGATAGTGTATTTGAATTGGCATTGCAGAGGTTGCGTGAAGCTGTGTTCAGTGCTTGGAGATAGGGGGGTGAATATGCAAACATTAGGCTCTAACGTTGCTCAAGATATAGAAAGGTTTAAAATAAATTGGGCTTTCTTAAAGCCAGAATTACCTTGGCTTCAATCTAAGGTGCTGTCTAGATGGTCCTATACACGTGATATGCTAAAGTTAAAAGTGAGATCTAACGACGTCAGCCTGCGCAAATGGAAGCTTCAGAGATTAGGAGAATTAGTCGATTGGGCTTTTACATCAGTGCCTTTTTATCGTGATTTATATAAAGAGATAGGTTATAGTGTAGGAGAAATTCGATCATATGATGATTTTACGCGACTGCCAATAATTTCACGAG
>NZ_JBHIOY010000406.1:326-571 GCF_042195785.1 Bartonella sp. AP58NXGY | reverse complement strand
TTTAATTATAGAGAAAGTTAAAATGCTGAACATTCCCCAAAAGAGAATATTCTGTCTTAAAGATGTATCCATAGGAAAGCTTTTGGTGGGAAAATCTCAAAAAGGGATTTTTCATATCGCCTTAGGAGATACGACAGAGCAATTGTTACAGGAGTTCATGGTACGATTTGGTGATGCACAACAAGTTGTGGGTGACAATACATTTAAGAGAGAGGTTGCGCATATTATAGCCATGATAGAAACGC
>NZ_JBHIOY010000406.1:0-271 GCF_042195785.1 Bartonella sp. AP58NXGY | reverse complement strand
TCAACGAAAAGTATGGGCGACATTATGTAAGATACCATGTGGTGCAACAATTTCATACGAGGAATTAGCGTGCCATGTGGGTATGCCAAAAGCTTTTCGTGCTGTTGCTCATGCCTGTGCACGTAATGAATTGGCTGTCATCATTCCTTGTCATCGCGTTGTCCGTAAAAATGGTTGTATCTCAGGGTATCGTTGGGGGAAGAAACGGAAACAGATTCTGCTCCAACGGGAACAAAATGGGGAAATTAAAAACAAATTTAACTTTGCGTGA
>NZ_JBHIOY010000405.1:0-571 GCF_042195785.1 Bartonella sp. AP58NXGY | reverse complement strand
TTTTACGATCTGCACTCTTTGTATAAAGGGATGCCATCTGATCTTCTGTCCAGCCAAAAATTGCTTTCAATTGTGATACTGTTGCTCCAGAATTAGCTGCGCGTGTTGCGGCTAATTTTCTTAATCCATGCGCCGATTTTTTAATTCCAGCCGCATTACAAGCGTCTCTAAATGCATTCCCAAAGCTTTCTTTGGTGAATTTTTGATTCACTTTACTACAGATAAATGTTTTTTCTCCAATAGGACCAATTTCAAGTGTTTTTGCTAGTTCCGGTAAAATAGGAAGAAAAACATCTGTTTGAAATTTACTTTTTTCTGTTTTGAGGTGAATGATATTATCTTTGGCATCTTTCCAGCCAATGCGTACCGCATCACCACGACGCAAGCCCGTATATAAAAGAACATCAATCCAGACACGTTCATGGGTACCATGATGCCATCTTTGATAATATTTTTCGACATCTTCTTCTGTCCAAACAGGAAATCCATCTTTGTTTTTGAGGGGGGGTCTTTTTATTCCTAAAGCTGGATTATTTTCCAAAAGACCTTGATCAATTGCCCAATTAAAAAG
>NZ_JBHIOY010000404.1:0-572 GCF_042195785.1 Bartonella sp. AP58NXGY | reverse complement strand
ATTGAGAGAAAAGAGCACTTTATCAGTTTAATATTCTATGATCTTTTAATTAGTTATCAGAAGGATAACATAAAATATACTGTAAAAAATGAATAAATTTCAATTTTTGTAAAAAACGAAAAATTTTTTACTGCTGCTGATAGAAAACGCTATATTAAAAGTAACCTTTATACCATTCAATACCATTGATGTTTTTATCCGTTTTTGTGTATGCCTCATTTCATGAGAGAGAGTATACTTATTAATCAAAATAATATTTTTGATTTACTTTCAATGTTGTATTAAATTATTTTTAATTCACGTATAAAGTAATTAAATTTCTCCCATAGAGATATAGAGCTAAACAAGAGGGTTTATGACTAATCTTTTGAATAAATTATTTTTTGTAGCTCTATTTTATTTTTATGATGTTTCATTGGTGTATAATTTATCCATTTTTATTGTAGATTATTCTCAATAGATTGAATAAATTTTAATCCGAGTCTTTTGATGAGGATTTAGGTATTTATTTTTAAGATATTTTGTACGAGAAAATAGAAAAATGTTTACAAAAAAAATTCTGTTGAGAGAAG
>NZ_JBHIOY010000403.1:336-572 GCF_042195785.1 Bartonella sp. AP58NXGY | reverse complement strand
AAGGCGCAGACAGATACGATAGTCTCATACAAACCATTCATTCTGATAATGAAAATATAATAAATAATTTCATAATTTACAAAAGCTGTTCAATCTTCAGTCTTTTTGAAATTTATTTTTCTTGACGGTTTAACTTTATGATATAGTTTTTATTCCATAAGCACAAAGCTGAATTTTTCAAAAACTGAGCGTTAATGATTGACATGCCCGATTTCGAAAAAAAGCTCGCTTTAAAC
>NZ_JBHIOY010000403.1:0-304 GCF_042195785.1 Bartonella sp. AP58NXGY | reverse complement strand
AAATATTATTAAAAATCCCCTGCTTCACAATCTAGACCAATAACTCTTTCTTTAGTAATATTTTTAAAAGTATAATATCCTGATCCAGGGAAACCTATATCGAGGGATTTTACATCTTTGATCGTAAAGATCTTATGTTCTTTATCATGTGTTATTTTCTTTTCATCATCTGCAGCAATGTGTAGTTTGTTGACGTCAGAAGGAGATGAGTATGATAAAGTAAAGGATACTTTTTCGGGTTTAAATGCTTTGCACCCATATTCAGCACCTTGCTGTATTTCATCGGGTGCACCAATTGTAACAG
>NZ_JBHIOY010000402.1:0-572 GCF_042195785.1 Bartonella sp. AP58NXGY | reverse complement strand
AAAAACAAGACAACATGGACACTAAAGACCAGTACAAAAGAAAAAGATGATGATGGCAATCTGCTTGATATTGCTCAAAGATCACGTTCTGATATTTCCACGCTTAATCTCGATAACAGCTCTATTATCTTTAATGGACCAACAGAAGATCATTATCACAAATTGCATATAGGTTCTGGTAAACCAGATACGCAAGAAGTCTACAACGCAACGGGAGACGCAAAGATTTACTTCAACATTGCTTGGAGTGATGGCGTAGCAAGTGCCGATCAAAAAACCGATAGACTTCTGATCCACGGTGATGTCTCAGGCTCCACAACAGTTTATATCAAAAGCGATTCAGGAGATGAAAGTAGTGTAGTCAATGCTGCTGATCCTTCCAATATAGGTGGACTTTCACTCATTCAAGTATCTGGAAAAGCACAAGAAGACTCTTTCAAACTCGTAAATGGCTATACCACAAGAAATCGTTTGCCTTATAAATATACGCTAACGGCCTATGGACCAGACTCAAGCCAAGGCAAAGCCGATATTGCGCAAAACCTCTTTGATGAAAAGAATGAAAATTTCTG
>NZ_JBHIOY010000401.1:325-573 GCF_042195785.1 Bartonella sp. AP58NXGY | reverse complement strand
AAGCAGATTCCATTTATCTTGAGGAAATCCGTAAGGCTGGTCTTTATGATGAAATTTGGCAAGCTTTTGCTGTCCTTCTTCCTGTCCAGACTGTTGGAGTGATGGGGGATAGTCGCACGTATGAATTTGTTTGTGCGCTTCGCGCGGTCACATCTGTCGATGGAATGACCGCTGATTTTTATCCCTATGATATGGCATTGTTGAGTAAGACAGCATCACGCATTATTAACGAAGTTAGAGGAATTAAT
>NZ_JBHIOY010000401.1:0-239 GCF_042195785.1 Bartonella sp. AP58NXGY | reverse complement strand
AATAACGTATGGCTGAGAACTTGATAGTTTGAAAAGTATAAAAAATCATAAAAAATGATTGTACGCATCTCACATGATATAAAGCTTTATCTGAAAGCCTGTCCGCTCATATTATTTAGAGCCAATGCCATTTAAAATTGATCAATATTATTTAAGACTAAGAAGTGTGAAATTGCATGTCTGAGAAAAAAATTGTTGCACACCGTGGTGGTGCACATCTTTATCCTGAAAATACTCTT
>NZ_JBHIOY010000400.1:316-573 GCF_042195785.1 Bartonella sp. AP58NXGY | reverse complement strand
CCAAATGGTCCATGGCTGCTTTTAGTGCTATGTGGAGGAATTTCTTGTGCTTCAATTCTCTCGTGCGTCGTTGTTATTATGCATGCAAAAAAAGCTGTACAGAAGCCTCTGAAGATAATTCAGACAGATTTTTCTGAAAAACTTAAATATTATGAATGGCTTCTGGAAGAAACCGAGCAATCTCTTCTTATTTGGGAAAATCCAACATCCTTGCCTCGTGTCTTTGGTGGCCTTTCCACGTTGCAAAAAATAGGCAT
>NZ_JBHIOY010000400.1:0-243 GCF_042195785.1 Bartonella sp. AP58NXGY | reverse complement strand
TAAATGTCACCCTTTTGAACTTTCTATCACCACCACAAATCATGTGCTGCTACAAGTTACAGGGGTTATTGCAGGGACAGTCGCTATCGCTCGTTTTCAAGATATCTCAAAACAGCAGAGCGAAAATGCTCGTTTACAAAAAGATATTGCTCGCCTTCTTACTGAACTTAGAATGCAGCGTAATCTCCTTGATCTTATTCAAGAGCCCGTATGGATAAAAGATTGTGAAGGAAAAGTTTGTTT
>NZ_JBHIOY010000399.1:0-574 GCF_042195785.1 Bartonella sp. AP58NXGY | reverse complement strand
ACACAGTTTCGGGATGGAGAATGCCCAATCTATGTCACGTTACCATCTGGCGTTTCTGAATATTACGCCAGTAATTTTTATGAATTCCTTTGTAAAAAAATTAAAGAATACGTAAGCGATGAGATACTTGATGGTGATCAACCGATTGAAAAAATTAAGAGCACTCCCAGTCCACAACCTATCCCTTTTTACAAGAGCCTTTGGAAAAAACTATGGAGGAAATGACATTGGGGGTGATGAAAATCTAGTCTTTCTAGAGATCCTCAGTATTACACAAGTAATTTTTATGCAAAGAAATTAAGAATTATACTGGGGGAATGATGATGCAAACCAAAGACGCAACAGAGATTTTAAAAAGACTGGGTTGGGAGCCTCATCGCGATGAAATGGATGATATGTTTGCTTATTATCATCTCCCTGATCGTATCGTGCGTATTCACTATGGTGTCATAGATTATGGACGGGATAGCGGAAGATTGTGGGTTTCTGTTAGTCTTACCACTGCTGCCTATTGTCTTGGCTGGGAATACGCTAACGGTAAAAAATCGCGATACCAATATGAGGATATGCTGAT
>NZ_JBHIOY010000398.1:0-575 GCF_042195785.1 Bartonella sp. AP58NXGY | reverse complement strand
CACAGGGACTTAAAGCGGTTCAAGGGCAGCTGTTTGATCAAAAAAGTGTGCATGAGCGGGCGGTTGATCTCGTTATCGAAAAGGAAGCACTTTCGGTGCTTTTCCCTCATAGTCATGGGAGCCCCATAGGGAAAATTGTTCATTTGGGTAATGTTCCTGCGCGCATTATTGGTGTGGTAGATCCACAACATATGGGAGGAGGGTCTTCAAATACGTTGCAGGTTTATTTGCCCTATACAACTTTACAAACACGTTTTCTTGGTACAACTCAAGTTCGGGCTATTACTGTGAAGATTGCTGATCATATTGATTCAAATTTAGCCGAGAATATGGTGAAGCGTTTCCTTATTATGCGTCATGGTGGAGAGGATTTTTTCATTAGAAGTTCTCAGTTCTTTCGTGATCGTATCATGGAAAGCACACATATTTTAACGCTTTTAGTGTCTTCTATTGCTGCAATTTCACTCATTGTAGGGGGGATTGGAGTGATGAATATCATGTTGGTTACGGTTTCTGAACGGATCAATGAAATTGGGGTGCGTATGGCTGTTGGCGCACGCCAAAGTGATATTCTT
>NZ_JBHIOY010000397.1:0-575 GCF_042195785.1 Bartonella sp. AP58NXGY | reverse complement strand
GCGATATGGATAGCGCAATTTGTTGGCAGAGAGATCAGAGTGCTTGATTATTACGAAGCACAGGGGCAACCGTTATCCGAGCACATAGGTTGGTTACGTCAGAATGGCTATGAGAAAGCATTGATGGTTCTTCCCCATGATGGTGCGACGAGAGACCGTGTGCACAATGTGAGTTTTGAGAGTGCTCTTAAACAGGCAGGCTTTCAAACAAAAGTTATCCCTAATCAGGGAGCAGGTGCTGTTAAGATACGTATAGAAACAGTCCGCCGTGTTTTGCCTTCTGTTTGGTTTAATGAGAAGACGACAGTAGCAGGACGTAAGGCACTGAACTGGTATCACGAGAAATGGGATGAGAAGCGTAATATTGGCTTGGGAGCAGAGCATGATTGGTCCAGTCATGGTGCAGATGCCTTTGGACTGATGTGTATTTCATACAAACCACCAAAAGAAATACAAAAGCGACCAGCTTATAGCGGCAGAACGGAATATGAGAGTACTTCATGGATGGCAGAATGATGCATGATGATGAACATTTAGAGAAAGACAGCAATGTATCTGATCTCTCTCATGAAGGT
>NZ_JBHIOY010000396.1:324-576 GCF_042195785.1 Bartonella sp. AP58NXGY | reverse complement strand
TAAAAGACGAATTGCCGGAGTTGTTGCACGTGCATGAATGGGAATGATACAAATACCACCAAAGCGGCCTTCTAAAGCATGCAAGATATCTGTTAGAGATTGTGGACGCGCAATGAGCCCTAAATATCCACTTGGTTTAACGATGGCTGCTGCACTTCGAAACCAATGATCAAACATCGCTTCAGGCATAACATGTGCATCAGACTTCTGTTCATCAGGTGTTTTGCGATCCACAGGATTGTTAAAAGGTGG
>NZ_JBHIOY010000396.1:0-265 GCF_042195785.1 Bartonella sp. AP58NXGY | reverse complement strand
TTCCCTTTGAGGCTAACATCTGCTTTTAACAAACAAACTCGCTCAGCAAGTTTTTTATTTTGCTTTAGCATAAGTGTTTTTTGTGCATAAGATACCATAAAAGATGAGCGTTCCACCAATGTAACATGAACTTGTGAACAACGCGAAGCAACAGCCAACCCTGCTGCTCCAGCTCCCGCCCCTAAATCAACAACCGTTCCCTTTAAATCAGTGGGAACCAAGCTGGCTAATAACATAGCATCCATACCAGAACGATGACCATGTT
>NZ_JBHIOY010000395.1:342-578 GCF_042195785.1 Bartonella sp. AP58NXGY | reverse complement strand
AAAACTTTACTCTATCCATCCCCCTGAAAATCGTCAATTTTCCTTCAAATTACGAAAAAGTAATAATGAGATGAAACAAGAAAAAACGTCCTTAAAAAATTAACAGCGAAAAGTTAAATAAAAGAAGCGCAAAAAATGTTGGTATTTTATGATCTTATGCACAAAATTGAAAAGAAAAATTTTTAAGCTACGCTGTACATTCAACTTATTAGTTTATCCTTGTGGATACTTAACAA
>NZ_JBHIOY010000395.1:0-239 GCF_042195785.1 Bartonella sp. AP58NXGY | reverse complement strand
TATCTTATCTAAAGTTAAGAGTATGAAAATAGCACCTATATAATCTCGATTATGAGAAGTTAGCTTATTGGAAATAAGATAAATTGCTCAACAGCTTTTTTTAACCTTACTTGATAAGATTTTGCTATTTTAAAATTTTTTATTATGGAGCTTTTAAAGGGAGTTTTGAGTAAAAGATCATAGACAAGAAAGATAAAAATAACATTTTAAACCTTTCCTTAAAAAAAAGGTCGTTGAGA
>NZ_JBHIOY010000394.1:0-580 GCF_042195785.1 Bartonella sp. AP58NXGY | reverse complement strand
AATTATCGCAACATGAGGGGTGGGCAAAATAAGTACGGGGCGGCGGGAGGCTGTAGACTATTGAGATGTGAAGAAAGCATTGCCTAAGAGATTTTATGTTATTCGCAAGATCATCTTAATGGAAGCAAGCACATTAAGAGATCTCTTTTTTAAATCAATATGACAATGAACAACAATGGCATTTTGAGGACGTAACTTTTTATGGACGTGCAATGATTCTATAACGAAAGTCAATTATCCTATAGAATAAAGAAAACGTAAAACAAAAAAATTTAGTCTCATTGAAAATATCAGGCATGGCTATAAATGATGCACATTATTGTCGCTGTAGATAATTTAACTAAACAATAAAAAAAACAAAAACAATGTGGAAAATGATTCTAAATACACATAAAGTGATCCGTTAAGCTATTGAAAGAATGTATTTTTTTAACTTTTTATATGAGAAAATGCTAAAATACGTAGATATATTAAAAAAATAGAAGGATAACACTGTCCATAAAATTGAGTGTCGGATAATTCAGTTAGAGCCATAAAATATTTTTATATATCATTTAATATTAGTGTATTTTTATATACA
>NZ_JBHIOY010000393.1:320-581 GCF_042195785.1 Bartonella sp. AP58NXGY | reverse complement strand
ATTCGCACTAATCTGTAAAAAAAAATCATCTGTCAATCATCTTTGTCTCATGCCTTCTCCTTGAACTTCTTCCTTTTAGGAGCCCTTTTCATTAGGACACGATAAACAAGCTCTGCTCTTTAAAGATACAACAAACCTTCCCCTTTGAAGCCATAAAGAAGCTATAAAAATTCCTGCAAATTGATAAAGCGATTAGCTTTTAACATAAAAAAAATCATCGATTTTAAATTTTGTGAAAGTGTAAGGTTAAAAGCGCGAGAA
>NZ_JBHIOY010000393.1:0-232 GCF_042195785.1 Bartonella sp. AP58NXGY | reverse complement strand
CAATTCATCATAAATTTTAACCAATCAAAAACAAACAAGCAGTAAAGTTTTAATTGACAACAAAAGCCATACAATTCACTTTAAACAAGACAATGCCTCAATCAGATCTTCAGATATTCGATTCTCCCTCTCAACAACGCAAGAAACATATACTCCGTGATGTTTTGGAATATATGTTTGTGATGATCATCACTTTAAGTGCTATTTTTGCGAGTTTTCTCTCTTTTTCAGA
>NZ_JBHIOY010000392.1:330-581 GCF_042195785.1 Bartonella sp. AP58NXGY | reverse complement strand
AGTTTTTATTCAAAAAATTTCCTACGTTTAAGGGGTAAATGAATGGTTGCCATTAATGTATTATAAATAGTTTTGAAATGAAAAAATCTTACGATATTTTAGTCTTGCTTTTGCTATAAAAATGATAATTATCATTAAAATCAAAGTGTTGTTATAAAATTTTTAGTTTGCAAGTTGGCTGATAATGTGATCAAGAACAATACGTCCTTTGGTTGTCGCTTTTAAGCGTTGGTTATTCACCATTTCTACCA
>NZ_JBHIOY010000392.1:0-235 GCF_042195785.1 Bartonella sp. AP58NXGY | reverse complement strand
AGTTCCAAGCCTTCACAAAGGCGTAATCCCATAAGGAGCATTTCATTTGCCTGTTGCTGAAGAGTTAATCGTTCTGTTTCAATACAACCATGCCCTGTTTTTTCGACTAATTCAAGCCACTGTTCGGGATTCTTTTCATTGATAGTGACATAACGTTCATAGTTTTCAATGTGTGATAAAGATGTTTTTGAAAAGGAGGTAGAATGATTTGGTATGTTCTCAATAAAACGACCGT
>NZ_JBHIOY010000391.1:309-581 GCF_042195785.1 Bartonella sp. AP58NXGY | reverse complement strand
TTTTTCAGATACTGGGCTTTTTGGTGTTCACGCAGCGACTGGACAAGAAGGACTCAAAGAACTTGTGCCTGTGATTCTTGATGAACTTTCCAAGGCAAGCAAAAATATTCACGCCAATGAACTCCAACGAGCACAAACGCAATACCGTGCTAATCTCACAATGTCACAGGAAAATCCTTCTAGTCAAGCACATCTCATTGCTCGCCAAATACTTCTTTACGGTCGTCCCATTCCAATATCGGAAACAATTGAACGCCTCAATCTCATCACGC
>NZ_JBHIOY010000391.1:0-299 GCF_042195785.1 Bartonella sp. AP58NXGY | reverse complement strand
TATCGTCTTTTTACAAATTCCACGCCAACACTCACTGCTGTCGGACCTGTAGGTCACCTCATGAATTTTGATGACTTAACATCAACTCTTTCATATAAGCTAAAGTAAAAAATGCTTTTTAAAAAGAAGTATCACAATGAATATGAATACATTTTATCGTAGAATTTACCATAAAAACTCTTCTCATGAAATAAGTTTTGGAAATATTGGACAAAGAGGCGTACAAAACTATCCAATTCCTCCTTCATATGATAGAGATTCTAATGCGTGAAGCTATATCCGTGAAATTTAGAAATTCA
>NZ_JBHIOY010000390.1:0-581 GCF_042195785.1 Bartonella sp. AP58NXGY | reverse complement strand
TCAAAACAACATTTGACAAATTAAAGAGATTTTTTTTATGCTTCAGAGAAGATAATCTTTGCGAATGTGCATCATATAAAATTTTTTAGAGAAAAATTGATGTTTTTTCCCATTTGTGGATACACACTATAGCGAATGCTTTATTGCACGTAGAGAACGCTTTTCATATAGTTTACTCGATGACACAATAGAAAATACGAAGGGATACAGATGATTCATCAACCTCAAAACTCAAAAATAACGCTTGTTTCAAAAATTTTAGCCCCTGTTATGTTGAGTATTTTAATTTTTTCCCCTTCTTTATCAAACGCAACATCAGACCCAAAATTTAAACTTAGAAAAGCTTAAAATACAACTTCTGGAAGATTCTAACTTTTTATCTAAGCTTAAAGAGAAAGTTACACCCCATATTGATTCTCATCATATTCAACAAATTGTGAGAGAGTATCTTCTTACTCATCCAGAAATTATGATTGAAATGCAGCTTATTCTTCAAGATAAGCTAGAAAAACAGAATGAATACGAAAGCCAAAGACAAGCCTCTATCATCCATTTATTAGAAAAGGAGATTTTTCACTCTC
>NZ_JBHIOY010000389.1:330-582 GCF_042195785.1 Bartonella sp. AP58NXGY | reverse complement strand
GTATTCCTGTTGATCGGATGCTGGAAGCAGAACGCGAAGCGCTCTTGCGCATGGAAGATGAAATTGCTACCCGTGTTGTGGGACAGGGTGAAGCGGTTCAAGCGGTTGCGCGGGCTGTACGGCGGGCGCGGGCAGGGTTGCAAGATCCCAATCGTCCTCTGGGTTCTTTCATGTTTTTGGGACCTACCGGTGTGGGAAAAACAGAACTCACCAAAGCTCTGGCAGCTTTTCTTTTTCAAGATCCCAATGCCA
>NZ_JBHIOY010000389.1:0-246 GCF_042195785.1 Bartonella sp. AP58NXGY | reverse complement strand
GGGGGCGTGCTGACAGAGGCTGTACGAAGAAGACCTTATCAAGTTATTCTCTTTGATGAAATTGAAAAGGCGCATCCTGATATCTTTAATCTGCTGCTGCAAGTGTTGGATGAAGGGCGCTTGACCGATAGTCAAGGAAGAACGGTCGATTTTCGAAACACTTTGTTGATTATGACCTCAAATCTTGGCGCTGAATTTTTAACCGCTTTGCCTGAAGGACAAACGGTAAATCAAGCAAAAGACGAT
>NZ_JBHIOY010000388.1:326-583 GCF_042195785.1 Bartonella sp. AP58NXGY | reverse complement strand
AGAAGCTTAGTACGGTATGAACCAGTCCACGCATGTTGAATAAGATAAGAAAAATTATGAAAAAAAACACTCCGAATATTCCAGCGAATATCCCACGTACGATATGGCAAAATTTTCGCATCATAATTGCAGAAACGCTCTGCTCTGCGTATCGATTTTTTTTGGTGCTTGTATTCTTAGAAGATATGCTGTCCACAACTCCCCCCCTCGATTTTAAAGCCAAAATGCTACGAGATTAATTTTCTATAATGATATCA
>NZ_JBHIOY010000388.1:0-246 GCF_042195785.1 Bartonella sp. AP58NXGY | reverse complement strand
ATACAAATCTATTTTTGTTAGCAAACGCAAATAACTCAGCTCGTTAATAAAAAGACACCCCCTTGAAGAAGAAGCTATCCTGAAGCACAAAAGCTTCATAAGCTATATGTCTAATCCAATCAGAAATCACAACTCTTCAATCGACCCGCTTACCCATCTTTTGAGATTGAACTCAAATGGATTGTGCTGATGACAAGCAATAATAACATGAATAAAGAGAAAATATCACAATATCAAACTCTTCTT
>NZ_JBHIOY010000387.1:0-583 GCF_042195785.1 Bartonella sp. AP58NXGY | reverse complement strand
TTTTGTAGTTTAGCAAGCATTCCAATTATATGTGCTTGTAACTCGGCAATGCCTTTTAGATCTTTTGTTGTCTTGATTTCGTTCAATAGTTCTTCAATTAGCTGAAAACGATTGCTTGCTTCCTGAAAAGTCTTTAAACTTACAGCTTTATCCGTGATGGCGGCATATTGGATACGCTTGTTGATGAAATCGCTAGATTCATGGATAGAGGCGGGAATTTCTTCTTCTTTTAAAATATTTTCACGTGATGAAGATAGAGTTGAATAAGTATTTTTATTATAGAGTGTCTCTGGATTTTTGAGAAAAAAACTGGTGTTATCTGTTTGATTCATTTTGAGTTTTTCAGTATCGAATTTCTGATTTCCCGTTATAGAATCATGAATTTTTTTCGTTTGTTCAAGTTGTTTTCTGAGTATATCGAGAAGTGGGGTAACTGGGTGTACTTTCTTTTTTGGTACAGTAATTTCAGGCTGTGGTGTGTTTGAATATGAACCTCCAAAAAGTTTATACAACGAGGATGAATCTGGAACCCCTTTAAGTATAAAAGCATTTGAGGGATTTGAAACTTTTAAAGTTATTGCTA
>NZ_JBHIOY010000386.1:342-583 GCF_042195785.1 Bartonella sp. AP58NXGY | reverse complement strand
CGCTTTTATCGACGTGATCAAAGCGCCACGGGGCAATATTCCTATTTTTCGTGTAAGACGCTTCTCTTTATGCGAGATGTTCAAGCGAAAAAAACTCACTTGTTGCGTAACCAAGTTTCTCCCTTGTAGGGGCTGTGGTAATCCTTCTGCCATGTTTTATTTCCTTTCCCGAATTTAAGAAGGCTTTTCACCGGTATAAGTTGAAACAACAACTGTTCCAAAATCTTGCGCATGTTGTCCT
>NZ_JBHIOY010000386.1:0-251 GCF_042195785.1 Bartonella sp. AP58NXGY | reverse complement strand
GCTCTTCAACCAACTTATAGCGCGTATCTTGATTTTCTGCTCCAAAGGCAAGCATCGCACTTTGTGCACCAAGTAAAACAGCACGACGTACATTTTCTTCAACGGTGCCATCAGATTTTACACCATGCGTCACATGTTCTGATTCACGTAAAATCACACCGTTATACATGCCTAGTGAACCATCAAAGATCGGATTCTTCGCACGCGAACCTGAATAAGCAGCCTTTTGTATATCAAGCCACTGACCTGTA
>NZ_JBHIOY010000385.1:0-584 GCF_042195785.1 Bartonella sp. AP58NXGY | reverse complement strand
GCTACTCCACCCGAAATACGCTCCCTACCTGCAACACTCTTTATCACGCCAGGAATAAAATCATTATTCTTTCTAGAATAACAAGCACTAATAGGTTGAATACGACTTGAAACAGACACAACCCGAGGCTGAGGCTGAGAATGAGACTGAACAGTAACACTCATAGGATTACTTACTTCAGATTCTTGAGATCCTTGTCTGCTAGTATCTCCCTCTCTAGCCCCTGTGCTCGAGCTTCCATTGAAAAGATTCAAAAGTGGTAATCCAGATGGTAATGAAAAGGAAGGTAACAAGAAGGACCAACCAGCCCCCATAGAAACATCCGCACCTTGTAAAAGGAAGAGCGCACTTGTTGTTAGTGCGTACAAACGTGTACGCTTTTTAAATACATTGATCATATGTCAAAACTTTCTAAATAATGTTGCAAAAACACTAGAATTAAGTGAAAATGAGGTAAGTGAACGATTTGTAACATATGTTAGTCAACTTTACAACATAGTGTTATTTATTAACACTTCACTTTGTGCATAAAAATATCTCAATTAAGGTTTTTAAATGCACAAACCATTGTAATATCAGATAAA
>NZ_JBHIOY010000384.1:293-584 GCF_042195785.1 Bartonella sp. AP58NXGY | reverse complement strand
CAATATATTCAGTCATAAAAAAAGAATGATTTTGCATAATTTTGATCAACAAAGGCGCTAAAATCAATAAAAAGCTCATCACAACAAGACCAAAAGCGCCAAGGATCACAAAAAACAAACTTTGAAAACGACAAAAAAACCAACTCCGTCGATCAGTCACACGGTAAGCTTTATTCAAAGCCGTACGCAAAGCTTCTATTCCATTAGAAGCAAAATAAGCCGTTCCAATGATAGAAAGCGTCAACACACCTCCTTGATGAAGAGTTAAAACATTGACAATTTCCTGAGATA
>NZ_JBHIOY010000384.1:0-256 GCF_042195785.1 Bartonella sp. AP58NXGY | reverse complement strand
CACCAGCGCTTTAATTTTTTGCGGTGTATAAGTAAAAGCCCCAATAAAACGAGCAAAAGATGTTCCAAAAATAAAAAAAGGGAAAAATGCTAAAAGACCTGACAGCGCAACATGGCTTGCAAAAGCACTTCCATTATCACGCCAATAATGACTTATTGCGTCACCAAAAACACGATAGCTATACCAAAAGATATTTCTTAACAAATCTTAATACTTTCTGGTAACACTCTTTCCAATCTATTCAAGCTTTATAAAA
>NZ_JBHIOY010000383.1:261-584 GCF_042195785.1 Bartonella sp. AP58NXGY | reverse complement strand
TTTGAATTTGTTGCAAATGCAACAGATGAAATACTCAAGAGAGTACAAACTATCAGTAAATTAAATAACTTTTTCATTTTTATATTCCTGTTCTTTACATAAAAGAGAAACATGTCTATCATCTATAAATAATATACATCATATAAAGCATCTTTATAAAAAAAGCTTTCTAATATCCATATAGCTTTTATAATAACCTAAGGCTACCTCGAAATTCGCTGACAACACTCATATAAACATGCTTTTTAAAAGGAACCGCAATCGAAGGAAGAGCTGCTAGATCTATCCATTTCCATTGATCGAATTCCGCTTTATTGCCATCT
>NZ_JBHIOY010000383.1:0-251 GCF_042195785.1 Bartonella sp. AP58NXGY | reverse complement strand
GGATTAATTGCAATTTCAGAAAGCTCTCCTGTAAACCGAAAAGCAAACCATTTTTGCATTTGCCCACGATATTTATTGCTTAATGTGCACGCAGCAAGTTCTTGTGGAAAATCATAATCAAACCAATTTTCTGCTTCTTTAATCAACTTTACAGATCGAATACCCGTTTCTTCATAAAGTTCGCGATACGCTGCATCTAATGGTTTTTCATCTTCATCAATTCCTCCTTGAGGAAGCTGCCAACGATGAGA
>NZ_JBHIOY010000382.1:342-585 GCF_042195785.1 Bartonella sp. AP58NXGY | reverse complement strand
CCCACCATGCGCATGGTATTTACGAATAAGATGCGAAACAGCAGGTGTAGAAAGAATACCGCCCCTTCCCATTTTTACACAAGAAACCCCATTTGCTGCCGCCATCTTCAACACAATCTGAAGGAGAGTCCGATTAAAGGTGCGTCCATCTCCCCCAAGAATTAACATTTTCCCTTCAAGAGGTCCAATATTCTCAAAAAGAGACTGTATAAAATTTTCCACATAATGGGGTTGTTGAAAAAC
>NZ_JBHIOY010000382.1:0-240 GCF_042195785.1 Bartonella sp. AP58NXGY | reverse complement strand
TTTCCTTTACGTTTAAGATGAAGAGTATTCAAAGTCGACCGTTAATTCTACTTGACGGAAGTGTGAAATATTTGCACACTTGTTAAAAGTAATATTTTTTTAAGAAGCCCTTTTATTTAAAACGATCTTTCCCATATGTTTTAAATACAAAGGTTGTTTTAAAACAAAATTTTCGTTAAAAAATACAGGGGCATCCTTATGGTAAAAAAAACAGTTCCCAATGTCACATTTCATACACGT
>NZ_JBHIOY010000381.1:0-585 GCF_042195785.1 Bartonella sp. AP58NXGY | reverse complement strand
GCCCTGAGCTATTACTCACACCGAGCCCACCACCTTCTGAAGGTTGGATTAAGATCACCCCAACCAAAGTAATCACAATCAATAAATGAATAACAATAAGTACTGTTTGCATAAACCCTGCTCTTCCAATAACTCTTTCATAAGCTCTTTACACATAAATAGCACACAATCCAAGAGAGAACTCAAATTTCTCTGTTATAATTTACGACAAACATCGCAAATCGTTAAAAAATCAATGGCTTTTAAGCTAGCTCCGCCGATCAAAGCCCCATTAACATGAGGAATGCTTAAAAGCTCAAAAGCATTGGATGTCTTCACGGATCCACCATAAAGCAAACGTATCTTATTGCCTTGATCACCAAAACGAGAGTGCATCTCATCACGAATAAAATGATGCACTTTTGCAATATCTTCTGAAGTTGCCGTATTGCCAGTACCTATCGCCCAAACAGGTTCATAAGCAATAATAGTATTGTCTGCTGTTGCATCATCTGGTAAAGACCCTTCAAGCTGCTGAGAAAGAACATCCAACACTTTATTATTATCACGCTCCTCTAATGTTTCCCCAATACACACAAGCGCCAC
>NZ_JBHIOY010000380.1:343-588 GCF_042195785.1 Bartonella sp. AP58NXGY | reverse complement strand
CCTCAAGACCATGCTGCACAGAAACCCGCTCATCAAAAACAAAGCATTCTCCCCACCATAAACTTCTCTCTTTTGGAATTGTTTCCAAATATTTCAGAATTCCTCCTTTTAAATGGTACACTTGGTCATACCCAAGTTCACGAACATACGCTGTTGATTTTTCACACCGAATACCACCTGTACAAAACATAGCAATTTTCTTTTTTTTCTGCAAATCAGCTTCATGTTGACGCACCCATTCAGGA
>NZ_JBHIOY010000380.1:0-256 GCF_042195785.1 Bartonella sp. AP58NXGY | reverse complement strand
ATTCCGGGTATCGATCAAAATTGTCTCTTCATCTTGAATAAGAGCATTCCAATCTTCAGGCTCCACATAAGTCCCAACAACTTTTAGCGGATCAACCCCTTCAACGCCCATTGTTACAATTTCCTTTTTTAACCGCACTTTCATGCGATGAAAAGGCATTTTTGATGCCCATGAATATTTAATCTCCGGCGTTTGAAACGCTGGCACAGCCGTAATAAAATCGATCAACGCCTCAATCGCTTCACAAGAACCAGCA
>NZ_JBHIOY010000379.1:334-588 GCF_042195785.1 Bartonella sp. AP58NXGY | reverse complement strand
ATCATATGAATGGTTAGAAGATGGAATCCATTATATAGAAGATATTTATAGAACGATGTCGCTGATAGAAATCTTCGTTTTGACAGAGCAAAATGGAAGTTGAGATTTTGTATTATTTTGTAGAGGCATTATCGAGAATAAATGCATCAAATGCCGCCCAAAATTGTTTTTTATAACCTTCATTATAAATATTTTTATAACCTTCATTATAAATAATTGTATCAAGTTCAGCGCCTGTAATGGTAATACTTTCT
>NZ_JBHIOY010000379.1:0-253 GCF_042195785.1 Bartonella sp. AP58NXGY | reverse complement strand
TAAAGAGTGTTGGTATTTGTAAATGACCATGGCGTATATTTTTCTTCACAGAATCAATCGCATTAAATACCGATGCCATCCATCGGGATGTTGGGGGCTTAATGGAAGGGAATGGTCCTTGATGCATATGCCCTAATTGTATGTTTTTTTGTTTTGTTTTTTTTAATTTTTTTCTATCTTTTGTTGGTATAAAACCAAGGCCTATATCAGAAAGAAATTGTGTTAGCTTATGTTGAAAACCATTCGTTTTATT
>NZ_JBHIOY010000378.1:0-590 GCF_042195785.1 Bartonella sp. AP58NXGY | reverse complement strand
GGTGACATCACTGTATATAATTACGTGGTGCGTTTAGCTAAAGAAGCTGTAACAATCATTAATACTAAAGATTATGGGAGCGTCATTTATGATCTGTTTATCCGACGCTCTTTAATTAACCTTGGCACTCAAGTTGTGAATAGAGCTTATGATGTTTCTGTAGAACTTACAACATCACAACAAATTGAAACTGTTGAAAATCAGTTATTTGAGCTAGCAGAAAAAGGAAAATATGGGGGTGGGTTTGAAAATTTTGATACAGCCATTGCAAAAGCACTTAACATGGCAAGCGCTGCGAAAAAGCGTTCTTCAAGGCTCTCAGGGATCGCTACCCATATCAAAACACTTGATGAGAAAATGGGGGGGTTACAAGCATCTGATTTGATTATCCTTGCGGGGCGCCCTGCTATGGGGAAGACCTCTCTGGCTACTAATATTGCTTTTAATATTGCCAATGCTTGCAAGCGTCATGATAACAGCCAAGCCAATGAAGGGGGTATTGTTGGTTTCTTCTCACTTGAGATGTCAACTGAACAGCTTGCAACTCGTATTATCTCAGAGCAAATAAAGGTTTCTTCTTCTGATATGCG
>NZ_JBHIOY010000377.1:0-591 GCF_042195785.1 Bartonella sp. AP58NXGY | reverse complement strand
TTGTTCAGAGGGAGAAAAATAGACATTTTGGGGCAGTAAAATTTACCCTGTAGTTTTCGTAACTTATCCCTCTATTTTTGTTTGATTTTTTTGGGCATCGTTCAATCCGTATTCCCGATAACGGAATTGCACATGATCAAAATCTTTTCTTTTTTTACGGGGACTGAAAGCGCAAAAAATTCTCAAGGAAATATACCGATGAATGGATCGATATTGGAGCAGCCTGTGGCGGATGAGGTGGTGCGAAAATCGTTTAGAGGGAGCGTATTGTCGCGTTGGTTAAAGTTTGAATTTATCATTGTGATGGAAAAGGTCAAAACACGGCGTCCTGCGCGCTCTCCATAAAGAAACCTTGCTCTCTATCGCTTTGTGAAGGATTTCTCTTGAAAAATTGGCGCCATCGTAAAACCCTCTCTGTGGCATAATACGAAAAGGATATCTTATGATTTATTATGATGAAAATGCGAAAAGAAAAACGACTGTAGGGCATGGTCACTCTGGAAGAATCTGTCGCTCGCGCAGGTGATGATCGATATTTCAGTGTCTCTTTTGTCCATTTATTTCTGACCAATGGAAGTGATGAACAAGCTT
>NZ_JBHIOY010000376.1:0-591 GCF_042195785.1 Bartonella sp. AP58NXGY | reverse complement strand
TTCCCCACCAACGCTCATTAGATGAATGTGGACGCTCAGGACTAGAAGAAGAACGGCGCCTTGCTTATGTGGGGCTTACAAGAGCAAAAAAACATCTACATATATGGTTCGTATCCAACCGTAGAGTTCACGGACTTTGGCAATCTGCTCTTCCCTCCCGTTTTCTAGATGAATTACCAGCAGAACATATAGAAGTCATAGCCATGGAAACATCTTATGGTGGTTATGGGAAATCCTCCTTTCAACATCACAATTGCTTCTATAATGACTATGCAACACCAAGACAAAAACCTGCACAAAAAAACAAAAATATTGAAGGGAACGTTATCGCTCAATCAATCTCTCACGCACCATCAGATTTTTCTATTAATGATCGAATTTTTCACATAAAATTTGGTTATGGTCATATTACCGCGATAGACGATCACAAATTGACAATCATGTTTGAAAAAGCTGGAGAAAAGCGTGTTCTAGATAATTTTGTAGACAAAGCTTAACGAAAGAAAACCACAATCCCTTTTTTCAAAAGACCTCTTTGTTTTATTTTGAAGGTCATTTCCATTTGCGAACAAAAGCTTCAATTTAAAGGTT
>NZ_JBHIOY010000375.1:328-591 GCF_042195785.1 Bartonella sp. AP58NXGY | reverse complement strand
TGACATTCATGCATGGGATGGTACCATGAATTGCGGGGCTTGATTGTTTTGTTAAGTTGGTGTGTTATGGCTGTGAAAAATGGTAAAAAAATGGAAAAAAAGAGTTCTAAGCCTGTCCCTCATTTCCTTAAAAATTTAAGGGGTGTAAAAAATTGGGAACAAGTTTTACAATGGCTTGCTTTCCGTAAGGTAGAGGATATTGAGTGTATCACGCCTGATCAAGCAGGGGTGCCGCGTGGCAAGATGATGCTTTCTAAAAAATT
>NZ_JBHIOY010000375.1:0-261 GCF_042195785.1 Bartonella sp. AP58NXGY | reverse complement strand
GCTTTGAATATCCTAAAACTGATGGCGATCTGCGTCTTGAGCCTGATTTGTCTACATTAAGCATTGTACCATGGGAAGATGCTCCCACAGCACAGGTGATTTGTGATCTTGTATATCAAAATGGCCAAGTTGTCGATTACACACCACGAAATGTTTTGCGAAAAGTAGTCAACTTTTATACGCAAATGGATCTAAAGCCGGTTGTTTCACCAGAAATTGAATTTTATTTAGTAGAGAAAAATCCTGATCCTGATTATCCTT
>NZ_JBHIOY010000374.1:0-591 GCF_042195785.1 Bartonella sp. AP58NXGY | reverse complement strand
TGTCGTATGTGTGCGTTAAAAAACTTTGGAAATATCAAAAAAATGATTTTGGTGTTTTTATAGAACATAAAAATAATTTGGAGCACGAAGGTCGTCGTTTGCTAGAATGTGATACATGCGACCAATGCTCCTATGAGGTTGGATGTTCTTTTGATGATGCGATGGTTTATAATGAAGTCTGTTTACGATGATATTTTTTATTTATGACAATGCGCTATAGGGTCCTCTAGGGGCCAAGAATTTGCATGTTTATGAGAGGAGAGAGCTTGATTGTCATTTGAGTATGAGTGGAGAGGCATATGTTTATACTAATGTAGTGGTTTTAGCCAAATTTTGAATGCTCAATAGAGTGAAGTTTTTAGGGATACTGGTGATTATAGAAAGGCTTGTGTTTATAAGAATGCTTTGGTTTGTGGTGATTAAAGATTTGTGGGAAGGTAAAAGATTACAGAAAAGCTGTGTTTTGTGACACCGAAGATTTTTGTAGTAATGAAAAAATTCCACATGACGAAAAAAAGAAGATAGGAATGTTTACAAGAAGGACGTGTACGATTTTATCACGTTGTTCGTTTTGTTGGAAGTTCTTTATTT
>NZ_JBHIOY010000373.1:0-592 GCF_042195785.1 Bartonella sp. AP58NXGY | reverse complement strand
ATGATGTGTCTACAAATTCAGATCCAGATAGCTTTGAACAATGGGTTCAAAAAGCAACAAATCACTATCAAGCCGTGCAAGAGGCACTAAAAGAAGCCCAATGCCTCTATAGACAGTATAACCTTTATGCAGCGCTACAGTACCTCGTTATAGAAGATCAAACGCTACCATATCTTGTGAATTCATTACGCGTTGCTCTTAATGCGCTTCAGAAGCACTTTTTGCAAAAATAACTATCAATAGAATATGAAGGGAATGGCAATAACAGCTAAGACGGTCATTATTGTAAATAAAAACGCAGGAATCTTTAACCTAAATCTCCAGAGTATGTTAATCGGAAGAGACATTATGGTGATTATTATAAAGCCTATTACGAACCATTCTATTGTCTGCCTTTTTTTTAAACGACGCTTCAATATTTCATTATACTTTTCCTCATTAGTAGCAATTAGTTTAAATTTATCTCTAGGAAGTCCTTCAGTAGGAGGTATTTCTTTTGAATCAACACAAGCAATAAAAGAAGATGGATTTCGTACATCACGCAAAACAGGAATTTGGCCATCTGGGCATAGTTTTAAATACCTATCTTCTG
>NZ_JBHIOY010000372.1:0-592 GCF_042195785.1 Bartonella sp. AP58NXGY | reverse complement strand
CCGGCAATAATATCGGCTCCAACACCATGGATGCTGCCTTTGTGGGCTTGCATATTAACAGCGCGTCCTGCTTCTATTGTACCTGTCACCGCAGTAGATGTCTGAACCGATGCCTCCTCCTTCTCTGTCTTAAAGCCCACGGTTACGCTAGCAGAAACATCAGCAATATCACGAATAGACTGTTTGTTTCCACCTTTCATCCCATTATAAAGACCTTTGCCTTTGCTATAGAGATCATAGCCTTTTAGACCAGCAATAAGACCATTACCGATTTTGTGTTTTGTATCCCCATGACCAAAACGTTTGACTGCATCCTTTACATCTTTTACTGTACCAAGAATGCCCACATTGACAGAGCCTGTCACACCAGCAAAAGACTTTTCATGCTTTTCTTTTGCATTAGAGGTATCATAGCTTTCTGATAGGGTGATATTATTGCCGGCATCAATGTTGACATCACGATCCGCCGAAACAATGGCTGCTTGCATATTTACATCATTGTCAGCAGTAATCTGCACATCTTGGCGTGCCGTGATGTGTGATTGTGTGGAAGTGGTTTCCCATTGATCGCCCGTATCTTTGGCGCTTGCAA
>NZ_JBHIOY010000371.1:344-593 GCF_042195785.1 Bartonella sp. AP58NXGY | reverse complement strand
GATGTTGTTCGACTGGTCTTTGACGCTCAAAATCCACCCCATCCTTCCTATCATACGCCTCCAGGACTTTATGGTGTCAAAAATGACTTTTATGCGCTTAATCTCTTAAACCATTCTTCGCGCTTGATGAAACAATCATCATTGCCAACTTCTCTTAATAAGAATCCTTCATCTTACGATACAAAAGAAAAAAATCTTATCGGTCCCCTTTTAGGATTAGCCCTCTTATTGTTCGCTTTTGATCATTTT
>NZ_JBHIOY010000371.1:0-263 GCF_042195785.1 Bartonella sp. AP58NXGY | reverse complement strand
CAAGGCTTCATGCACAAACGACAGAAAATTATCATGATAGTGTAGAAGCTGCTGGTGCAACGCATCTTGCCTATGTTATAACCAACAATCATGAAATTGATACAACGAGTAAAAGTGGTCTAGAAGCCTTAAGCCAATTTATCGCAGAGCGCACAATGCTTACCCCCGGCTCTGTTACAGCACTTGATCTCGATAAAGATGAACTCTCCTTTTATCCTCTTATTTACTGGCCCATTGATGTTAAGGGGCCTATACTAACTCCA
>NZ_JBHIOY010000370.1:346-593 GCF_042195785.1 Bartonella sp. AP58NXGY | reverse complement strand
CTGATGAATAATGCGGAGGTTATTCTTGCCGATGAGCCAACCGGTGCACTCGATAAACAGAGTGGGCAAGAAGTTTTGCGTATTTTGGACGAGCTTCATCAAGAAGGGCGCACCATTATTATCGTAACGCATGATATGCAGGTGGCTAAAAGAGCAGATCGTATTATTGAAATCAGTGATGGGGAAATTATTGCTGATAAGCTCTCAAAAAGTGCAAAAACAAAAACGAGTGTTCAACCTCTTCAGG
>NZ_JBHIOY010000370.1:0-249 GCF_042195785.1 Bartonella sp. AP58NXGY | reverse complement strand
TGCGGACTTTTCTAACAATGCTTGGGGTGATTATCGGTATTGGGGCGATTATTGCCATGGTTGCTTTGGGAAATGGTACTCGGGAAAAAATACTGGATAATTTTAAAAGTTTGGGGTCTAATACATTAACCATTTTGCCTGGAAAAAGCCTCTCTGATCCACAAGCAGAGAAAATAACCAGTTTGGTGGAAGCAGATGCAGAAGCCCTTTCTAAATTACCCTATATTTCTGGTGTAACACCTCAGATTT
>NZ_JBHIOY010000369.1:0-594 GCF_042195785.1 Bartonella sp. AP58NXGY | reverse complement strand
ATTTTTCAATTATTGCGAATCAGAACTTTTTTGAGTGTTTTTAGCCTTATAAATGTTCTACCAATTTTAAAAAATTATCCCCCTTGAGTAGCGTTCACCAACTCATTTCTAAGGTATGTTAACATTAAAAAAACATATTGGTTTATCATGATAAATTATCTACTACATAAAATAATAATTCCAAACAGTGTAAGCTTCTCTTATCATAACTCCGCACATATTGAATCAGTTAAAATCGTTTTCTTGGCATATTGTGAGTAAAGTCGGAGTATAAGAGAAAAAGTGACGCTATCACAATATTGGAGGCTGGCGTGTTACTTCATAAGTGCTAAAGACAAATCTTACCCTGAATATTCATTATATATAAAGCTGTGTATACCTTTCCCTCCTAAACGATAGAATCCTACAACAGGATGACTTTTTTCAATTAAGATGGACAGGCAAGATGAATGGACAGACTTCATTAATATCACAGACTATATAGTATTAAAGACTATTCATTAGTCCTTTTGAGGGCTGTAGCACCTCCTTTATACAAAGCAAATTTTTTATGAAACGATGCTCTTTCGTTTAATGCATTTCTTGTTTTTTATA
>NZ_JBHIOY010000368.1:316-594 GCF_042195785.1 Bartonella sp. AP58NXGY | reverse complement strand
AGGATTGGAAAGTTTAGGATTATTGCAAACCTATCAACCCGATCATTCGGTCATAAAAGCTTTACTTTCATGCCAACCAGAAGATTTTTACACACGGGAGATTGCAGCACGCCAATATTATCATTTGTCTCCTTATGGGCGGTTTGCTTCTTTGATTGTGTCGCACAACAGCACCAAGCCGCAGAATGTTATGCGCGTGTATTACATCAAGCTCGTGCACCGGGGGGAAATATCTTGCTTAATAAATCAACAGAGACATCACCCTTATTCGTACAACA
>NZ_JBHIOY010000368.1:0-255 GCF_042195785.1 Bartonella sp. AP58NXGY | reverse complement strand
GAAAGGCATGCCTCTTATGAACTGTTTCAAGTGTCAAGGGTTTATCGCAACATTGAGGCAATGGGTGAGAGCCGTTGGTTTGCTTCTGATCAAACGTAAAGATGGGGGCTCAATGGCGGTTTATCGCCTTCATGGGTGCTGTCGCGAAATGGAGATTCTCCATTTCTTACAGTTTTGTTCCTTTCGTTCTTTAATGGAAGCAGATTTTTCATGCAAAGCAGAGCATTCCCAATCGAGTATTCCCAAAAAAGAATA
>NZ_JBHIOY010000367.1:349-594 GCF_042195785.1 Bartonella sp. AP58NXGY | reverse complement strand
AAGCGTAATTATGTGTTGCAATAAGAGCAGAAAGACCAGACTGACGAACAAGAACAGATAAAGCTTGAAAGACATAAGCTGACGTTACGGGATCAAGATTTCCGGTAGGTTCATCTGCTAAAAGAACCGAAGGACCATTTGCTACGGCACGTGCAATAGCAACACGTTGTTGTTCTCCTCCCGATAACTCTGAGGGACGATGGTTTGCCCGATGAGAAATACGCAAATACGTCAATAACTTACGC
>NZ_JBHIOY010000367.1:0-252 GCF_042195785.1 Bartonella sp. AP58NXGY | reverse complement strand
AAAACCAATATCATTTCGTCTGATAGCTGTTCGCTCACGATCAGAGCGTTTTGCACAAGAAACACCTCGTAACAACACATCACCAGCTGTTGGTTTTTCTAATAACCCCGCAATATGAAGAAGTGTTGATTTTCCAGCACCAGATGGTGCGACAAGGGCGACAAGCTCTCCACGATTAAGAATAAAATTCGCTTTATCTAAAACAATGAGCGGCTTATGACTCTCATAAAAGCGTCTTTCAATCTCTACAAG
>NZ_JBHIOY010000366.1:340-594 GCF_042195785.1 Bartonella sp. AP58NXGY | reverse complement strand
TATCTGGACAATTGACCAAACAAAAAATAACAGAAGATTTTTCTGATATATTGTGCGTTTTTTAAATTGATCAGTTTATCAATTGCATTGCGAATGAGGAAAATACCAACAAATTTTCTCAAAGAAACAAAAAAGATAATTGTTGATTATTCTATTTTATTCTTACCATATATTTCTATAACGAGTAACATCTCTTCAAAGAAAAAGATGACGATTAAGTTTAGATAGATTTAAGTCAAGAGTCTGCCTTTTAT
>NZ_JBHIOY010000366.1:0-263 GCF_042195785.1 Bartonella sp. AP58NXGY | reverse complement strand
AAAAAAAAGAGCCGCTGTTAAAGCGCTTGAATTTATTGAAGATGATATGCGGCTTGGTATCGGATCGGGGTCAACTGTTAATGAATTTATTCGTCTTCTTGGTAAGCGTGTTGCGGATGGTCTCCGGGTGACTTGTGTTGCTACTTCACGATATTCTGAACAACTCTGTCATAAGTTTGGGGTACCTGTTCGCACTTTAGAACAAATACCTGAACTGGATCTTGATATTGACGGAGCAGATGAAATTGGTCCCCAGATGATGC
>NZ_JBHIOY010000365.1:0-595 GCF_042195785.1 Bartonella sp. AP58NXGY | reverse complement strand
CATTGTGCTTAATAAAATACAAATTCTTTTCAACATTCTTTTCCCCGTTTTATCTCATCCTTTTGTATTCTTATACCTTTTCACACAAAGTGATTATGATTTTGCTCTTTCATCTTTTAAACAGCATGGTATCAAACATCAACTTCATCTAATCAAACTAAGCATCTATAAAGTAATTTTCTGATAGATCAATTTATTATTCAAAATGAAGAGAATTTGTAACCATAAACCCAAAATTCTTCAATATAACTTCCCATATCCATCTCTCCCTATCACTGACCTCAATCATATACGACACAATCCCCAGCAATTTCATCTTCTTTAAAAACTGAAGGGCTCTTACTGAGAAGAGTATTTTCATCATATAATTATGATCAGCTCTTTTTATCTTTGATGACATAAAAAGACACGCTTATTTTTCAATTGCACTATAAAAAACACGCGGCGCACTATTCCAAACCCATTTTTTGACATCAGGTGTCATCGCTATCACATTATATTTCTGAAAGATAAATGCATAAGGGCCTTTTTGCATTAACTCACGTTGTAAATCAGCATATATTTTTTCCCGTTTTTGTGGATCTTTTTGAAATAA
>NZ_JBHIOY010000364.1:347-595 GCF_042195785.1 Bartonella sp. AP58NXGY | reverse complement strand
AGAATATATTAGTGATAACCTATATCATATTGATGTTTTGGTAGAAAACACTAAGTGCATTTTCTATTCTGTAGGATGTTACCAAGAAAATGCTGGTTATGGAGCTATTAATGGTGCTCCTCTGGTTTCTATAATTGAAACAGACAGACAAAAGCTGCTTCGGTGGAACAAGTTTATTACAGAAGCCATCGAAACTTTTAATCCTCCAAATGGCGCGCTTCATATTGAAGCGTTTTATCGTGATGCAA
>NZ_JBHIOY010000364.1:0-259 GCF_042195785.1 Bartonella sp. AP58NXGY | reverse complement strand
ACTTTCTATTGGTGTGAGTGTAGAAGAAAAATACGCTAAGCCTAGATTAAAAGCTGCTTCATTAATTCACTTTCCCAAGCTACCGAATAATATTTCACAGATTAATGTTGAAAATATTTTTTTACCAGAAACAGGCTATAAATCTGAAGTTTATTATATAAGAACAGCTTCAGTAGGCGAAAGCGCTGCCGCTGAAATGAGTTACTCCAATACTCTAGCAGATATTGTTTTTACCTCAACAAATCGTCAATCTGTACTA
>NZ_JBHIOY010000363.1:0-596 GCF_042195785.1 Bartonella sp. AP58NXGY | reverse complement strand
TTTGAGAGCTCTTTGAAATCCTTTATTCTCGAAAAGTTTATCAAGAACTGGGTAATGTTCTTGTCCTATTGTAGTTTGCCTTGCTTGTTCATAGAGATGATCATGCGCTTCTTTCCCTTGCCGTTTAAGTGTTCTACTTAAAGTATCTCTATGCTGGTATGGCGCAATTGTCTGCTCCATCACATCATCAAGACGTTGAACAGAACCGCCTAATCTTTTCTCATGCGCTTGTTTTAAGATATTATAGACATCTTCATTGGTTTTAGATGAATTCCACAAAGCCTGTCGTAGTTTTTCATTAATGTCTGTCAAAAATACCTTATGAGGTTCTGAGCTAAGGCGTTCAATGATGCTTTCCGTTTTATTATCGTAAAGATGTTTAGCAACTTCTCTCAAAGCTTTATTGGAAACCTCTTTACGAGATGGATTAAAAACTCTCCTTATAATGGGAGTATCCTTTACAAGATTTCCTGCACCACGAACTACCTTAGAAATTCCCATACCTCCTAAAGCAGCAGCCGGCGTCAAAACAGCGCCACCCGCAGCACCAGCTATCGCCGAATGTACCGTATCATTGTACCCCTCTCCTGCACCAG
>NZ_JBHIOY010000362.1:0-597 GCF_042195785.1 Bartonella sp. AP58NXGY | reverse complement strand
GTTTCTGAGGAAGAAAATTTTGATGAAGAGAGTGAGAGGCTTTATAATCAAGCTGTAAAGATTGTTATGCGTGATAAAAAATGTTCAACATCTTATATCCAGCGCCGTCTTTCAATCGGCTATAATAAAGCAGCTTCGCTTGTTGAGCGTATGGAAGAAAAAGGCATTGTGGGAGCTGCTAATCACGTTGGAAAACGTGAGATTTTACTCACTGAAGGAAAATAAACGAGCATATTTTAAAACAGCATATTTGAAAATATGCGATTTTTAAAATATCTGACAGTTATTATTTAAAGAACGAATACATGTTTTACTTTTTTGAGAGCCCTATGAAAAAGTTGAGTGGAGAGTCATAAAGCAACCTTTAAACTGCTTATGGAGAGAATAGACTGATACAAAAGGGCGGAGATGTTTTTAACATTTCTAGAGGGGCTTGAATATAAGGAAATGAAATAAATCTTTATAGGAGAACGGATGATTTTTTTTGTTTTTTCTATAGCGGGTTTGATAAAAAAGGTCTTTGCGGTATTCTGGAAAGAATCATAGGAAGAGTACCCAAAGATCTGGGGTGCTTTTAAATGCTACGCTGAATTTATG
>NZ_JBHIOY010000361.1:366-597 GCF_042195785.1 Bartonella sp. AP58NXGY | reverse complement strand
CCTGTCCTGCTAAATGCAATTGCGCTAACCCCGTCCCTACTTCACCACAATGATCTATATCGGGCTGACGAACCCACTCTCCTTCCAGAAAAGTAATAATAGCAGCAGGACGTCCTGCTAGTTCACCGATCATCACTCCATCATTTTGAATAACGGGTTGAGGACAAGGAATTCCACGCTGTCCTAAATGCTGCATCAATCAACAAAAAAAAGGTAAATCATCTTTTGAAA
>NZ_JBHIOY010000361.1:0-267 GCF_042195785.1 Bartonella sp. AP58NXGY | reverse complement strand
AAGTGATCCTATTGCGTAACGTGTTAAAAATGTTTTTAAATCATTTGCATGAATATCTGTATAAACCGCCATTATTCTGCTTTCGTTGTAGACATGCCTGTATTCTGATTTTCATTTTTTGCATTATTTTTTTGACCATTCACGAATGCCATATCTTGAGGCGTTAAAATGACGTCACGTAATTCACGACTCACTAAAAATCTTTCCGTTTCTACCACTGTTTCAGCTAACTCTATGGTCACATCATAACGCGCACGAAACGCTGAA
>NZ_JBHIOY010000360.1:324-597 GCF_042195785.1 Bartonella sp. AP58NXGY | reverse complement strand
TAAAGAAATAAGAAAAAATATTTGAAAATATAAATATGAAATCTAAAAACTTAACTCTGAGATACAATCTATCTTCATTCATAATTCAAACAGAATATGCACAAAATAACCTATAATATGCAGCATGTATGCTTAAACTGATAAAATTCAGAAAACCATAAACATTGCTGAAATCTATTGCCCTATCCTGAGAAACAATAACAACCACATTAAATCAGATTGGCAATAAATATATCACATAAAAAAAACAATATCTTATCCAAATTGCACATA
>NZ_JBHIOY010000360.1:0-275 GCF_042195785.1 Bartonella sp. AP58NXGY | reverse complement strand
TAACGCGTTATAAAGCAAAGCTTTCAATACAAGAAATACCTTTCATCCCTTCAGAGGATATTTCTGTAAACTCTCATCATAAACAGACACCATCTTTATTCTTCAATGTTCCATAAAATACTAAAAGAATCTATCATGTCTTGAAAACCAATCGTACACAAAATCATACTGAAAAATATCATAATATTATTCATAAAAAAAATTTAAAGTAGACATTTTTTGCAATTTTATCGGCATTAGCCTCAATGCTTACCCCTCATCTAAGAAATAGCACA
>NZ_JBHIOY010000359.1:336-598 GCF_042195785.1 Bartonella sp. AP58NXGY | reverse complement strand
TGGACCATAAAAACGATTGGTCAAATCATTAATGAGAAAGGCAAATGGATAAGTAAAAGCTCCATAAGTCAACAGCTCATTCAAACCAAACCAATAGACGGGATACTGAACCAAAATATTAGAAGCAGTAACCGCCAGACACATTGCTAAAATAGAAAAAATAACATACTTTCTCTTTTGCTGTTCTAATAAAAGACCGCTTGAAAACATTTTTTTAACCTGGGGTATGGAACCAATAAAATAATAGAGCGATTAAAGAGAA
>NZ_JBHIOY010000359.1:0-247 GCF_042195785.1 Bartonella sp. AP58NXGY | reverse complement strand
GAACAATCACGCTACAACAATCACGCTGCTTTCTCAGCTTTTTGCTCGCTTTCTTGCTCAGCTTTTTTCTTAATGATTTGGCGTTTTAACAAACGCGCACGTTGCGATAACTCTTTATCGTCTGCCTTGACCAAAAAGCCATCAAGACCACCACGATGCTCAACAGAACGCAATGCATTTGCTGAAATACGCAAGCGATAACTTTGCTGCAACACTTCTGAAATTAATGTCACATTGCAAAGATTTG
>NZ_JBHIOY010000358.1:330-599 GCF_042195785.1 Bartonella sp. AP58NXGY | reverse complement strand
GATGGAAGATTTTGGACGAATGGATGCGCGTGTTCGCGCACTACAGAAGCACTTTTACAAAGCAGGTGAAGATATAGAGGGAATTTTAATATCGTCCTCCAAAATTATGAAACGAGCAAATCGCATTGAAACTGTCGAATTAAAAGAAAATTATTCTGAACCGCAAAAAATGACAACATCGGCTCAGTCGCAAACATTGCGTTTTGTTGATGAAGAATAAAATCAAGCAAGCTTCTGAACGATCACAAGTTAAAATCATGTTCTTTATT
>NZ_JBHIOY010000358.1:0-261 GCF_042195785.1 Bartonella sp. AP58NXGY | reverse complement strand
AGATGCGACACCTTTTGTTTTTAGGGGCACTGGTGTTTCTGCTAGGGGGGTGTGCAACAACCACTCCCGTCCACACAAACAATGCTTGCGCTATTTTAGCACAAAAAAATGGTTTTTTTGATAATTGGGGTAAGGCATCTCAAAGAGCGGAAATGCGCTATGGAATTCCTATGCCGATTATTCTTGCAACCATTAAGATGGAATCGAGCTTTCGTCACGATGCACGTCCTCCACGCAAAAAACTACTTGGTTTTATCCCAT
>NZ_JBHIOY010000357.1:327-602 GCF_042195785.1 Bartonella sp. AP58NXGY | reverse complement strand
ATCTTTTCCTTATACCATTCGTGCTGTCTCAGAAATTACTGAATCTAACGGATCTTCTTCTATGGCAACGGTTTGTGGAACATCGCTTGCTCTCATGGATGCTGGTGTTCCGCTCGCGCGCCCCGTTGCAGGTATTGCCATGGGATTGATTAAAGAAGGAGAACGCTTTGCTGTTCTGTCTGATATCTTAGGGGATGAAGATCATCTTGGAGATATGGATTTTAAAGTCGCAGGAACAGAAAATGGTATTAATGGTTTGTAAATGGATATTAAAA
>NZ_JBHIOY010000357.1:0-258 GCF_042195785.1 Bartonella sp. AP58NXGY | reverse complement strand
TCCTTCATGAAATGGGCAAAGCTTTAACCAGTGCACGGGCTGAACTCAGCGAATTTTCGCCACGTATTGAGGTTATGAATATTGCTGTTGATAAAATTCGTGATGTGATCGGCTCTGGTGGTAAAGTTATTCGAGAAATTGTGGAACAAACTGGAGCAAAAATTAATATTGAAGATGATGGGACTATTAAAATTGCTTCTGCTGATGCTAAAACCATTGAAGCGGCAAAACGCTGGATCCATTCTATTGTCGATGAGC
>NZ_JBHIOY010000356.1:301-603 GCF_042195785.1 Bartonella sp. AP58NXGY | reverse complement strand
ATCCATATCACAAATAACCCATGTAGGAATTTTTATGGCTGTCTGAACAACTTTTGCATCAAGGGGGATAGATAAGTCGGCATCTAAAATAATACGAATTGGTGAGCGCATTTCCATTCCTGGTAAGCGGCAATTGAGCTGTGGATCATCGGCTAATATAGTACCAATACCAACGAGAATAGCATTGTTTTGAGCCCGTAGAATATGCGTATGGGTATGGGAAAGTGCTCCACTAATCTTTATTCTCCCCTCTCGTTTTTTTCTTATAGTATTATCGGCAGAAAGTGGAATTTTGAAAGTGA
>NZ_JBHIOY010000356.1:0-273 GCF_042195785.1 Bartonella sp. AP58NXGY | reverse complement strand
AAACGCCTCTTCAGCTAAAATGCCCTCAACGACTTCAATACCAGCCGCACGCAAAAGAGCAAGGCCACGACCATCCACACGCTTATCACAATCGGTCAGAGCAACAACAACCCGCGAAATACCTGAATCAATAAGTGCGTTGACACACGGAAAAGTTTTTCCATAATGGGCGCATGGTTCTAAAGTAACATAGGCAGTTGCTCCTTGAGCTAGAGAACCAGCCATGCGTAAAGCTTGCACTTCCGCATGAGGACTCCCATGAAGAGCTGTAAT
>NZ_JBHIOY010000355.1:339-604 GCF_042195785.1 Bartonella sp. AP58NXGY | reverse complement strand
GAGACGTCTCTTAAGGCACCCAAAGCTCATTTCACGCAGATGTCCGTAAATGGTATAGAGGAAATCCATTGAGCCTTCTCATTTTTACGCTTGTGAAGTAATGGATCGGTGTTATTACGTACTTTGTCAGTGTTTAGTGTTGCGCGAGAGTAGTCTTTGGCACTTGTGACAGTTCATAAGAGGTGTTTTAAATCCTCTTTTAAGCTCATCTGCAAATCCCACGCATCGTTTATGAACAAGTGATTTTAATTACTTCAATATAAAA
>NZ_JBHIOY010000355.1:0-238 GCF_042195785.1 Bartonella sp. AP58NXGY | reverse complement strand
TATGAAAATAAATGTTTAATTTTATTGAATACTTTTGATAATTTTCATTTATTGGTCTTTTCTTTTAAAAATTTTACTTTAGAATTTCTCGTATTTCTTACGAAGAAGAAACTTTTAAAGATCTACAAAGAAATTTAAACAGATCGAAAAATTAACATTAAGAGAGGTGGAAAATGATCAATCGATTTCAGATATGGAAGAAAGCTACGATTATTGTGACGTTAGGGGGATTTTTTTC
>NZ_JBHIOY010000354.1:367-604 GCF_042195785.1 Bartonella sp. AP58NXGY | reverse complement strand
CTTGTTGTTGATGCGATGCGTGGTTTTGGCAATGGAGCTGTCTTTCCAGCAGGACCTTTGCGTGTACCATTAAAAACGCAATTTTCTTTTATGGATAGTGTTTTATTGATTGGTCACTCAGATGTGTGTGATAATGTTTCTTTTCTTATTGCGCGTACTGGAAAGCCTTTGCATCGTGCTCATCTTAAGGCAAGGGCCTCTGATGAGGTTGCAGGCAAATCATTTTTAGCATTTGCG
>NZ_JBHIOY010000354.1:0-243 GCF_042195785.1 Bartonella sp. AP58NXGY | reverse complement strand
ACAAAAGGCTCAAATGCACAATTTATGGCTAGCAACAACAGCTAAAGATTATATTCGTATACAGACAATTCATGAGCGAAAAGATTTGAAAAATCTTATTGTTTTTGATGTGGATGTCGATTTTGTTCAAAAAGATTTCTGTCATATGCTCCTTGAGGAGGTTATAACCCGCTTTAGAAAACGTTCCTGTGAATTTTCTTGTGCGAAAGGCAAAGGTTAAATTTATAGCTTTTAAGGGGCTAT
>NZ_JBHIOY010000353.1:0-605 GCF_042195785.1 Bartonella sp. AP58NXGY | reverse complement strand
ATGCTTTTCTCCATTATCGAATATAGCTCGATACTAAATTCTGATTTTTCATAAAATTTGAGTATAAATGCGTTGTAGATATTTATTTTTTGCAAATCATCTATCCGTATAATTCTATACGAGACAGTGTGGTGCTCATAAATTGAAATAAATAATAGAAAACGGCTTTCCAATACGTATGGAGACGCTCCCTTACTAAATAATTTTCTAAGGCATATTTCAAATGAAAACCATCTGAAGTATGTCGCACAATGGTACTACGAATGACAAATACAAATAGCATCCCTTTTATACACGGGACAAGAAGAAATATTTTTATCTCTCATGATAATTATAAAAACTTCCTAGCAGCCAGATCTTGGAAATTCAGTCTCACCACAACAAGATTGGGTACCAACACGAGACAAAGCCAACTTCATTGCTAAAGTTTCCATAACCACTCAATCAGATTCTCTGGATAAGCTTTTTTAAATTTCCCGTCCAATCCTCTCTGATGATCCCTCATAATCATTCTATGCCCCCAAGTGATAACTTAACCCATGAGTTCGGAAAATACCTCTCTAGAGGTAGAAAATCTTCTCATAAAATATCTATCTCTTTCTGAT
>NZ_JBHIOY010000352.1:0-605 GCF_042195785.1 Bartonella sp. AP58NXGY | reverse complement strand
TATCCTATCAGACAGCTGTTAACCCATAAGAAAAAATATGAAAAAAGTCAATCTCAGATTGTTTTTTCTTACGTTTGAAAAAATACAAAACACCTTATAACTGTTTGTGACACTTTTTTATGATACTTTGAAAGTGTCAGAAAATAGCGGTTGAGTCTACAGAAAATGAATGGCAAGAACGTTAAAGACTTAAAGAAAGCATGACAGATTATTGTATGCTCAATTTAAAAAATATTTTGATATTAAGAGTTTTTCTCAAGTTTTGTGTTTTATAAAACCCTTATCAAAATATTCATTAAAGTGTTAGCGCACAAACGTGATTGATAGGCTTTTAATAGCGGATTTTGTGCATGAATTTTTTTATTCAAGAGTGGTTTCGTGTTTTATAAAGAGATAAAATGTAAGTCATTTATATTTTGTAACTCTTAAACTAAAGTAGAAAATATTAGGTGATGAACCTGTCAGTATTTTTTGTTCGTATGCTTGTATTTGTTGGTATTTTATAGAGAGGAAAGAGCGTGGATCCTATCACAAGTGAGATTGTCCGCAACGTGTTACGTCAAATCAAAGGACCAGATCTTGAAAGCGATATTGTATCGTTGGGG
>NZ_JBHIOY010000351.1:356-606 GCF_042195785.1 Bartonella sp. AP58NXGY | reverse complement strand
TTTGAAAAAAGGAATTTTATCTCACAATCAGAATCAGAAAATATCTTTTTTAATGAATCTGAAAGACGCGAAAATAAAAGAGATGAAACAGAAACTGTTGAAAAAATCGATCGTTTTTCACAAACGACTTCACAACAACCTGAAACTTCGAATATACAGAAAGCTGATGATGACAATCAAAACTTCTATGATCGTTCTATAAACCATCCCTATAAAATTTCAGCGAATCAAGAAAATTGGAAAAAAGAAG
>NZ_JBHIOY010000351.1:0-297 GCF_042195785.1 Bartonella sp. AP58NXGY | reverse complement strand
CACGCCGAGAAATCAAACAACAAGTGGCTTCTCCTCTCCTTTGGATTCACTACACGTTGACCGACAATCTTATTTAGAGAGATCTTCACAAGAGGATCATACAACCAATTACCCCTATTTTTTTGAAGAAAATCCCTCACAACAAGAAACTTATAGTAAGAAATTTCCAACATATAATGAGGTTCAAACCCAATACATCAATAAGCCGGAAAATGTCTCTAACCCAAATAGAGAAATTTCATATAACCAAAATAATTTAGATGAGTTTCTTTCCTCATCAAAACCTCTTAATACAAA
>NZ_JBHIOY010000350.1:330-607 GCF_042195785.1 Bartonella sp. AP58NXGY | reverse complement strand
GTGGGGGTCTAACAGGACTCTTTGAAACTGCGCAGCAGATTAATGAAGCCTTTACAAAGAGCAAATAAGCGCACGAAAGAGCTTGATTGCTCTATGAATAAAATTTAAAAGCAGAGGTTGTTTATGAAACAACCTTTGTTTTTTGTTGAGTTTTGTGAGAAAATGACGTGAAGAATTATTGGATAACCATAACACTTCTAATTTTCTTATCCATCTTCAGCGTTTTTGTTGGTTATTCTGATGTCACACCGTCTAGCCTCTTCGCAGCTGATCCCTA
>NZ_JBHIOY010000350.1:0-271 GCF_042195785.1 Bartonella sp. AP58NXGY | reverse complement strand
CGATTCTTTTAGTAGGCGCAGCGCTTGCACTTTCAGGCATGATTATGCAACTGTTGACACGTAATCGCTTTGTCGAGCCATCAACCGCTGGGACCGTCGAATCGGCTTCCCTTGGCATTCTTTTTATTATGATTTTTTTGCCCGATATTCCTGTTTTAGGAAAAATGGTCGTTGCGACACTTTTTGCCATGACAGGCACTTTACTTTTTATGTTTTTATTACGCCGTATTCATCTAAAATCTTCTCTTATTATCCCCCTTACAGGGATTAT
>NZ_JBHIOY010000349.1:335-608 GCF_042195785.1 Bartonella sp. AP58NXGY | reverse complement strand
TTCGATCCACTTTTTCAAAGCCAATGGGTATAATCTGTCCGTCATTGGTTATTTGATAAAAACCGCCCTCATCCGCAAAAAATGCCAAATCTCCGCGACCAACAATCGATTCAGCATTTTTTGCGCCTCGTTTATCGTGGATTTTTTGGAAACTAAAAATAATCTTAGAGCCTGGAATAAAAGAACCAGCATAGATTGCAGAGCGCATAAAGATAATGGGATTTGTTGTCCCCGTTGCCCCTTGCACGAAACCGCCATCAGGAAAATCTTGAT
>NZ_JBHIOY010000349.1:0-271 GCF_042195785.1 Bartonella sp. AP58NXGY | reverse complement strand
TTGGATTTTCGGTTAATTTCATCAAACAAACGAAATCTCCCCAGACGCGAACGATCCCTGCTTGTGGTGGATTTCCTCCTAAATTTCTAAATGTTTTATCATGAATAATATCGATCACTTGTGGTTTATCATTAGCATTCACCGCAATAATAAAATCACCAAACAAAGCAAAAGACCACGGGGCATCGATATTCGCCAGATAAGCCTTTCCTTTTTGGCTAATATCTTTCCACTTCATTGTTGTGTTATCCAGCAAGAAGATTTTTTCTCT
>NZ_JBHIOY010000348.1:0-609 GCF_042195785.1 Bartonella sp. AP58NXGY | reverse complement strand
AAAGCTATTTACTGTTTCACCAGAACCTTCAGAATCACGGTTAATAATATAGATAGCAGCACCATTGCTTATTATTGAATTTGTAAGGACTTTAAAGAACAGATTTTCTAATTTCTTCCTTTCCTCTTCTGGAAGCTTTCTTTCTTCTATTGTCTTTTCATACATTATCATTTTTGCTCCCCCCGTTTTTTCTTTTAAGCTCCTCACTTTTGATAATAATTTTCGTGTCTCTTCTAGCTGTTCACTGATCCCTACAGGTGTTAATCGCTTTTCTTTTAGTGTGGATACTCCATCTGCACTCGCAACCTTTACAAAAAAACTACTGGCGTTGCATTATTCACACTCCATCATTCTAAATTTAAATCCCTCATTTAGAAAAAAGTGCATAGACCAAAACAACATTCTGTAATGGCGCAACCGCATATTTTTTAAGATAACAAAGCATTTGATGATTAAGCTTTGACAGATCAAATATACACCATGTGTTTTTAAATGTATGCACAACTAAAAGGTTTATTTTTATTACATACACTTAAAAAGTGTTATAATTATATTCATAAAAAAATTTTTTAATATTTCTAAAACATTAATCTACGAAGCAGATTGATC
>NZ_JBHIOY010000347.1:0-610 GCF_042195785.1 Bartonella sp. AP58NXGY | reverse complement strand
TATGTACTTCTCTCCCACTTTTTACTTTTGCTTCCACAACTGCAGCTCTTGCTCTCCTAATAGATGTATTTGCACCTGGAACACCTGGGATTGCACCTGGAACGCCATTCAAAGAATCATCTTGTGCAAAATTTGGAGCAGCACCTGCTACGCCACCCGGAATAGCTGGTATTACACCACCCGGAACAGATGGCATTTGTGTTACACCTGTCACAGTTGGAACATTTGACATAACCATTGTCCCTTGTGGGGCTCTAGAGTTTAATCCTCCTGCGATGCCTCTTGATGGTAAAGTATCTAGTGTAAGAGCTAATAATTGACCAACTCCAGCCGGTTCATTCACTTGCGGCACATTTACTACTGTTGCTGTTCCAGTTGCTGTTCCGGCAGATAAGATGCCTGAATTCGAAGTGGGTAGAACACCCGAATTCGGAATACCCGGCACAGCACCCACACCACTAGGAACACCACTAGGAACACCACCAGGAACACCACCAGGAATACCAGGCTTAAGATTTTCACCACTCGCAACACTAGGCGCAGCACCTGCACCACTCGCAACACGAACACGACTACCTGTACCTGAAACATTCCGTATTATGCCAGGAAC
>NZ_JBHIOY010000346.1:370-614 GCF_042195785.1 Bartonella sp. AP58NXGY | reverse complement strand
AAGAATTGATTTTTCTACGAGAGAATGAATTTTGGTACTTTCTTTAAATTTTATGACATTGTTGATTAAAAACTGAAGCTATATTTTTAGTATAAAATTCAGATGTGTTTTTAAAAACTTGTCTATTAAAGTTTATCATTGTAAATATTCTTGAAAAAAATACGATTTAGAAAATTTCTATAAAGCTATACTCTTTATGAAAAGAGTGTAAAGCAAACAAAGATATTTGAGAAAAGCTGCATTT
>NZ_JBHIOY010000346.1:0-245 GCF_042195785.1 Bartonella sp. AP58NXGY | reverse complement strand
TGGTAAGCGCCGTAAGAAGCCCGCCATTGAACATGAAGCTGTTTCCCATGATTCAGAGGAAAAAATACAAAATTCTGTAGAATCTCATATCCAAGAAAAACAGAATATGCAAAATCAGGATAAAAATACTTCTCGTACAACTTGGCTTTTGTTGCCCCTTTCAGGGATTTTAGGGGGACTCATTGCTTTGGGAATTTTTATGGGGCTTCAATGGGTGGGTTTGTTTTCTTCTCCTTTTGTAGAAA
>NZ_JBHIOY010000345.1:0-615 GCF_042195785.1 Bartonella sp. AP58NXGY | reverse complement strand
TGAGGTGAGAAACATGTATTTTGAGGTGTTTCAAGGAGTTCACAATCAATGGTACTGGCGTTTAATCTCAGGAGATGCCCAAAAAATTGCTTTTTCGAGTAAAGGATATCCAACAAAACAAGATATCTTAATAAATATTGAGCAAATCAAAGAAATTACCCATAAGGCTCTTATTAAAGAACTACAATCTTAACGTTCTTTACCATTAAGATTAAGAGTTTAATTTGTATAATGAGATTTTGGGTTACATTTTTGTAATTAATAAAAGATGATTGATTTTTTCTCAATGAAGAGAATTTTTTGCGTTGTTTTTAACAGGTTTGCATAACAATTACATTTTTGCAAGGTATATGTTTATATTCAAAGATAATTGGATTTTGGTAGCATCTATCAAGAAGAAAATCCCTCAAGCCTTGTGCCTCTTCATAGAACAAACGCCTATGAAGAGAAAATAAATTATAGATCAGAGTAAACTTGAATATTCTCTTCCAAGACAACCTTTTCACAAGCACCGTCATGGACTTCATAAAATCTATCTCTTTCTCATTATTTCCGATCTTTCCCACACATCTCCAAAGCCTTTAATGCAATAAATTCGATTCAAAATATGAATAC
>NZ_JBHIOY010000344.1:0-615 GCF_042195785.1 Bartonella sp. AP58NXGY | reverse complement strand
GGCCTCAAATCCGTTCGGATAACCAGCCTCTGCTAAAAGTTGCTTGGCTTTTTGAATATCAAGCTTAAAGGGCTGTCCTTCTTTTTCATCCAAAGCGCCAAAATTGCCAAGAGGAATAAAACTTGCCCGTGGGATACCAACACCCTTGAGAAGCTTCTTGCCAAAACCTTCATAGTCTATGAGATAGCGCATCGCCAAGCGTACTTTTTCCTTAGCAAAAATGGGATTTGTCGTATTAAATCCCCAATACATCATACTTGGCACCAACACCTTTTCAACTTTAACATCTGTTGTTTTTTGCAAATCTGCAAGATCTTCAGAGGTCAAATTACGAGCCACATCACTATCGTGCTTTTGCAACAACAAACGTTGTGTTCCAGGCTCTGCAACATGGCGAATGAGTATCTGCTTCAATTTTGGTACTTCCCCCCAATAATGGGAGCTTGCACGCAACAAAAGAGCTTCTCCAGGGCGCCAACTTTTTAACTGATAAGGACCAACACAAGCAGCATGCGTTTTTAAATACTGATTTCCCAGATCGCCATCTTTTTCGTGCTTCATAATTGTTTTATGATCAAGCAAAGCTGTTGCAGGACTTGCCACGATATTATTAAG
>NZ_JBHIOY010000343.1:299-617 GCF_042195785.1 Bartonella sp. AP58NXGY | reverse complement strand
ATAAGCATCTTGATTTTCCACAAGATCAAAGTAAAATCTTAGCTCTCTAGATCAATCACCTCCCAGTTTCAAACATCGCTTGCAACTCTTTTGGTGTTAACCTCTCCTTTTTATCTGCATTTTCAACCATTAGTTTTTGTCTTTTCACGCTCCCTTGAATCCCAACGTCATCCGCGCCTAAAGGACAGAGTTTTCGATCAGATCCAAGCTGTAAACAATTTATCTTCTTATCAACCATCTTACCCAGCCGCTTTCACTTAATTTCCTCCCTCAAGGCATATCACGCCCCTAAAGGATAATATTGAAGCTTACGATTAA
>NZ_JBHIOY010000343.1:0-289 GCF_042195785.1 Bartonella sp. AP58NXGY | reverse complement strand
CTCTATGAGAAAGTAAGCCACACCAGCATACACTCAAAGCCCCTCATGGTACGATACCCCTTGGCTCTTGAGACAAATTTATAAGAGACATTTGTCTGCATTTCTCAATCGTTTTTTATTCGCAAGAGAACACATTCATTTTTGACGTGCAAAAAACATCGGGTTGTGTTGCTCAACCGAGAACAGATTTGAAATGAGAGAATTCTACGAGTATCCAGGGCTCTCATTCAACATGAAAACAATAAACACTCTTTATACAATCAAAGCATTGTGCAAATAATATTTACCA
>NZ_JBHIOY010000342.1:333-617 GCF_042195785.1 Bartonella sp. AP58NXGY | reverse complement strand
AAATAAGCGTGCATCCTTTCTTGCTATTGATAAAAGATCACTGTGAACAGCAAGATTTGCTATATGAAATTCAGGGACGCCGGATTGTTTTGTGCCCAAAAGTTCTCCTTCGCCTCGCAAGCGCCAATCTTCTTCGGCAATTTCAAAACCGTCTTCTGTATTACGGATAATATTTAGGCGTTTTGCTGCTGTTTTGGTGAGTGGATCTTTATAGAGCAAAATGCAAGAAGATTTTTTATCACCTCGTCCTACACGTCCACGCAATTGGTGTAATTGTGAAAGAC
>NZ_JBHIOY010000342.1:0-267 GCF_042195785.1 Bartonella sp. AP58NXGY | reverse complement strand
TTCAATGACGGTTGTTGCAACTAAAATACGTGTATTTCCGCATTTAAAAGATGCCATAGCAGCTTCTTTTTCTGCTGTAGACATTTTGCCATGGATCATCCCAACGCGAGCTCCAAAGCGTTCATGAAGAAACGCAAAACGATTTTCAATTGAAGTAAGATCAAGAGCTGTCGATTCCTCCACTAAGGGACAAATCCAATAGAGTTTTTCTCCTTTTTCGAGTGCAATTGCGATTCGTTCTATAAGCTCATGCATACGTTTCAAAGA
>NZ_JBHIOY010000341.1:316-617 GCF_042195785.1 Bartonella sp. AP58NXGY | reverse complement strand
ATATGAAAATTTTAACGCTTATTGGTGCACTTTTTGCTCTTATTATGTCTGTTGGTTTTGCGAATGCGCAAAAGTTCAATATATTTGAATTTCCAGTGCTTGTTCTTTTAGCAACCCTTGGTATGATGCTGATGATTTCAGCGGGGAATATGCTGTCACTTTATATGGGATTAGAACTACAGTCCTTAGCTTTATATGCTTTAGCAGCGATTAATCGTAATAATGTCAAATCTTCTGAAGCTGGTATAAAATATTTTGTTTTAGGAGCATTATCTTCAGGAATGCTGCTTTATGGTATTTC
>NZ_JBHIOY010000341.1:0-228 GCF_042195785.1 Bartonella sp. AP58NXGY | reverse complement strand
TATTTATTTTATCTCTTTTAACTTTCAAAATTTCTGCTATCCCATTTCATATGTGGACACCTGATGTTTACGACGGTGCACCAACACCGATTACAGCATTTTTTGCTGGGGCGCCTAAAGTTGCTGCAATGGCTTTAATCATCCGTATTATTGTGATGACCTTTATTCCCCTAGGGCATGTTGATAGCGCGATGCCTGCATGGCAACAAATTTTGGTTTTCATGGCAC
>NZ_JBHIOY010000340.1:349-618 GCF_042195785.1 Bartonella sp. AP58NXGY | reverse complement strand
CTGACTGAAGATGATTAATCTGATTGGTTATTTCATTGGTAATTTTATTCTGAACGTTGGTGATAGAAGTACCAACACCTTCAAAAGCAGCTGATACATTGCTATAGTTCTTCTCCTCAGAGTTACCATCAGCCTTAACTGTTTTTACCTTAAAGCTTGGCGCTTTCCAGTTTCCTTTTTCATCATAGCCAGCACCGCCACCTAAATAGGTCGCAAGCTGCTCGTTCATCGAATAAAGTTGTTGACGTGTAAATGGATTTGTAGAGAAA
>NZ_JBHIOY010000340.1:0-323 GCF_042195785.1 Bartonella sp. AP58NXGY | reverse complement strand
CCGAAAGATGGGTAATCTTACTCTTTGTTTTTACTCCATCCTTCTTATGATCTGCTACAAAGGCGTTATCAGTATTGCTCCACAATAAAGCATCGCCCTGAACTTGTTGTGTCACATTACCAACTGCCTCTGCTAATTTCTCCTCAACTTTCTTGATATTTGTATCAAGCTGAGCTTTGTTAACAGCTTCATTATTCTTTGTCGCTTCCTTCACACCGGAAAGTGCACGATCTTCATTATTCTTGTTGGCAATATTGATTTCACTGCCTTCTTCTTTTGCTCCAATGGTTATACGCTTTGTTGTATCATCTTGTTGTACAAAG
>NZ_JBHIOY010000339.1:0-621 GCF_042195785.1 Bartonella sp. AP58NXGY | reverse complement strand
CCTTTTTGTCGTGATACACGCATTGATGTTTTTCGTTCTTTAGCTCTGTTGACGATTTTCATCAACCATATTCCCGGAACGCTCTATGAGCATATGACCCATAAAAATTTCGGTTTTTCTGATTCTGCAGAGATTTTTGTTTTGCTTTCAGGGATTTCGCTGGGGTTAAGTTTTCATGGGCGGTTACAGCAGAAGCCTTTTGCTTTTATTATCCGAAAATATTGGCAGAGGGCTTTGCAGCTCTACGCAGCGTATCTTTTGACCACTTTTGTCACGTTAAGCCTGTTTTTAGGGGCTTTTTTCTTATGGCGAACAGAAAAATTGTTAACGATGAATAATGTGGGGCTCTTTTTTACAGAGCCTGTTATCGCATTTTTAAGCACTTTAAGTTTTGGGCATCAATTGGGCTATAATAATATTCTGCCACTTTATATCGTTTTGATGTTTTTTGCACCTTTCATCCTTTATTTGAGTTGTAAACAGACAAAGTGGCTGCTTTGGGGCTCGTTTATACTCTATCTTACTTGCGGATTTTATAAAATTGCTCCTCCTTCTTATCCTATAGAGGGAAAATGGTTTTTGAACCCTCTTTCTTGGCAATTCTTATTTGTCATAGGCTTG
>NZ_JBHIOY010000338.1:0-622 GCF_042195785.1 Bartonella sp. AP58NXGY | reverse complement strand
GAAGACTGAGAATATGTCCGGCATCTTTAATGGCATCTTCCGTTGAGAATAAATCACGATAACTGTTAGGAAATTCACTGGCTAGGCGGGTTTGTGGTTCTGTTGTTTTGTGGGTAAGAGCGATGGCTTGGACACTATCTTCCCAACTTCGTGCAATTGAACGAACATGTTGTTCAAGTGTGGTGCGATCGTGAAGTGGAACAGTTGCGCTACCTTTGCGATGGATAATATAATAGACACGGATAAGAGTGCTTTCCAGAAATAGCGGATAGGATTCAAAAAAGTCGCCTTTGTAAATTTCAACAAAATGTTCGCCAACTTTTTCACGGAGGCTGCTGCTGTAATGGTCACGTGGTACATAGACAAGGATAGACACAAAACGTCCAACAGAATCAGTGTGGACGAGCCCCCGCAAACGTGGACGTTCGTCTAATTGCAGGATAAGTTTGGCATTTTCTGTTAGTGTATCAACATCAACACGAAACATTTCATCTCTTGGATAGGTTTCTAAAACACTGATAAGGGCTTTTCCTGAATAATCAGCATGATTATGTCCAAGGCGTTGAATGATGGTTTGGGCTTTTTCTTTTAAGAAGGGAATTTGCAAAATAGAGCGCGTATA
>NZ_JBHIOY010000337.1:304-622 GCF_042195785.1 Bartonella sp. AP58NXGY | reverse complement strand
CAAACTTCATATCCGTATAAGATTTCGCTTCATTAATAACATCACCCATTTGGTGATTGATAATGTCATTGAAACGCTCATTCGTATATTCTTTTGCCTTATCAAGGACTACATCTATCTTCTGGTTTGTCTCCCAGAGTTGGCTACCATTCACAGCTTGTTTTGAATCTTTGGATAAATCACCTGCCGCTACATTGTCTAACACTACCGGATCACTTTCACTCACACCAGCGAATGTAACTTTATTGATCTTATCACCCTTTTCATCTTTATCATACTTAACTGCATCATTCGTAACCGTATTTTCAATATTTTTTA
>NZ_JBHIOY010000337.1:0-289 GCF_042195785.1 Bartonella sp. AP58NXGY | reverse complement strand
TCAATATTATCTACACGGTTTTCAACCTTGCTAACCCTATTATTTGTCTCAAAAAGTTGGCTACCATTAACGGCTTCTTTTGAATCTTCAGATAATTTACCATCCGCTACATGCGTAATCTTACTGTTCTGATCATTGTGACGAGCGTCGAAAGCTTTTTCTTCCTCGTTCCAATTTAAACCACTTGATGAGACACTCTGAGCAACATTGTTAATACGCTCGTTGATATCGGATAGACTTCCATTAACTCCTTCAAACGCAGCTGCAACATTATCATAGCTAGTTTTAT
>NZ_JBHIOY010000336.1:389-623 GCF_042195785.1 Bartonella sp. AP58NXGY | reverse complement strand
TCAAGCAGCCATTTACCTTCTCCCCCTTATAGGGCTGATAATTTTTATTTATGTTTTTTTCCTTTCATCACAGCGGGCCAAAGTATGAGTAAATCCATTCTTATTGTCGATCCTTTCTCCACGGGTGCTCTTTATAGTCCTGCTTTACAAAAATTAGGCTATGCTTGTTATGGCGTTGTCTCTCAACCAGTTCCTTTTTCACACTTTATGCTCTCTTATCAGGGTGAGGGCATG
>NZ_JBHIOY010000336.1:0-293 GCF_042195785.1 Bartonella sp. AP58NXGY | reverse complement strand
TTGTGCAGAACAATTGGCTGCTTATTATGATTGTGCCGGAAATAACCCCTTGACCACCGATTGGCGGCGAAAAAAGGCTGCAATGCAAAGGCGCCTTTGTGAAAATGGTTTATCCTATATTCGATCAAAAATTCTTACAAAAGGTGATTGTGCTCTCGATGATTTTGAAAGCCTCAGTGGCTATGTGGTAAAGCCAAACGATTCTGCAGGAAGCGATGGAGTTTTGTTTTTCTCTAACCGGGAAGAAGTGGCGGCGTGGATTTGTGAAATGGATTGGAGGTAAAAAAATATTT
>NZ_JBHIOY010000335.1:373-623 GCF_042195785.1 Bartonella sp. AP58NXGY | reverse complement strand
GTATAAAATGCCTGTAACCAGAACGGCAAGGGCAGCAATGTTTAAGATAACAATGCGACGCGTGAGACTGGAAAAAAGCAATTGTCTAAAAAGACGTTGTATTCGAAGGTGTAAACGAGCAAACATAAGAAATGGCGCTGAGGATATACCGTTAGGGGCTGTTTTTTTAAGAGTTTCCAGTTGAGAGTTGTCTGTCATCGATTTGATTGCCGTTCAAATTTTTGCGACAAAGCAGTTTTACACCTCGTGA
>NZ_JBHIOY010000335.1:0-278 GCF_042195785.1 Bartonella sp. AP58NXGY | reverse complement strand
ATTTTTTACGCAGACGCTTAATGTGACTATCAATGGTACGATCATCCACATAAACCTGATCACTATAGGCAGCATCCATTAAGGCGTCACGACTTTTTACAACGCCTGGTCTTTGTGCGAGGGTTTGCAGAATCAAAAATTCCGTAACAGTTAAAATAACAGGTTTATCTTTCCATGTACAGGTATGACGCTCTTGATCCATTACAAGATCTCCACGTTTAAGAGAAGAAGTAGAAGAAGTTCCTGTAGAAAGTGGTTGGTTACGTGCATTGGAACGG
>NZ_JBHIOY010000334.1:330-624 GCF_042195785.1 Bartonella sp. AP58NXGY | reverse complement strand
AGCATTTATAATGCAAGTTTTGATGAGCATCCTGCTGGCGATATTGTGGATAAAAACTTATATCATAGGAAACATGGATTTGCGACACCAGAACAGCTTGTTGTGAGTAGAACAGATTTTGGTGAAACCTTTTATTTTGATTACTCTCAGTTTCAGGATGGTGAATGCCCACTCTATGTCGAGATTCCATCTGGAGCGTCACATTATTATGCAAGTAATTTTTATGAATTTCTCTGTAAAAGGATTACAGAGCACGCAGGCGAAGTGTCATGAAAACCTACACCTTAGCTGATG
>NZ_JBHIOY010000334.1:0-283 GCF_042195785.1 Bartonella sp. AP58NXGY | reverse complement strand
CAATTTTGGTACTGTTGATGATGAAGTTGATGATGTACTGATTGAAAAAGCAGAAAAAATTCTTGGTTTTCAGTTTACAACTTCCTACAAAAGTTTTTTAAAAAACTATGGAAGAGCAGAGATCTGTGGTGAGGAAATATTAAGTGTTTATAATACAAACTTTGAAATTGCTCGTAGTGATGATATTGTTTATTATCATATAACGGATATAGAAAATGGTTTAGCAAGACCACAGCAGCTTGTTGTGAGTAGAACAGATTTTGGTGAGACATTTTACTTTGAT
>NZ_JBHIOY010000333.1:0-624 GCF_042195785.1 Bartonella sp. AP58NXGY | reverse complement strand
TACGAGTCAAGGTCGCAGCCTGAGCGCAGACGCAATTACCTCCGCTATCCACTTCCCCCTCCACCTTTCATAGGTAAATGCGGAAATCAGCGCCAAAAACCATTCTACACCAGATCTTGATGTAACGCACCCCTTATAGAACTATTTCTAGAACTATTCTAGATACAATTGCATAAAAAACGTGTTTTTTTATTCTATAATGCAATAAAGAATAGGAAAATAAAAAATAGGCAATCACATGATGTTATCAGGCAAAGATTTAGCAGCTTACAGAAACGGAGAAATTCTGTTTAAAGATCTTTCTTTTCGCCTATTTCCACAGCAACTGATGACAATCACCGGCCCAAATGGCATCGGAAAATCGACATTACTCCGAATCATTGTTGGTCTTCTTGAAGCCTCTGAAGGTCATATCGTCCTTAAAGACTATGAACAAAGATACTCTGTTGCCACTGCGTGCCATTATCTCGGGTCTCAAAATGCTATGAAACCTTTCTTATCTGTCATTGAGAATTTGCAATTTTGGGCAGCGTTTTATGGACAACCTCTCTACTCCCCCTATGAAGCCCTTGCCGATATTGGTCTTTCTGATCTTGAATATTTACCCTTTAAGACTCTGTCAAC
>NZ_JBHIOY010000332.1:352-624 GCF_042195785.1 Bartonella sp. AP58NXGY | reverse complement strand
CACCAATAGATGCTGTTGTCATTTGTGGTGTCACTCATCAGTTTATCAGATCATTTTCCGTTATCTCTTTTGTTTTAGCTACCAATATCGTCTAGGGGGCTGCTCCTGCTGTTTCAAGGGTTTGATATTTTGTCTTTAGGAGGTGTGTTTTCTAAGTTTGATCTTTTTATTTATGCACGTTTTTATTGCGTGAAAAATTTATATAATAAACTCTAAGGGGAAAAATCTATGAACTTAAAAAGAAAAATATTCAAAGGAAGCAGTTCTTTTGC
>NZ_JBHIOY010000332.1:0-292 GCF_042195785.1 Bartonella sp. AP58NXGY | reverse complement strand
GTTGCAGCCAAAACACCGGCCGATACCCTCGTGATGGCTTGGGATCTTGATGCGATTAGTAATTTTGATCCTGCGCAGCTCAATGATCGGTATGGCGCTGAAATTGTTGTCAATGTTTGTGACAATTTGGTTGATTCTGCTAAAAATGATGAAGCTAAAATCGTTCCTTCTTTGGCAAAGAGTTGGGATGTTGCAAGCGATGACCAGAGTACAGTGATTATTTTTCATTTGCGCGATGATTTAAAGTTTAATGATGGTCGACCTGCTGGTGCTCGTGATCTTGTTTGGGGGA
>NZ_JBHIOY010000331.1:387-626 GCF_042195785.1 Bartonella sp. AP58NXGY | reverse complement strand
AATAAGGGGAAAGTTGTAATGAACAGATGATCTTTTATTTGGAAAAATAAATACGGGTTTATTCTCTGGTTTATTGAATGCTTTTTGGTAAAGTGTTGTTATTGAGTCTCCCATCTTTTAAGCTTATGAAGGAACAAGCGGGAGCCGTCACATACTTTGCCAACTCTCGTGGATGTGTTGCTAGAGCGATGCATAAGAGGTATTTTTGCGACTTTTCTTATACAATTTTTATCCACACG
>NZ_JBHIOY010000331.1:0-292 GCF_042195785.1 Bartonella sp. AP58NXGY | reverse complement strand
ACATGCAAAATAGTGAAAAATCTTTATAAACCAATACGTTGCTATTGCAAGTAACAGATAATGGTGGTAGTGCTAAAGAGCACCGTTATCTTTATGATTGCAAAAGTTCAAATTAACACCCTATCATTTCTTTACCAGTTTCCATATTGTTATAGGTTTTGGCATTTGAAATGGTTCACAAAAGATATTTCTACTTTTTTAATATTTTACACATTATTTCTGCTTGTGATGTACAAGAAAATGATTTTTGCTGAATTCCATGAATTAAGAGAGCTGAAAATGAAAAATATCT
>NZ_JBHIOY010000330.1:0-627 GCF_042195785.1 Bartonella sp. AP58NXGY | reverse complement strand
GAACTTTTTGATGAAACCCAAGAAGACGCTGCAAAAAACGTAGCCAATACCACACCAGATAAAGATGATACCCTTGATCCAAACGCCCCACCTAACGCATGTGATGAAGGCGAAGGCGTTATCCATATGGACGAGGAGGCTATGTAAGCAAAATTAAAAAATTATAGAAATTTTCTTGACAATGTGGCGACAATATGAATAATCGAATCAGGTGCCTAGAAAACACCTTGAATCCACAAGCGGATAGATTGCCGACACAATCTCTTCTCCGCACATTAAAGACTTTGACTCATTGTATGCTGTAGCATATAAATGGCTTGTCGGGTGTAGCTATGCCATAAAATACCCTTAATGGGAAAAGCATAGCGACGGGCTTGTGGCCGTGTTTTTGAGCACCCGGCACTCTTTTTTAGAGTGTCAATCAAAAACATCTAACCCACAAGGAGTTCACATGAACACTCTTATAGAAATATCAGAACAGATCATTGATGGCGATACTGTTCAGACAGTAAATGCACGTGATCTGCATGCGTTTTTAGAGGCAAAACGAGACTTTTCCAATTGGATTAAAGATCGCATCAATAAATATAATTTATTAGAAAATCAGGATTATTTAGTTTTCACCAA
>NZ_JBHIOY010000329.1:0-631 GCF_042195785.1 Bartonella sp. AP58NXGY | reverse complement strand
AAAGACCACTCTTCTTTCTCAAACATGCCAACGATCCTCTTAATTTCTATTTTAATCCCATAGATTTTTAAGTTAATCCCCCCTCCTCATTGATAACAAATTGAGCAAAAAAATAAATAGTTAAATACAAAAAATATCAAATTATTTAAAAAAGAGACTAATATGTTACACTTTCTTAAAAATCGGATTCTTCTTAAAAAAAATGTCTCTTCAAAGTCTATCCATATGAATAATATCACGCATTTTTTCTCTTATCCTAATCTTATCAAGAAAACTGGGGGAGATAGAATAAGATCCATAGCAAAACCCCATAGAACGCTTTAGGCATAAAACAACCTTGAAGTTTATACCCTCGCAAAGAAAGAAATGTTTTTACTCAGTTTTATCATATCTATTGCCGCCTTTGTTATCCCTGTTGGCTTATGCCCCCTCAAAGGAAGCGGATTCTTTCTCCACACCAATCTGTATAATCTGAAATTTTTTTAAAATTCATACAAATAAATTGATTTATAAAGATCATTCATCTTTTTTGTTTTAAATTTTTGTATTGAGTAAAAAACCTTCAGACCGTAAGATTTTTTCATCCTCAATCTGTTCCCTATTTAATCAATCCAGATTCATTGACTTGCAC
>NZ_JBHIOY010000328.1:0-632 GCF_042195785.1 Bartonella sp. AP58NXGY | reverse complement strand
CATACCGCTGCTCTTGAAATTAACCGAACATATTTCTTCTTCATGAAGTTTTTTCCCCTCGACTGTAAACTATAAGCAAAGTTTTTTCAGATAACATATCCTACAAAAGTTTTTGCTCATAAGACAAAAGTAAAGCACTTATTTTTGAGATCAAGGATGCGTGATATTCCATCAATTTTTAGCGATTGTTTTAGGGCTTTCATTGAAGGGAATAAGTACTTCTTCTTTGGTTTATTATACTATTGACTGAACTTTATAAGAATGTTTGTAAATACATAAAAATAAGATCAACAAACAAGTTTTCCAGTTGTTATCAGCATATAGAACTTTCCTCTTTTTCCTCTCATTGCGGAAAATTTTTTCTGTCAGATAAGCCTATCGAATAACGCAACACCATTAGGTTGCCAATTTACGCACTTGTTTTTAAGATATATCTCTTAACGCTTGCCACACTCATTGCGCGACAGTGTCTATGAAGGGTAATAACGATAAAGCGATTCAACATCCCCACTTTTACGTTTGTGAAGAAGAAAACCAGCATTATCATTCTATTTGTTCGCTCCAATGTTGCGATAGCTTTTGAGCAGACGGTTCATAAGAGACATTTTTAGTTCTTTCTCGTACAGTTTTTA
>NZ_JBHIOY010000327.1:333-635 GCF_042195785.1 Bartonella sp. AP58NXGY | reverse complement strand
AACGCTTGAAGGAATATTAATGCTTCTTGTATTTGCATACGAAAAAGAATATTCATCTGAGGAAAATATTATATTTTTAAAAAATATTGAATTTGTTAAAAAACATTTTTACAAAACAATGGATATTTCAGGAAACTGTAAAAGACTCATTTTGAGAAACTAATCAATTATGAGATGTCGAAAAATATCATCCCATTGCTACAATGGATTAAATTATTGATTTGTATTGATAATTTTCTATTTTATATATTGAATCAATAAAAACCATCCGCTTACACATTACAAATGGAGAGAATTGTGTG
>NZ_JBHIOY010000327.1:0-289 GCF_042195785.1 Bartonella sp. AP58NXGY | reverse complement strand
CTTTTTCTCACATTCAAACTTCAACGAGTGTGTGGTGATGTGGCTTACGCCTTCATAAGCGTAAAGATAGAGGAGCTTTGTAATCTTATATTATTCACGGAATTTTATCGTTATACCATTTCACTGGCTCCGTCAAAAAATGGAGTCGGAAGCGTTAAACAATGGCTTTTTAAAACAGGTGCGTGAATTAGCAATCCAACGGCGTTCTATTCTTCGTTATAGGTATGACTCTATCAAAAAATCATCATATTTTTACCATTCCGAATAATTGCCTTATATTCCTATTATA
>NZ_JBHIOY010000326.1:339-635 GCF_042195785.1 Bartonella sp. AP58NXGY | reverse complement strand
TTTACCTTTTTGCAAAGAAGGCGCAATAATTTCGGCAACATGATCGGTGCGTGCCGCTGTAAACAACACTGCTTCAATCAACGGTCCATATTGTTGTGTCTGCCCTGACAACAAAATATGCCGGATTGCCTCTGCCCCTGGTGTTCCTCCTGGTTCTCGTGTTGTAACAACATCATAACCTTGGCGAGAGAGATATTCAGCAAGTAAAGCAATCTGCACTGTTTTTCCTACCCCGTCCCCTCCTTCGAATGTAATAAAATAACCTGACACGTATGAACCTTAACCTTATTAGCGCG
>NZ_JBHIOY010000326.1:0-299 GCF_042195785.1 Bartonella sp. AP58NXGY | reverse complement strand
ATGCATCTTTTACTTTTGTAAAGAAACTTCCTTCCGGAACATTCACACCGGCAAAAACTGGTTTTTCCAAAAGAACCTTTTTATCTTCTAAAATTTGAATGACACCAACTGATTGCCCTGCAACGATGGGCGCTTTTAAGGGACCATGATATTTAACTTTTGCTTTAACATTGGCTTTTTTTTCATTGGAAAGCATAAAATTTATTGGTTTTTTGACAATAAGTGGAACAAAATTTCTCTTTCCACCATAAACAGAAGCACGGGCAACCGTTGCTTGTTTTGTAAAAATAGTTTTGAGA
>NZ_JBHIOY010000325.1:318-636 GCF_042195785.1 Bartonella sp. AP58NXGY | reverse complement strand
AGAACAAGAAGCAGAATAGTCAAAGCTTGAAAAATTTTCCGTTACTTCTTGTCCAAGTAGAGAATTTCCTGTTTATCGTGGTTTTTCTATTATCGATTGTGTTTTCAGAGAAAGAATTAGAACAAGATCGTTTGAATAGAAATGAGATCAATATAATAGGATTATCTCTGCAATGGTTTATCGTAGGATTCATCATAACGACGATCATGTCCGTTCCAATCAATATCCTTTGGCGTTTTCGCTTTAAGATTCCAGCCTGTTTATTGACAATAATGACAGCCTTGGCAATTATGGGCATCCCCTTTATAATTGGTTGAT
>NZ_JBHIOY010000325.1:0-272 GCF_042195785.1 Bartonella sp. AP58NXGY | reverse complement strand
CACATTTTCAAGCGTTTTGAACTGTATCTCCGCGCATTGAGATACCATGTGCCACGTACCGCCATTTTCCAAGTCATACGTGTCACGCTAAGCGTCTGCACTCTCTCCCCTTAAAACTTACCTTTTTATAGAATTTTCTCTCCAATCAACGCTGCACAAGATCCCTTTCTTCCCCGTTTTACGCTTGTTTTTCCTCTCAACAGACGCTTTGTCTTCAACTTTTTGCCTTCCCTCTCCCTCAAAGCCCTGTCTGTTCTTATGCTAAAGCCTGT
>NZ_JBHIOY010000324.1:345-636 GCF_042195785.1 Bartonella sp. AP58NXGY | reverse complement strand
TACTCGAATGATATTGGCTCCAACTGCCATCAAAACCTACCGTCCAATAGCCATAGGGAATGGAAAATGAACCTGTTATCGTATCACTATTGGGGCGCTTGCCGGAAAAATGATACGGACCACCATTCATGGAGCGCTGATAACTAAATGACCATTGATCGTTGATCCCTAACAGATTATCAAAAGAAAGACTCACGCGTGTTTGGTAAATCCCAGTTGCTTTAGCGCCAAGATTATCACTGGAAAAAGTCAGCAACCACGGCTTCTGCTTATCGATATGAATATCAAGAA
>NZ_JBHIOY010000324.1:0-282 GCF_042195785.1 Bartonella sp. AP58NXGY | reverse complement strand
CCGATTGATTTGATCAAGCCCTTGTTCTATAGAGCGCAGATGAGCAGGTTGCCCCACTAAATTTGGAAAAGCCGTAATGATTTCCCCTTGAGATTGCCTTTCAACTTTATGCCCCTCCAGGGTGATATCTTCTACTTGTCCTTCAACAACAACAATTTTAAGACGCCCACCCCTTAAATCCTGTTCTGGTAAATAAGCCCGCACCGCAATATAGCCGCGCTTCATATAAAGCTTGGTTACCGCTTTAAGCACTTTGTTGATCTCAGCAATACCAAGACACCG
>NZ_JBHIOY010000323.1:0-636 GCF_042195785.1 Bartonella sp. AP58NXGY | reverse complement strand
GGTATTAAACAAGCAGATGATCAATTATGATTATAATAAGTTAAGAGATTATTTTTATAATGTAGATATGATTAAGCTTCAATTTAATAAACCAATTTCACGCATTTTCATCAAAATTGTGTGGTTAATTTTTCCTGTGACAGGAAGATCAAACATTTTTTGAAATTGTTTTAAGGCTTCTATCATCTTTTGATCTTCTATTCCTGTGACAAGAACTTCCTCATGACCAAAATTACGTAAAGCTTTTTGTACCTGTAAAATATCTTCAACAGAAGGATCTAAAATAGCTTCTTTCGAATTTGTTATATTTTTTGTTGTTGTATTCTTTGCCATTTCTATTTCGCTCTGTTTAATTAATATCGCAATTTCATCTGTTGTGGGATTAGATAAAACGTTTTTTTGCTTTTTGGGGGGAGCTTGTTGTTTCCATAAAGCGATAGCACGACGCGTTTTAGGTCCATCCAGTCCATCTAAAGGTCCATCATAAAGTCCTAATTCTGCGAGTTCTTTTTGTTTTTCCAGCATGCTTGCTGATTGAGGGGGGAAAGGTGAATCTGTGCGGTGATGATTTGGAGAATGGAGTGAAGTTACACGAGAGAGTTCTTGTGATTTTGCTTCTTTTTCGGATAAATTAGA
>NZ_JBHIOY010000322.1:0-636 GCF_042195785.1 Bartonella sp. AP58NXGY | reverse complement strand
TTCCTACCAACTACTACGGAGAAGTTCTCAATCCAACAGCTGATTCGCCTGATCGTATTCAACCAGGGCTAATGGCAGTGGGTGAAGCGGGATGCGCTTCTGTTCATGGTGCTAACCGCTTGGGATCAAATTCATTGATTGATCTTGTGGTGTTTGGGCGTGCTGCTGCTATTCGTGCGGGTGAAGTGATTGATCGAAACGCTGAAGTTCCACCTTTGAATGAAGAAGCGGTTGACGAAATTATGGCGCGTTTTGATCGTTTGCGTTTTGCACAAGGAGCCATACCAACAGCTCTATTGCGTGAAAAAATGCAACGCACCATGCAAGAAGATGCAGCAGTCTTCCGTACAGAAGATTCTTTGCAACAGGGATGCCAACGGATGAATAAAATCTGGGAGGAATTGTCTGACCTTAAAGTCACAGATCGTTCCATGATATGCAATTCTGATTTGGTTGAAACATTAGAGCTTCAAAATCTCATGGCAAATGCTATCATGACGGTTCATTCTGCGGCAGCACGTTTAGAAAGCCGTGGCGCTCACGCCCGTGAAGATTATCCAGAGCGTGATGATAAAAACTGGCGTAAACATACGCTTTCACATTTGTCAAAAGAAGGTAAGGTGACGTTATCATATC
>NZ_JBHIOY010000321.1:0-637 GCF_042195785.1 Bartonella sp. AP58NXGY | reverse complement strand
CTTTTACTATTATAAGTTTGATATTTTATTTTAAAAAATAATTTTGTAAAATAAATTTATGCTTAAAATATTTAAAAATAAGTTTTATTTCTATATTTTTATATCATTTATTTTTCTTTTTGCACAAACTGCAGAGAGCTATGTAAATTTTGATAAAGATTTATCTCAAAGTAAACAATTTTTTAATAATCAAGAAGAAAATATAGTTAATAAAAATATAGATATGAATTTGATTTATACTATTGGAGAAACAAATAAGATAACTTTTATGAAAGTTAAGCAAGAAAGTTGTTTTTCAGTATTTTGGGGGATCATCTCATTTTTCATGACACTCTTTGTTTTTGGTTGTAGGTAGTTTTCTATCGCTCTAGTTTTTCTTATAATGTTTTTGTAAATCTGATAGGCTGACGTATTTTATAAGTGCGTTTTGTTAAGTTTAAAAATTAAAATTCTCAATATTTTATACTGTATGAAATAGAGGGAGCTATATGATCTTTGTAAAGATGCTATGAGATGTTTTATATATTAATAAAAAGTGAAACTCATTTCGTTAATCCATTCCCTGTTTGAAAATAGAGGTTGTTATAGCTCTTTGACGATTGATAATTGTTTTAAAATAGTCTTCTATTTTAGGAGA
>NZ_JBHIOY010000320.1:324-637 GCF_042195785.1 Bartonella sp. AP58NXGY | reverse complement strand
AATCTACGCTTGAGAAAGAGCTTGGCCTTATACGATCTGATCTCAAAGGTATCGTTTCAACTTGTGATGCGTTGGTTATGTGTGTTTCGTTCAATGATTCTACCAAAGGAATCATCAATCGGTTTAGCCTATCGTGCGCGAATCCGAAGTTATCTATCCTTTGCTTTTCCAATCCGAGAACAGTCGTACCTGCAGATGTTCAAGAGCTGCTTAAGGCTGGTAATTTAAATTTCTTTTATATGGATGGATATTATCAAGAGTGGGAAAACAATAAAGGCATAACTGATGATCCCCAAGGGCTTCTGTCACTTGG
>NZ_JBHIOY010000320.1:0-304 GCF_042195785.1 Bartonella sp. AP58NXGY | reverse complement strand
GTCACATCGCATATTGCTGCCCAAACAGAAAAGGCTATAGAGATTCAATTAAATCGTGCAGTTTTTCTCATATTGGATGAGATACAATAATGTGAAATTATGTTTTAAGTTCTACCTTCCTTTTAAATTAATTATTTGAAGTAGGAATGTGCTAATTATGATTATAATAAGGTGGTGAGGAGAAGATTCTATCAGATTGAGGATGAGTTTAAGAATAGTCTATACAAACCAGCTTCAGCAGCTAATTGTTATACCAGTTCTTTAGAACTTATATCTACCTTCTTAGATCTAACGTATGAATTGC
>NZ_JBHIOY010000319.1:333-637 GCF_042195785.1 Bartonella sp. AP58NXGY | reverse complement strand
ATAAGGGGCTTTATGAATAGGGGGCTTTGTGATGGGCGATCTTGGATGATCTTTATCAATGGGCGGGTGATTATCTCTATAATTTCCATAGCACAGTGTTGCTTATGTTGTGCAATGTCGTCTCTCTTTGGTTCAGAAGAGCTGTTTTGTTGGACAGTCCGTTTTGGGGCAGAAGCAGGTGAGAAGATGGTGTTTTGCCGTCATGTGAGAGGGAGCATGGTGTCGATATGCTGGAGCCCAAGTGATGGAAGGGCATTGGGGATCAATGCGCAGAAATTGTTTTATTTGAAAAATTTAATTTTAT
>NZ_JBHIOY010000319.1:0-307 GCF_042195785.1 Bartonella sp. AP58NXGY | reverse complement strand
CTAACGTCATGGATCAAGAACATTTAACGCCGGCAGAACAAAACCATTTGAAACAAGACTTTCTTACCTCAACACAAGAGGGAGAAGAGGGTGAAATTGGAAGAGAAGCAAAAACTTTGGAAGAAAATTTTCAAGGACAAAGATTTCAACAACAGCCATCTTCTCAAGAAGGCGGAAAAGAGGTGCAGGGGGAAGAAAATGCGCCGCCAGATCCGCAAAAGGACTTTATGGGCTATATGCAATGGTTGGGAAAAACACTCCAAAAACAAGGGCTTTTACATGAAAAACAACAACCTTCCTCTTTTTC
>NZ_JBHIOY010000318.1:0-639 GCF_042195785.1 Bartonella sp. AP58NXGY | reverse complement strand
AGCGACTTGTGCACAAAGAGATCTCAATCCGGCAGAAGAGATTTATAGGATAGCGCAAAATCTTGGCTATCAAAATCAAGCAGTGCAAGCGAATAATCAAGTTGCAGCACTTCAAAGCCGTCAGAATTCTGCGAGGACTTTAACGGCATCTGGTGGAGGGGGGAGTACTGGACCAATGACTTTAGAAGCTATTGGCAATATGTCTGATAAAGAATTTGGAGAATGGTATAGCAATCCTAAAAATCAAATCATTTTTGATAAGTTAATGGGGCGCGATGGCTGATTATAGTCTAGGCGCATAACGTAATCCGCCTTTGATGCGGGTTTTTTTGCCGGCTTTAAGCCGGTTTTTTTATAGCAAAGAAAGGCAAAATAAATGGCAACAACACGTATACCTATTAATGATGCTCAAGCGGTGAAAGCTTGGTCAAAGAAATTAAATTATGAAGCGTCTAAAGCGCTTGATATTGAACCGTTAATGGGAGAAGGCTCTAATAGTATCATTCAAGTCAAAAATGAACTTAGGAAAGAAGGCGGAGATTGTGTTACGTTTAGCTTACGAGCACAGATTATGGGGCGTGGTGTAAGCGAGGGTGAAACGCTTAAAGGCAATGAAGAGGCACTCCAATTCCTTCATGA
>NZ_JBHIOY010000317.1:339-640 GCF_042195785.1 Bartonella sp. AP58NXGY | reverse complement strand
ATCAAAATCCATTTTTATTTCTCCTTAACACACGTATAAAATGTTTTTGACAATATCCACAAACACAGTGTATCAAATATTTTCCAAACAATGATCAATCGAAAAGAAAATAAAAGCGCAAAATGATCACTTTTTAAATCTTCACATTTTACAAAAAAGCTGTTCCCGTTATCAAATGGATAAATATATCGCCTTGAAGCAAACACGCAACTATTGTGTCATTTACACAAAAGCATAAAGGAAAAACTTTATGCGATTTTTACAGCGATTTATAACCAATGGACAGCATATATTCGTAACC
>NZ_JBHIOY010000317.1:0-266 GCF_042195785.1 Bartonella sp. AP58NXGY | reverse complement strand
ACAACATCTTTTGGATCATTTAGAAAACTTAAGAAATACAAAATCTCTGGATTTCTTTCATATGCTCTTAAATAAAAGATAACATATTCATTTATAATGATCATTAATCTTTTTTGTGCATCTTGGAGGAAAGAGCCAAATACAGTCAAATTTCTTTTATCTTAAATCTTCTTATATTAAATGAGTCAAAGCCTTTCATTTGCACATCAAAAGCAGAAATTAATGGTTAAATAAAAGATACTGAAGATAAGAAGTAAAAATACTTC
>NZ_JBHIOY010000316.1:330-640 GCF_042195785.1 Bartonella sp. AP58NXGY | reverse complement strand
TGGGACTCTATCACTCCCTCTGCGCAACCCATTCACTCCATGATCATCACAGATACAAGCACAAATGACCCTGTTAAACCCCCTCTTTTAACCTTTGAAGGCGACATTACCCCCGGTGAACCCTTTGCAACGATGGTAGAACATAGAGAACTGATCAATACTTTAAAAAAACGTGTCAAAGATCTCAATATCCCTATTATCGCAAACACACGTGTCATTGATTTTCATCAAGACAACCAACACACAACTGTTACATTAGATAATGAAGAACTTTGGCAAACAAAATTGCTTATTGCAGCCAATGGTGCCC
>NZ_JBHIOY010000316.1:0-256 GCF_042195785.1 Bartonella sp. AP58NXGY | reverse complement strand
GAACATGAAAAACCCCATCATGGTCAAGCAATTCAACATTTTTTACCCGCTGGCCCTTTTGCTCTTCTCCCGCTCAAAGGGAACCGATCCGCCATTGTATGGAATGAGAATCATAAAACTGCGCAATATTACCTCAAAGCTGACGCATTTATTTTTGCAACAGAACTCGAAAGACGCATTGGTCATCGATTAGGAAAACTCTCTTGGAATGGTGAACGTCAAGCTTTTCCCCTAAACCTTTCTTTAACACGCCAAT
>NZ_JBHIOY010000315.1:0-641 GCF_042195785.1 Bartonella sp. AP58NXGY | reverse complement strand
TTTCATTATATCCATTTATAAGTTGATAAATCGACAAGAGCTCTTATCAACTTCTATTAATTTCATAGTTTACAAATCTTTAATATATCAAAGAAAACATCAAATAATTAACACTCAAGATTATCTTGGTTTTTTCAAAGGATCATTATCACATCTAATCATCTAAACAATCATGCCACGTTATTCTCCATTTTTGGCGCATATGTTTGCCTAATATTAAAAATCGAGTTGAGAATAGCTTCCAATAACGATAGAATGACGATAGTCATTATTCTTCTTTATAATTTACATGGAGAGGGTTACTTATCCGTAAACGGTTTGGTAAGAGCAATTCTCGCTTAATGGTATTATATTTGGGCATAAATTTCTTCTATTCATATCCAATAATTTTCATAAGTATCAATTAAATTGATATTTACAATGTTATAGAAAAAATCTCGATTTGAGATGGAATCATAAGGAATGCATTTTTTTAACATTCTTATTGACATGTTGATCATTTTCATAACGTGCCAGTAAAAATTTTATAGACAATATAAAATATTATATCGACACGCGAGTTAGATTAACAGAGTTTTATTCTTCTTTAGCCTTTTCAACTAAGCTTAAAATGATGGATGATTATTTAAAATAAGTATATA
>NZ_JBHIOY010000314.1:373-642 GCF_042195785.1 Bartonella sp. AP58NXGY | reverse complement strand
ATCATAAAATTATAACTCTATGATAATAGAGGTAATATCTTTGATTCATATTTTTGTTTTTTAAGTTATATGGAATCGTATGATGCAAGAATTATCTCTTCAATAAGAAGTTTTGTTATTTTTGTAGAAAATGAGACTTTATAGATATAATTTTTGTCAGTTAACATAAATAGAGTGTTTTTTTATGAAAAAAGATCTTTATTCCTCGTTTATTTTATCATTTTTTGTCAACCAAATAGCTCTTTATTCGTTTTGTCAAAATAAAGCCA
>NZ_JBHIOY010000314.1:0-306 GCF_042195785.1 Bartonella sp. AP58NXGY | reverse complement strand
ACGTATATGATGTGAAAAAATGTGAATTTAAGTTAAGGAGTGTCGCTATGAAAAAATCTACTAAACTAGCGGTATTATCAGCGATATCAGCAGCAACCATTTTGGTGCCAATAGGTACAGCGCTTGCAAATAGCCAATGGATGAATAGTGAACATCCTATTGAGAAGCAAATAAATGATATGAGAAACGGTATGAATAAGCAAATAGAAGATATGAGAAAAGGAATGAACGCGCATTTCCCTTCTTATAGTTCTAACAGCCGTTCTACTGTTGAAAGACATCATTCCTCTCATTCTCATCCTCACC
>NZ_JBHIOY010000313.1:341-643 GCF_042195785.1 Bartonella sp. AP58NXGY | reverse complement strand
TTTTTTATCATATCAGCTGTCCAAAGATCTTTACTTTTAACTTTTAAAGCTCTCTCATACCTCACCACAATTATTCAAATTTAAAACAAATTTGCCTTGAATACTAGAGTATAATCCTCATTCCTTAAACGATATTGCTCTGAAAACTTTTAAAAGCCATAAAATCCAGCTAAAAATTAGTGACAAATTAATCATTCGTTTTGCTTTACGTTTTTTTATTTTTTCCAATAAGACTGTTTTCTTTTTAGAAACAAATCAAACAGATATAAGCGATACTCTCCTTCCAGTCTTGCATATAAAAG
>NZ_JBHIOY010000313.1:0-309 GCF_042195785.1 Bartonella sp. AP58NXGY | reverse complement strand
AGCACGCTACTGAATTAAATTTGAATTTTGATTGATAAGCAACAAAAAACAAAAATTTTCTTAGGAAGAAAAAATGCTGTTCTTCCCCGACGAGTCCAGTTATGGATTGAAAAAATATTTCAGCCCCTAATAAGAGACTACACTCTTAACAAGATATTGCATTCACTGCGAGGCCCCCTTTACTTGTTTCTTTATAGCGTTCACTCATATCATGGCCCGTCTGACGCATTGTTTCTATACAAGCGTCAAGAGAAACAAAATGTTCCCCATTACCATATAATGCAAGAGAAGAAGCCGTTACTGCCTTAA
>NZ_JBHIOY010000312.1:399-645 GCF_042195785.1 Bartonella sp. AP58NXGY | reverse complement strand
AGCCATGGATTTGCTTTTGATATTCAAGCTGTTTGCTCTGGTTTTATTTTTGCTTTAACAACAGGAGATTCTTATTTACGCTGTGGAGCCGCTAAAAGAATTTTAGTGATTGGGTCCGATACATTTTCTCGAATTTTAGATTGGGAAGACCGTACAACATGTGTTTTGTTTGGTGATGGTGCGGGGGCTGCTGTTTTGGAAGCGCAAGAAGTTGAAAGGCAAGGTGCTTTTGAGCGTGGTATATTG
>NZ_JBHIOY010000312.1:0-266 GCF_042195785.1 Bartonella sp. AP58NXGY | reverse complement strand
ATGATAACGGATGTGGTTGATGATTGTTTTGCAGCTGCAGGTATAGATTCTTCACAACTCGATTGGTTTGTCCCTCACCAGGCTAATAAGCGCATTATTGAAGCATCTGCTAAAAAGCTGAAAATTTCACCAGATAAAGTTGTGATTACCATTAATCAACACGGTAACACGTCTGCAGCATCCGTTCCGTTGGCTTTAACAACAGCTCTTTGCGATGGAAGGATAAAGAAAGGAGATCTTATCATGTTAGAAGCCATGGGAGGTGG
>NZ_JBHIOY010000311.1:0-647 GCF_042195785.1 Bartonella sp. AP58NXGY | reverse complement strand
GTAAATAAATATTTGATTTTTGGCGAGTTGTATGCGTGAGAAAAATATTCAAACAGCAAAATACATCGTGATTAGAGCAGTTTTTATATAGGAAATCAGAGCTGAAATGTTGTCTCTTTTTTTCTAAGAGTTTTTCCTGTATTCAGAGTTATAACTTAATATGAAAAAAACGACTATTTATGGATATAAATAAATAAATAAGTTATAAATTTTAATTCGTTACTTAAGTGGTAAAAACACGTTCATCAGAAATGAGAATATAAGACTCTTGCACTCATATTAAAATAAGAGCACTTTCTCTGTTTCTATTCAATTTTTTTGTGTTTCAGCTCAGTATAAAAAAATTTAATGAAAGAAGAACGATTATTCGATACGCTTATATGAGATTAATGATATAAGTGGTGAATAGAAGAGATTTATAAAAAAAACAGAATCTGTAGTGCAGTGGCGGAAATTCTTTATCCTTTAGAAGAACAGAATCAGGAGATATAAAGAGTTATGAAATTATATCGTTTCATTACATCAGTGAAGGGGCAGAGGATAGGATTATGTATTTTCATATCCTGATATACGCAATCACATATTGCGATAGTCATTCATGTTTCGCAAGCTGATCTAACATCTTCGAAAGATGCAGAATATTGAAG
>NZ_JBHIOY010000310.1:0-648 GCF_042195785.1 Bartonella sp. AP58NXGY | reverse complement strand
TTAAACGTTGAAACTGTTAGATTACCCGCGAGGCGTGAGCCAGTTATGCCAGGACGGCTTTGCCGGATCTGCGAGGAGTTGACCGCCCTCCACGCCTTCTCATTTTTCCTCACACACCAGTTCCTTCTCACAAACACCAACAGAGCTTTACGGTATTCTCTTTACAACAACCGCTCATCCTTCTTTTCAGCCGCGTTTAACAAACGTTGAATTTCGCGAAAGCTCTTTTTATGCATGGAGGTCAACCACCATTCTTGTTTGCTTGCTACAAATTTGACCACAAAGCGCCACCATGTCCCACCACTTTCACCAAAAAACATAACGCTCGGTACACCTTTTCGCCTGATAATTCCATGGGGTTTTATGAGTGTTTGAATGGCGCCACGAAAATCCTCCAAGCGAAGATCACGCGCTTGATGCTCTAACAAAATATGTTTCACACTGTCTGCGGATAAGCGAATAAGAGAATTTTCCGCTGCAAAAACATCACGCACCTTTTGGATCATGGGGGCAATGGGAATAAATCCACGTGGCATATGTCCTTCAAACATGGCTTCCAAAAGGGGTGAGCCCACAATATCTTCAATGGCAATGCGTTTGCAATTTTCCGGCATGGCGTCAATTTTATCACTCAAAAAATTGCTTAAA
>NZ_JBHIOY010000309.1:0-651 GCF_042195785.1 Bartonella sp. AP58NXGY | reverse complement strand
TGTAAAATGGGGTGGGGTGCTATAAAAGATGCCTTTTTAAAATAATCCTTATATTGAGAGGGGCTATGAAAGGTGTTTATATATTTTGCTTTAATAATTTTTGCCTACACATTAATTTCATTTGCAACGGCAGATAATTGATTTAATATAAGAAAAGAGTAATTTTACGATATTGGATGTTATAGTTCAACACGAAACATTGTTATAAATCAATGTATTATATATGAAAAACAGCACGCCATTATATTGTTGATTGGTGTCTTTTTTTAAGAGATTGTTTGTTTTTCTCTTCATTTCACCCTGTCGGGAGCAGTTTTAACACTGTTTTTGAATATAAAGTTCTGCAGCTCATTTATGAACTTTCTTTAATGGGGGTGCACGTTTCTTATGCAAGATAGAATTCTCAAAATAAAATACTGTTGCGTTGCTTATTCACGCGCTTGTTTTAAAGAAATATCTAGCAGTTTTTTCATATCTCTTTTAAAATATCGCTCGTAAGAGCTATAATCTTTATAAAAGATGTTGGCGCTTATCATTCATTATTCACTATCAATGTTGTATTTGTGAAGGAGTAAGCCAGTATCACACACTTTTCTAGCCTCCAATGGTGCTGACTAGCCTTTAGCACTTGAGACGGTTGATAAGAGGCGT
>NZ_JBHIOY010000308.1:0-652 GCF_042195785.1 Bartonella sp. AP58NXGY | reverse complement strand
TGGTCACGGAAACCAAATGCTCCACTTGCTTGATAAAAGGCAGCGCGCGCCATGATGCGGCATGCATAAATTTGATAGGGAAGCCAATGGTTGACCATAATATCGAAAGAGGGGTCCGGTGTTTTTACTTGAAGTGGGGAAACAAAATCACTCCAATAGTGTTTTTGTTTTTTGAGCAAAATTTCAAAATCACTTGCACGTACTTGATTAAGTAATTTTTCAGCTTCTTTTCTATTTTCAGCGCTGCCAAGATAAAAGATGATTTCTTTTGTTTGCCCTGGTTGAAGATCAATATCATAAGAAAATGCTGAACAAGGGTCAATGGTATTGGAAAGTGCGCTGGCTTTACGGATTGCGTTTGGATGTGTTACCGTTCCTGTTGCACCAATAAATTCGCTGCGATTGGTTGTGGTGCTGGTTGGCATTTTAGATGCTGATAAAAATGTAACTTGTTGAGATTTTTCAATGTGATAAGGATTTTCAATGAAATGTACCCCTCTTTTAGCCTCATAAGAGGGAATAATGAAGGGAGCATATTTTGTACGAACATTTCCTAAAACCCATTCAACATAATTATAAAGGCGTAAACTGCGTGGTTTTTCCCCTTTATTCTTGAGGATAAGACGTGAAAAGCGAACAGTTTTTTCTGGGT
>NZ_JBHIOY010000307.1:378-652 GCF_042195785.1 Bartonella sp. AP58NXGY | reverse complement strand
TAACTGTCTTCACGTTGATTTATAAGGATAATTCATTGTTTTCCACGTTGGATGAGAGCTTCTAAAATCATAGGATTTTCTTATTTTAAACCTACGATGGTGAATCAATTAAAATCATGTCTCTTGCATGTAAAAAGTAGGGAAGTCTGTATGGCGTAAAACACTTGAGAAAGAACAATGCTTCTTATGAATCCTCTCAAGTTTTAAGGGTTGTAGCAACATTGGAGGGTGGCAAAATGTGTGATGGTGCCGGCTTATGGAAAAAGAGCCGATA
>NZ_JBHIOY010000307.1:0-333 GCF_042195785.1 Bartonella sp. AP58NXGY | reverse complement strand
AGAGAGCACGCAGCCATGTTTTGCTGTGTTAGGCTTTTGAGTACTTTGAACCACTCTATCGGGGAAGTTCATTTTAAGAGTTATAAAGCTTTTCTTTAAAGCGTATAAAGCACAAGAGCAGTATAATTAAAATACGAATTGTTTGTATTTATCAATATTATTATCTATATTTTGTATGCTATTTTTGTTAACGCAGAATATATAGAAAACTTTGAATCCGTTATATACATATTGATACAATATCGAGGAGCCGATAAGAGAGCTGTGTGAAATGTCGGTGAGGAGAAAAAGGAGCGAGGATGGGTAATTACGATACTTTCATAGTTATAGTAG
>NZ_JBHIOY010000306.1:0-654 GCF_042195785.1 Bartonella sp. AP58NXGY | reverse complement strand
TGCTTTGGGAATTTTTGTGGGGCTTCAATGGGTGGGTTTGTTTTCTTCTCCTTTTGTAGAAAATTCTGTTGGTGGAGAAAAGGTTTTGCAGGTCGCTGAAGCTGCAAAAGACACAAGTGAAGAAACAAGAGAACAATTGGAGCGAGTGTTTCAAGAAATCGATGCATTAAAAACAGAGTTTTCTTCTTTTTCATCACAACAGTTTAAAACAATGAAAAATGATGAACTATCGCAAGAAGAAAGCAGAAAAGCTTTTGCGATTTTAGAAGAAAAAGTAAAAGCTCTTGAAGAGGCTGTACAAACACTTGTTGGCGAGTCAAAAGAGATAGAAACGGCTTTGTCCGTCGGGCTGAGCAATGCAAATGATCTTGCTTCGTTAAAAAAACAGTTGGAAGCATTCCAGGAAGAAAGTATTGTTAAAAATAGTGAAAAAAAAGAAATAAATACGGCACTTTTTACAGCGATCAGTTCGTTAAAAAATGCTGTAGAGCGGGGTGGATCTTATAACAATGAATTAAAGCTGTTACAGCAGTTATCGCCCTCGATTGATGGACTTGATGTGTTGCAAAAGACAGCTACTGTAGGTCTTCCAAGTTCAGCACAACTTTCAGTTGATTTTTCTCATGTTGCCGATGCAATTGTTGGTACGCAAAA
>NZ_JBHIOY010000305.1:352-655 GCF_042195785.1 Bartonella sp. AP58NXGY | reverse complement strand
GTAATTTTTTCTCATAAGGTGGAGATTGTTGCGCAAAAGCTGGCATTGAAATAACAAGAAATATTAAAATAATGATTTTTCTCAATTTATTACGCATTATTTTTATTGCTTTCTTTGAGTAAAATTCTGTACAGATAAGATAATTGTGTCATGAGAACGAAGTTAAAAAATAGGGTTAATTGCGACATTATTTTCAATTGTTGTTTATAAAATATAGGGCGTAAGAGACAGGAAGAAAGCCATTATGGAACATTGAAAATATTGACGAAGTTTTTTACGGTTAAAAATTTAAGATTTGGTTGA
>NZ_JBHIOY010000305.1:0-313 GCF_042195785.1 Bartonella sp. AP58NXGY | reverse complement strand
TAATCTATTGTTCATATAAATATTCTATTGCCTATAGAATTTTTTCTAAACTTATTTTCTTCAAGGAGGGAGAAGCTCTCTGTCTATAGAATGCTTCTATCTAATCAAATAAAAGGAATTGTTTTGATGATAAATGATAGATACAGCTTCACTTACAATAGGGGAAGAAGAATTGACTATAAAGTAAAAGTTTTAGTCTAAATCGCATAATGCGATCATTTGAGATAAGAGATATCTAAAGGAGCGGTGCGTAATACCGTTCACGGAGTAGAATGATGAAAGAGTTGCGATTTTATAATACGCTGACACGTAA
>NZ_JBHIOY010000304.1:0-655 GCF_042195785.1 Bartonella sp. AP58NXGY | reverse complement strand
TCTACTAGATTCTGCGCTCCATTTTGTTCTACTAGATCCTGTCCTCCATTTTGATCATTTCTTTTCTCCACACTTTGATAAGTACCGCCCTCAAAAAGTACACCATAGGAATTACCTTTCAATTTAATAGTTGAATTTTGAATATCAGAAACTATTAAGTTGGCAACCTCAGATCCTGTATCCTGTTCACCCTCGGAATCTCTACCTCCATCTCTAGAAGGTACATCAGTATTTCTAGAAGATCCGCCGCTGTTTAAAATACCCTCTATAGAGGACAGAACCTCAATATGTGTAGAGTGAGTAGTATGATAAATATTATAATCAGCACAAATGCTACCTTCACCAATAGGAACTACCTCACCAACGACATCATTAACCTCAGAAGCCTGCCTATCCCTATCTGCATTCACATCCTGTCTTTGAATTTCATCAGAGACTCCTTCTTCAACTTTTTCATCGAGTTTAAAGGCATTACCATCAAAGTCACCACTTACCCATAATGCGATAGCATTAGGAGCTTCAAATTTCCCATTTCTAAAAGAAATAACACCTCCATGTGACAATAAACCAATGCTCGTCTCTTTAGTTTGTTTCTCAGCAACTTTAATAGTCACCCTATCTAAATGAACAGTCCCCTCTCCTACCGAGAGAACTC
>NZ_JBHIOY010000303.1:0-655 GCF_042195785.1 Bartonella sp. AP58NXGY | reverse complement strand
TCTTTTTCTGTGAACCAAAAGGGAGCCTCTACCTGTGGACTTCCTGCTATCCGTTCAAATTCTTGATGACACCTTTCCCAAGCATCCCCGTCTAAGCCTAAACACTCTTCATCTATAAATCTTTTTCGCCTTCTCAAGGGCGCTTCAGTAGAAGAAACATCCCGTCTTTTTCGAGAAGAATGATCATTTGGAAATGCTGGACCGATAAAATGTTCATGTGCTTTCAAAGAGCAGCCTTGTTGACTTGCAAAAGAACGCCAAGGGTCTAAATTGCGTTCATAATCCATACCCCTTAAAAACATCCCTCGAAAATCAGGAACATTAAACGTCGTAGCACCATCCCCTTCACCCCACGTCGTTCCTATCGCATCAAACAAGGCTCTATACGTTCTTCGCGAATAAGCACGCCCATCACACAACAACCAACCATCCGGCAAGCGTTCCATGGCAAAAGGACCGATTAAACCAGACGGTAAACGTTTTAAGAAAGAAACTTTTCCCCTTGTGGGATTGAGTATTTGCCAACCGGTTATATCTTCATCGTAAATAACTCTATAAAGACAGCCATCTTGGATTTCTTCTCCCGTTAAAGCTAATAAACCAGTATCTGTTGCCTTATAAACGGGCTTGCCGGTTAAATTATTCAAAGCAATCG
>NZ_JBHIOY010000302.1:0-657 GCF_042195785.1 Bartonella sp. AP58NXGY | reverse complement strand
CCCCACAAGACAAAACCTCCACACCACACCATTGAGAAAACAAACGACAATCCAGCCTCTTAACCCCGCGCGCTATCCCAAATCGTCCCCTCAAAAACATGGAACAGACAAGACCAAACAATCCCCTATCCTCTGCGCTTTTTCATGCATCCCTTCACACCACCACTTTTTTGTACAGGACCATCCTAACCTATCCATACGCACTTTTCCTCTCCTCCATTCTATCCTCTCATTCCCCTACACACACTTACCTCTTTCTCTCTTTCCCAACTTCTCCCTCCTCCAATCATACCACCCCTCACCATCCCAATTTGCCCTTCCACTCACACGAGGCTCTCCTCCAGTCACATCTCCCTTTTCACCACGGCTTACCCCCATTCACAAACGCTTCCGCCCCAATTCGCTCCCTCCATTTCACGCCATACCACAAGCCCAAACCACGGCCCCAAAGCTTGCACAACAGATCAATCCTCCACGGCTTAAACGACCCTTATCTTTTTACAGATACACGTTTTTACATTTTACCATTTTTAAAGAAATCTGTAGACTAAACTGCCAATAAAAAGACCGATTGGCTTGCCCCCACAAGACAAAACCTCCACACCACACCATTGAGAAAACAAACGACAATCCAGCCTCTTAACCCCGCGCGCTATC
>NZ_JBHIOY010000301.1:0-658 GCF_042195785.1 Bartonella sp. AP58NXGY | reverse complement strand
CTTTGAAGAAAAAACTTTGAAGAAATATAGGAATTTCCTTATATTTTTGGTCAAAAACGCATTGAAGAGATGGTAAAGAACAGTTCTTTGAGTGAAGTAATGAGGCTACTCAGAAGAATTATTACAATCTAAGGTTGAAAATATATTTTGTAGAGCTAGTTACGTTTTGTGTCTATGCAGGCGTAAAGAGGGGGGAGGATATGGCTACACAATACAAATGGAAACGCAATTTTTGGGTACTCTTGTTGAGCAGCTGTTTTGTACAGGCAGCTGCCGCAAATGAGAGGGGGATACCTCTTTTTTGTCAATCTTCGAGTTATGAAAATGATCAAGTATTTCAGGATCAATACAATGAATATATGAAAACGGGAAGATGCATCCTTGGAGTATCGAATGATGGTATTGTAAGAACGCGCAATGAATTAGGCTTTTTAAAAAAGCCTAGCGATTTTACCCTTGTTAAGGGTACTAGAATATTTGCAAGCCAGCAGGAGTTTGACAGCAGTCATCATAACAATGTTGGGTATAATGCACATGAACAAAATACTACGTTTCTTAAAAAACCAGAGCTTATCTTCATTAAAGATGGGGCACTGCTTGAAAATTATGTCCTTGATAATGAAGGTAAAGCATACATTTCCAATGATGGTGAGATTGA
>NZ_JBHIOY010000300.1:0-659 GCF_042195785.1 Bartonella sp. AP58NXGY | reverse complement strand
ATTACGAACGCTTATGCTCAAAGTGCAGGCGATGTTTCCAGTGGAATTTCATTTGTTAACGCTATCCCATTCATTTTAATTTTTGCAATTATGTATTTTTTTGCCATTCGCCCACAGCGCGCCCAAATGAAAAAACGGCAGGAGATGCTTAATGCAGTACGTCGTGGTGATACAGTTATAACAGGTGGTGGTATTATCGGCAAGGTTACGAAGGTTCACGACGAGAGTGGAGAACTAGAGGTTGAAATTGGTGAGAGTATGAATATTCGTGTTGTTCGTTCAACATTAGCGGATGTCCGTGTTAAAGGTCAGCCGATTGCAGAAAAAAAATCAAAACTTAATGCTAAAACGAAAACGCTACAAAAGTCTAAGTCTAAAAAGACTGTGATAGAAAATGTGAGTATCTCTAAAGAGGAAAAAACTTTATCAAAAGAAAATAAGGAAAATGCATCTTAAAGTGTAAGTGCAATTTATACCATTTTGAAAGTATTTTTATAAAAAATATCGAAATATAAAGACAATTTCATTAGGAGGAATGTTTTTTATAGTCACGACAGAAAGTGGTGTCTTTGTTTTCTGTAGGCGATTAAAACGGTTGCTTTATTTATAGGATATTACGACAAGTTTTCCTGTCTTTTAAACAATTCACTCATTTCCAT
>NZ_JBHIOY010000299.1:368-660 GCF_042195785.1 Bartonella sp. AP58NXGY | reverse complement strand
TTGGACCTGTAAAGGTACCATCTTTAAAGGCTGTATCCCCACCTAAAAACTTAGCAACATCTTGAGAGATCGTGTTAATCTGACCGCCTGTAACCGCATCATGCGAATTCTCAGCAATTTGACCATCAGCAACATTATGCAATGCAACAGGGGCTGCATTCGAGCCTTTTCCTAGAGTTACACTCGTATAATCAGTCTCACCATTTTCCTTCTTATCGTAAAGAACAACCGCTGAATCATCTGATTGAAGACTGTTAGAAAGCTGCTCCAAACTTTGATCAAGCTGAGCTTT
>NZ_JBHIOY010000299.1:0-330 GCF_042195785.1 Bartonella sp. AP58NXGY | reverse complement strand
GCTGCCTTAACACCAGAAAGTGTACGATCCCCTTGATCCTTGTTGGCAATATTGATTTCACTGCCTGCTACTTCTTTACCAATGTTGATGAGGTTCGTTGTAGCATCCTGCTTAACAAGATTATCACTAACAACTTGGCTAATCTGATTGTTGATATTCGTAACAGCATTCGTCATCTCATTATGAAGATTGCTGAAAGATGTACCAACACTCGCAAAGGCTTTCGCTACATCATCATAGCTCTGCTCTTCAACCTTGCTACCATCCTCACTGACAGTGTTAACCTTAAAGTTTGGAGCGGTCCATTGACCATTCTCATACTTAGAACCG
>NZ_JBHIOY010000298.1:322-661 GCF_042195785.1 Bartonella sp. AP58NXGY | reverse complement strand
TAACAAGTGGGATGAGTGTGTGGATCAAATTTGTATAAGAAAGGAGTAAAAATGGTTCTTATGAACCGTCTTAATGCAAGATCTGTCGCAACATTGGGGGCTGGCAAATATAATGATGGTGCCGGCTTGCTTCTTCATAAGCGTAAAGATGGAGGTGCTCAATGGATTTATCGTTATACCCTTCACGGGCGTCGTCGCGAAATGGGATTGGGAGCGTTGCGAGATGTTTCTTTAAAACAAGCCCGTGAATTGGCAACAGGATGGCGTTCTGTTTTACGTGAAGGTCGTGACCCCATTAAAGAACGCGATAAACAAAAGCGTGAGACAATAAGCAATCTC
>NZ_JBHIOY010000298.1:0-228 GCF_042195785.1 Bartonella sp. AP58NXGY | reverse complement strand
ACTCCTTCATATTCTCCCTAAATTAGGTTGTTTACCCCTTTCAGAAATTACGCAAACAGAGATACGCGATACCCTTGCCCCTATTTGGCATACAAAAGCTGGAGCTGCTCGGACAGCATTGATGCGTCTCAAACTTTGTCTCAAACATGCGGCTGCACTAGGTTTAGATGTTGACTTACAAGCAACCGAAAAAGCACGTGCTCTTTTAGGAAAACAACGTCATAAGCT
>NZ_JBHIOY010000297.1:352-661 GCF_042195785.1 Bartonella sp. AP58NXGY | reverse complement strand
TTTACTTCAATAAAGGTTCTATGAACAAGACTTGCTCTAAATATGAGTATGCACTTGAGAAATCACTGTAAAAGGCGATTTCCCTTCAACTTCTACCTGATAACGCAAAAGCTGTAACTGCTGAAAATACCTTTGTGCCGTACTTAAATAACAAATCATTATATTTTTAAATATGTTAAGCTGCCATTTGGCGTCGTGCAATAATTGTGAGTCCTAACAAAGCTTGACGAATGATAGCTTCACCCAAAAGCGGATTTTTACGGCTGTCTAAAACAGCACTCTGAATTCTTTCCATTGCGTAAGAAATCT
>NZ_JBHIOY010000297.1:0-270 GCF_042195785.1 Bartonella sp. AP58NXGY | reverse complement strand
CTTGAGAAACCACCGTAAAAGGTGTTTTTCCTTCAACCTCTACCTGATAACGCAAAAGCTGTAACTGCTGAAAATGCCTTTGTGCTGTACTTAAAATAAAAAAAAGCGCCCCCTGCAATGCTGCATGTCGGTTAAAATGCGCTTCAAAGCCTGATATATCGCCCAATAAAAGAGCATCAATAATTTCATCTTGAGAAAGAGCACTGACATCACTTACAATAGCTTTCACATCTTCAAGAGTAATATGAACATTTGAAGCATAAAGACAAA
>NZ_JBHIOY010000296.1:388-662 GCF_042195785.1 Bartonella sp. AP58NXGY | reverse complement strand
GCGTTCAATCAGGGAAAGCTCTCTAGAGTAAAACTTGATGATTAATTGCTGTAACAGCTCCAGATTTTGCGCTCCCCAATTATGAGTTTTACTCAAAAAAGAGTAAAACCTAAAAGCAGTGGTCCAAGTTTTGAGGACCGCAAATCTTGTGTTTTTATAAAATCATTTATCTCTTCAAATTCATATTGCCGCCATATTGTCAAGCGGCAATGTAATTTTTTTCTAAAAAATAATCCACTATTATACAGTGTATATATGAGTACATATTAATTTT
>NZ_JBHIOY010000296.1:0-331 GCF_042195785.1 Bartonella sp. AP58NXGY | reverse complement strand
CTGTCTCTAGCGATAACTCTCGCTAATCTACCCCACAACAAAGCCAACCCGCTGGGAAGTACCTTTTGCATTGATTTTATTTACTTTTTTATGGAAAAAACAAAGCATAAGTGATGATCTATTTTTAAAATTGCAATAAGAATAGGTAATGCCTAGACTCATAAATATATGTAATATAGAGGTAAAGCTTGAGAACATGATCTAGCCTTTCTTGTTGGCAGCGTATTCATGATGAGCAAGTTAGTTCTGTATATTGGCAATTAATCTCTCATTGGCTTTTTTACAATAGCACTTGCAATCTCTGTCTTTGACATGACCTCAGAAGTTGAGG
>NZ_JBHIOY010000295.1:345-662 GCF_042195785.1 Bartonella sp. AP58NXGY | reverse complement strand
GTGAATAGCATAACATAAAAGTCTCTATAAATAATATAAAATCCATTTTTCATCATCATTTTTATTTCAATAAGTTTATTTCAATAATAAAGTATAAAAGTCTGCGTCATTATACATTTTGCTAACTTTCAATATTTTGCAATAGGCTTTAGCACAAGGGATGTATCATGAAGGCTTTGCTTCCTTATCTTCAATCATTTTTTATCTATATGCTCGTCTCATTTGTGGCATGTAAAGGGTGATGTTGATTGCTTTAACAGGAAAGAGATTGGAAATGAGGGTATTTTTATGATCTTCAGCTCTCTCATTCAACAAGA
>NZ_JBHIOY010000295.1:0-322 GCF_042195785.1 Bartonella sp. AP58NXGY | reverse complement strand
TATTCATTGTAAGTTGAAGTTGGTCTGATAAAGAAAGTCTTGTGTATTTTGTTATGCCGTGAAATAGCTTCATTTGAAGTGTGATAAGATTGCTTGCATAATATGTTTTTGCAGTGTTTGGTGAATGTTCTTAAAGTATGGCTTGCTTGTCTTGCTTTATAGTCAGTGAAGTACGGGGAGGGAAGTCAAGGGGGGAAACCTACGCGATAAGAATCCGGATTGTTTACAGACTGGATTTAAGGGGAATTTTTGTTCTTTGAAGGGAGGGAAAGAAGCCAAAGGTTGTAAAAGTAAAAAGGTATGAATTTTTGATTAAAGAGGG
>NZ_JBHIOY010000294.1:0-663 GCF_042195785.1 Bartonella sp. AP58NXGY | reverse complement strand
AACCCATTCCATAGGATAAGATTTGCGCCTTGTGCACGCATGAGATCACGAGGGGTGGGTTGATATTCGTGAATTTCAGCACCTGGTTTCGTGATTGATTCAACATCAGCAGTATCACCCGCTACATTTCGTGCCATATCGGCAATAATGGTGAATGTTGTAACAGCTTTAAATTTACTAGCACATACCGCTAAATCGGGAGTAAAAAAGATAAGACTTCCCAGAATTAGAGTAAAAATTTTCTTTATATTCATTAATTTTCTCTTTGTTTTATTGCGAATGATTTGCATTATCACTTAGCAATAACAGTTATCTTTTGCATTTGCAATGAAGGATTTTTACAAAAATTAACTTTTCAAGCCCTTTAAAAACAATTCTTTCTCATCTTAAAAATTCATCTTGAAAAAACGGATGATTTTAAGAAAAAATTGCTTTGTTGTTTTGCAAAGCATTTAACTAAAAAGCTAAGACATCTTTCTCATTCGTTGCTGGTACACTTGTGTTTTATGGCACTTTTTATCTCATAAAGCCTGTGACTTTTCTGTTGCTGTTGAATCAACAGCTCATTCCAATGATAACACATCTCTCATAAAAAACAGAACGCTCAAAACAGAGACTTATTATGTTATTCATGCGAATTTTTTTTACAAAACACCTTATATT
>NZ_JBHIOY010000293.1:359-664 GCF_042195785.1 Bartonella sp. AP58NXGY | reverse complement strand
AAGACGACAGTCAAATACAAATCATTGACCATTAAATTATAACCAGCAAAACTTTGCCGATATTTTTCATCAAGCTGATAGCAAAACATTTGATTAAATGTTGAATCAGGATATTCATAAACACGACGGCGCACGATATGTGTCCAAAATGATAAATTAGCCGATGCAATACCCCGTAGAGTATTATTCAACTCTTTTGTCCATTGAAAAATATCCTCTTCGGAAGCACTTTGATGCGAACGACCGTCAATTTTCCAAATTGACAAATATTCCGCATTCTTCGTAGAGATAATCGTATCTGTAAT
>NZ_JBHIOY010000293.1:0-230 GCF_042195785.1 Bartonella sp. AP58NXGY | reverse complement strand
GAAGAGGCGGTGTGGCGATTACGAAATTTAGTATCAATCCAGAACCACCAGATACGAAATGCTTTATCATCATTTTTAGTAATTTGCACCATAATGAACCATAAGGGTGGCGCTATAATCCACAAAAAGATATTTATCATCATAGCAACAATAGCTACCCCCATAACCATAACGATAAGCGGCATCATGGGTACCCCCCATATCGTGGGAACACGTGTTGCCCCCTTGAA
>NZ_JBHIOY010000292.1:343-665 GCF_042195785.1 Bartonella sp. AP58NXGY | reverse complement strand
AAAAATAAATTTAGTCTTTTTTCATGCGCAACCTCTTTGGCTCAAAAAACAACTCCCCGAAGGAAAAAAAGTCATTGTATCAGGAAAAGTTGAATGGTTTAATGGGCTACTTTCAATGGCACATCCCGACCATATTGCCCCAAGCGAACAATCAAATCAGATTCCTCTCATCGAACCCGTTTATCCCTCTACCGCCGGACTAGCTGCAAAGACGTTAAGACGCGCCATACAACACGCTCTCGATTTTATTCCTCTCCTCCCAGAATGGATAGATGAAAATATTAAAAAGCAACAAAATTTTTCTTCCTTTTCTGTTGCTTTA
>NZ_JBHIOY010000292.1:0-293 GCF_042195785.1 Bartonella sp. AP58NXGY | reverse complement strand
CTTAGAAAGTACAGCACGTAAACGTCTTGCCTATGATGAACTGCTCGCTTGTCAATTGGCGCTAGGTCTTGTTCGTTTGAAAACAAAATCTCTTGTTGGGACTCCTCGACCATCAACGGGAATTTATACGAAAAAATTGCTTAATATTCTCCCCTTTCAGCTCACAAAGGGACAGATAAAAGCGGTAGAGGATATTGCCAATGATCTTGCTTCACCAGAACCGATGCTAAGACTGCTCCAAGGCGATGTAGGCGCGGGAAAAACAGTCGTGGCACTAATGGCAATGGCACAAA
>NZ_JBHIOY010000291.1:0-665 GCF_042195785.1 Bartonella sp. AP58NXGY | reverse complement strand
AACACGGGTTGCTTGATGAGAAAGCACCAGACCTTGTGCACTCAAATGGATTTGGTTTTCTCCATGGGAGAGAATAAGTTCATCTTTTGTCATCCGCAAAGCGCCACCGGCATAACAAAGCGCAAGCTCTTGCGGCGAGCGTGCGAGGTTAGGCATATCCTCACTATAGCTATCGCGTACAACCAGAGAGGCGGAGCCAATTTCACCATGGGGGTTCAACAACCGCACCGGATCACCAACATTGAAAGGCATATTGCTGGAAACAGCCCCCGCCGCTTCTTGTGCTTGCAACCAAGGCGATAAAACCGCTTGTCCATTGGAACCCTGTTCGGAAAGTTTCACCCGCAGCCTATGGCCATCAACTTGCACAACCCGCCCGATCATGTGCTGGTTGGCAAGACAGCGGTCAAGCGCATCAAGACGCTTCATAATTTGTCGAAAGGTATCGCTTAAGAGATGTGCATCATTCATGCCCCCACCTCATTGTCTAAATAAATCAACCCAGCTTTGAGTTGTCCCGCATCAGCAAAAATATCCTGTCCCAAATGATATAAATCTTGGTGCCATTCCACCACACTGATCGATACACCACGCTGCTTAATCGCCGCAGAGATAATCGGTTCAATTTGCACCTCACGCGGGGCACTCAATTGCGTTAGTCCCCA
>NZ_JBHIOY010000290.1:0-665 GCF_042195785.1 Bartonella sp. AP58NXGY | reverse complement strand
GAGGGGGCCTTCTTGATAGCTATAAATATATCATAAAAGAGAGAATTCAAAAAAAAGCCGTGCCAATTGATATGACGCGGCTTTCTAAGAACGATTCTAATGATTAAAATTAATCATCCACAATGGAGGAGTTAATTCATATATACAAAACGTATCATATTGCAAGCGCTTTATTAAAGATATTGAAAACTTATCAAAAGGAACGTAAATGATGTATATGATCTTTAATCACTCTTTTGAATGAGAAAGCCTATAAATGCTTTTCGTTGCTATTAAACCTATCAATCATAACACCCTCATTTGTGAGGTGGTCTTTTGAAATAAAGCACATGATCAAAATGCTTCTTTCAAAACAATCTCTCATAAGACAAATAAACAACCGCTTTTATCAAATGTAAGGCTTTAAAAACTGTTATAAACATCCGTTTCAAACGTTTCTTATAAAAATCTCATTTTATGTTTCAAATGTTTAAACGTGTATTTAGAGAGGCTCTCATAAGCGTATTTTTACTTTTCATTAAATGTAACTTTTTACAAATAAGCTGGCTTAATTTTGAGTTGGCAAAATCAACCAGCTCAAATTCGAACTCGTTATCTTTAGAATAGAGTATTCTTTAATATTATAGCTCTTATCTAAAAATTTAGAAAAATCTCATGCCTTATGA
>NZ_JBHIOY010000289.1:0-666 GCF_042195785.1 Bartonella sp. AP58NXGY | reverse complement strand
GAGAGAGTGTTGTTTGTTTAATGTTTGTTGATTTAGAAAAGAAGTGTGTGTTTTCTTTCCAAGTTTTCAATATTCTTTCGCGTGTTACAGATTGTTTTTAGAGAGATTTTTTGATCCTTTGCTGATAGAATGCAATTTTTAAAAAAGTTGTTTATTTTTTAAAAGCAAAGCAATTTTTTATGCTAACTCGCATTTATGAATTTTGCAGATTTTCATTCCGAATTAGATTTTTTATAAAGGTTATGAAATCTTTGAAGAAAATAAATATTCGTATTTTTAGGAATTTTACTTGAATAAGCGGGGATAATTCTATTAGAAAAAAAATAAAGTGAAGAGAGCAGGGGATTTCTTTTGTCTTAATGGATATCAGTATTCTTTGTGTTGAGTGGCATATCATTTAAACGGTTTTGCAATAAAGATAGGGATCAGTGGTTGGATAATGGCAGAAGCTTTAAAAGTTGGTATTGCGGGACTTGGTACGGTTGGGACTTCAGTTGTTCAAGCTCTATATGAAAAAGCAAATAGTTTAGCTTGCCAATGTGGGAGATCCATCAAAGTCGTTGCTGTTAGTGCGCGCGATAAAGGCCGTAATCGTGGAATTGATCTCAGTAATATAAGATGGTTTGATTCACCTGTAGAGATGGCTGCCTCTGATGAGATTGACGT
>NZ_JBHIOY010000288.1:0-667 GCF_042195785.1 Bartonella sp. AP58NXGY | reverse complement strand
GATACATGCCGTATCTTTATACGCTTCTAAACGTAATCCTTCCCATTGTTTGATAAGCTCTAAACCTTCTTGGCATATCTTTCTCATTTCGTCCTCCATAAAAAAAGCCCCACATCAGTGGGGCTGAATAAAATGATCTTCTAACCAGTCTAGCGTTAATATGATAAATAAAGTGGATCACTACATCCACGGGCGCCTATTTTTTCATCTTCATCATAACGAGAATGCGCAAAATTCCGCGCAAATTCACCATTACTAGCATCACCAGACCAATCGCCTCCTCCCAACATAACATTTACGTCTACACGTAAACTGCTTACTTGTTCCCCTGTATGCCATTTAGTCACTGGATAACAACCAGACAAAAATTGCCACACATAACCGCAACCATCCTCACAACCAATATGCGAAATCATACGATGATTTTCTGTATCAACGTGTCCTCCAGACGTTTTGGGAGAAGGCGCTTGATTGCCTATAATACTGGTTCCAGAATTGATGCCATACATACAAGACACAAACTCATCACTCGTCAAAAATCTCTTATTAACAGACGAAAAATCCACGAGATGGTCAGAATAGCTACGATTGGTTGTAATCGGAACACCATAAGCAGACTTCGTATTTTCATCTGTCCCTGATTGAAGATAAATATCAACCCAAATAT
>NZ_JBHIOY010000287.1:390-669 GCF_042195785.1 Bartonella sp. AP58NXGY | reverse complement strand
TTTCTGAACCAACCCCATTCCCTAAAGACCCTTTGCGCGGAAAAGAAGGGCTTCCTTGATGCTGTTTCGATGCCGCTATTTTATTGGCAGATCTCTCCTGTTGTGGCAACGGTAAAAATTTGCGTGAGCTAGGGCTTGGTATTACAAGTTCTTGACGGGGTTTCATAACGATCTGACTGCTGTTATTTACTGGTGTTAATGAAGCAATATTAGCAACATCTTCAAAAAACTGTATTGAAACCGGTTTATTTGTGTCATAGGTAGGAGCAGATAAACTGC
>NZ_JBHIOY010000287.1:0-339 GCF_042195785.1 Bartonella sp. AP58NXGY | reverse complement strand
ATTTTTACTTCACGTTTTCTCACTGCTTATTCCATTTCCCAAGTATATGGCCGATTAATACTCCCGCTATTTATGAGAGAATGGTCCATACACAAATTTCCCCCCTGCAGATAAAACAACGGAATTTACCTCGTACCACAAAAAACGATATTCATCAATATCAGAAATCTACTTGCATTTCTTTCCTTTGATGTAAAATTTTAAATCTTGCCAAGAATTTTTAATTCTCGCAAAGCAGCTGCATCACGAGCAGAAACATCTGGATAAGTGGGATCACTCCCAACATCTTGTGTATAACGCCATGATCGCGCACACTTTTTCCCCAACGCCTTCTCTGGA
>NZ_JBHIOY010000286.1:0-670 GCF_042195785.1 Bartonella sp. AP58NXGY | reverse complement strand
ACGGTACTCAAGTAAATTTTGCCAACAGTGATGGTATAGAACGTGTCCTTTCTGGAGTTAAAGCAGGTAAACTTTCAGCAAACTCGACAGAAGCAGTCAATGGTTCTCAGCTTTATTCTTTAGGGGACAATGTTGCGCAGTACTTTGGTGGTGGCGCTGGCTATGATGCGGAAGGCAACTGGACCGCCCCAAGCTTTAAGGTTAAAACAGTTAAGGATAATGGTGAATCTGAAGAGCAAGAGTATAAGAATGTAGCAGAGGCTTTTGAAGGTGTTGGTACATCTTTTACAAATGTCCAGAATAAAATTACCAATGAAATAACCAATCAGATTAATCATCTTCAGTCAGAGGATTCAGCGGTTGTTCATTATGATAAACAGAAGGATGACACTATTAATTATGCAAGTGTCACTTTTGGAGGTAAAGATAAAACCCTCACGGCTCTTCACAACGTTTCTGATGGTCAGATTGTTGAGAATTCCCATGATGTGGTTACGGGTGGTCAGATTAATACGCTCTCTCAAGATGTTGCAAAGTTCTTAGGTGGTAGTTCAACATTTAATAACGGAGCTTTTACAGGCCCAACCTATCAATTATCTTCAGTTTCTAAAGAAGGTGAGGTTACGGATAAGCCGTTTACTGATGTTGGTTCTGCGGTTTCTGGTCTTGA
>NZ_JBHIOY010000285.1:330-671 GCF_042195785.1 Bartonella sp. AP58NXGY | reverse complement strand
ATACCAGGTGTTAATTTGATTGCTTTTTATGTTATTAATGGTTATTTGCTCGGTCATGAATATTTCTTGTTTGCTGCTTATCGTTTTCGAACAGAGCAAGATGCGCGTGCTTTTTTAAATACTCATTATACAACGGTTTTTGGTGCTGGATTATTGATTGCGGTTTTTGTTTCAATTCCCATTCTTAATTTAGCTACACCACTTTTTGCGGCCGCTTTTATGACACATTTACACAAAATGCTTTCCCAAAAAACCATGGCACGCATCACACAAAAATAATATTCCTTGAACTTTAAAATTAAAAAAACTTGTGAGCGAAAGAAAGCATACTATAAAATTTT
>NZ_JBHIOY010000285.1:0-312 GCF_042195785.1 Bartonella sp. AP58NXGY | reverse complement strand
TTTTTAATCATTATATTAATTTATAATTATACTTTATCATTTTATAACATGAGTAAACAAAACTCAATATCCTAAACGGGGGCGGTATCCTAAGCGGGGGCGGTCGTGTGGATAAAAGAACTTTTAATGCCTCTCATGCCCCCTTTCAATGCAAGAATTATTGTTACATTGGAACTAGCAAAGGGTATGATGATATTACCTTCTATTTCAGTAAAATAAGGGAACATATGAATTTTATGCTTTTCATGGAAGAAATATACTCTTCATCGGCACTATCATGAGATGAATTTTTGGAATATGTGAGACTGTTAA
>NZ_JBHIOY010000284.1:425-672 GCF_042195785.1 Bartonella sp. AP58NXGY | reverse complement strand
ATGTCAGAGAAAGCATAACGCACATTTAAGAGCATAACCGACAATGCATTCTGTTTCTTTAACGGCGTATCTTGCATTGAAAAGTCAATTGTAGGTAAATTGATAACCAGACGCGCTGGCCTATCTAAAATCTGCAAATGAACACTGGGTTTTGAATTGAAAACCGCAATTATACGCGTGTGAGCACTATCACCAATGGTTCGAAAATTAATAAGCCTCAAAGGATCAGCTGCTTGAACACTGGTTT
>NZ_JBHIOY010000284.1:0-335 GCF_042195785.1 Bartonella sp. AP58NXGY | reverse complement strand
AACTCTTATCATAAGCCCTCTTATCATAAGTAAAGTACTCTACACGACATTTGTAATAATTTATCTTGGTTATATAAAAACGATACACCAATTTATTTTCTATTTTTCAATAAATGCTAAGCCCCTCCATTATAAACACCAAAAAACAAAATTAAGGTCATAAAAATATTATCATGATACATGATTTACATTGTTACTTGCCAAACGCATGATATCAACATAAAAGAATATTGGTGCTTCCTAACTGATAATAGATCTAATTATTCTGTAACTTATAGTAAGTTGTCTTAAAAGGGGATACTGCATATTATGCGTTGAGGCTTTGTTATGGATGA
>NZ_JBHIOY010000283.1:0-674 GCF_042195785.1 Bartonella sp. AP58NXGY | reverse complement strand
CCGATGAAAGCATTATTAATTGTTGTTTTGCCATGCAATTCGATCAAGCTATCAGGATCGGTGGTAGCTGCGCCATAGTTACCATTTATTGTTGTTAGAGCAACATCTGTGACTTTAATATGCCCACCGCTTTTTGCAAGCAATGCCATGTTTGCAGCGGTTACAGTTCCTCCCGTCATTGTGATTGCCCCACTATTTTCTGCATTAAGCCCGATGAAAGCATTATTAATTGTTGTTTTGCCATGCAATTCGATCAAGCTATCAGGATCGGTGGTAGCTGCGCCATAGTTACCATTTATTGTTGTTAGAGCAACATCTGTGACTTTAATATGCCCACCGCTTTTTGCAAGCAATGCCATGTTTGCAGCGGTTACAGTTCCTCCCGCCATTGTGATTGCCCCACTATTTTCTGCATTAAGCCCGATGAAAGTATTGCTAATCGCTGTATTTCCATACAATTCAATTAAGCTATCAGGATCGGTAGTAGCTGCACCGTATCCGTTGCCATACATCGTTGTTAGAGCAACATCTGCAACCTTAATATGTCCACCACTTTTTGCAAGCAATGCCATGTTTGCAGCGGTTACAGTTCCTTCCGTCATTGTGATTGCCCCACTATTTTCTGCATTAAGCCCGATGAAAGCATTATTAATTGTTGTTTTGCCATGCAATTC
>NZ_JBHIOY010000282.1:0-675 GCF_042195785.1 Bartonella sp. AP58NXGY | reverse complement strand
TTATGATTATAAATTTGCATGTCATTTCAATGTCATTCATTGATAAAAAATAAAGGGGAAATTTTATGAGCTTGAAGAAAAAAATATTGAAAAGGAGCAGCTCTCTTGTTTCTGTTCTTATGGCACTGGGGATGGTTGCACAACAAGTTATAGCAAAAACGCCGCCGAATACTCTTGTGATGGCTTGGAATATGGATGCAATCAGTACATTTGATCCTGCCCAAAGCAATGATGTTTATGCAAGTGAAATTATTGAAAATATTTGTGATAATTTGGTCACTACAGCAGCAGATGATCCAACAAAACTAGTTCCAGCATTAGCAAAACATTGGGATGTTTCGGGGGATGATCACAGTACGGTAATTACCTTTCATTTGCGCGATGGTTTGAAGTTTAATGATGGAAGAGCAGCTAACGCCAATGATCTTGTTTGGGGGATGAAGCGGGTTGTTAAATTGAAGATGGGGAATGCAGCAATTTTTAATGAATATGGCATTACAGAGCAAAATGTTGATGATGCTTTGCAAACTCCCGATGAAAAAACGGTGGTGATGAAATTTGATAAGCCTTATCCAGCAGAGCTTATTCTTAATAATGTTGTTGCAAATCATGTCACGGCTTTGCTTGATCGTGAGACAATTATGAAGCATGAAAAAGATGGCGATCTGGGAAATC
>NZ_JBHIOY010000281.1:390-675 GCF_042195785.1 Bartonella sp. AP58NXGY | reverse complement strand
CATTTGCAACGATAATATCGAGTTTTTTCCAGCGATTGGCAATTGAGAGTGCAAGAGCATCGATGTTTTCCATATGATGTAAATCGAGCGGAACGAGGGTAGCAAGAGCCCCTTTTTTTCGGATTTGATTGTCCAATTCAGTCAGTCCGCTGACTGTTCGTGCAAGAGCAATAATATGAGCACCGCGTGCAGCAAGCTCGAGAGCTAAATAATATCCAATTCCTCTTGATGCACCAGTAACAAGTGCGATACGCCCATGGAGACTAAAGTCACGTTTTGTCATCA
>NZ_JBHIOY010000281.1:0-362 GCF_042195785.1 Bartonella sp. AP58NXGY | reverse complement strand
ATTTTGGAGAGGTTTTCTTGATCAACCAGATGCGTAGGATAATATCCAGTAAAATAATGGTCAGTAAATTGTGGATCGGCGTTATTTCGTTTTTCTCCTGCTACAGCAAGATATAATCCATCTGTTGAAAGAAATTCTAAAGAGTCTGCTCCAATAAAATTGCACATAGATTTTAAATCTGGATATTGATTCGCTAAAAGGCTTTCGGCTTTAGGTGTATCGATACCATAAAAGTCAGGATAGAAAATCATAGGGCTAGAAACGCGCATATGAACTTCTTTTGCTCCTGCATCTCGAAGCATCCGCACAATTTTGACAGATGTTGTTCCACGTACAATGGAGTCATCAACCAGAATGACACG
>NZ_JBHIOY010000280.1:330-677 GCF_042195785.1 Bartonella sp. AP58NXGY | reverse complement strand
AAATTCTATGGATCGTGTAAAAAGAGAGGAGATCAATAACTCTTTTTCAGGAACTGATCGTGCTGGCTCTAGTGTACATTATGCAGTATTAAAACATGAAATGGATAATACACATGCCCAAGCCATGGCAAATCAATATCCTCAAAATACACAATTTATAGTGGGTGCCAACGCACAACTTAACCAAGTGAAAATAAAACGGAGTGCCTTACAAGGACAAAATAATACTGCTACAAAGGTTTTACAAAATACATCGCATAAAGAGAATAAGCGCTCTGTGATTGATTCCAGCACAAACTCAAAACGCGCCAGTGATAAATTATCGGCTGATGCCATTTCGCAATACA
>NZ_JBHIOY010000280.1:0-315 GCF_042195785.1 Bartonella sp. AP58NXGY | reverse complement strand
CATCCTTAAGAGCAGATCGTGGAATTACGCAGCTTGAGATAAATAAAAATACCCAATCTGCTATTGATCTGAAAACAAACGCTGCTTCCTCAGCATCGAAAACGGCTCTTAACACATCCACAGAATCTCATGTGAAATTGCCCACAAAGATTGAGACCCCCCCCATCGCTCATACTGAGAGCACGTCTCAATTTACCGCTGATAAAGCAACCGCACGTTCTTCTTCTCTTGATGGAGCAGCAAACGGCAAAACGCTTACACCAGAAATAGAAAACTCTTTCGTCATGCCTATTGCAATGTTTGCTGTTGGGGTTG
>NZ_JBHIOY010000279.1:0-678 GCF_042195785.1 Bartonella sp. AP58NXGY | reverse complement strand
CAAGCCGGTGTTGCATTCGCGGCATTAGAAGGACAAAATACCACAACACATTTCGGTCTTGTAGGCACCTATGGGCGACTATCTTTCACTCCAAAGGATATGGATGATGTAAGTAAGAGCACATTGGATAAATGGTCACTAACAGCTTATGGCAGCGTGCAGCATGACAATGGTTTCTATATGGATACGCTTTTATCCTATGGAATTCTAAAAGGAGATATCGGCAATGCTATCATTGGCAAAACCGCAAAATTGAAAAATGCCAAAATGTTGAGTATCTCCACCACCGTTGGCAAAGAGTTTGCAACCGGAATGGAAGGCTTAACCTTCGAGCCTCAAGCACAACTTGCTTATCAACATTTGATGTTTAATACCATTGAAGATGCTGATAATTTTACCGTTGATATGAAAAATCCTTCTCAATGGTTGATCCGTGTTGGTGGACGTTTGACAAAAACCATTTCCACTGAAAACAACCGTCCAATGTCTTTCTATGGAAAAGTAAACTTGATCAAAACCTTTGGTGATAATGGTACCATCCAGATTGGCAGAGATTTTGACCTTGATCCTATGGGACCTGCAATTGAAGGCGGCGTTGGCATCAATGCGCAACTGTCTCACAATTTCTCCCTTCATGGTGATGTAAGTTATCAACAAAAGCTTCAGAAAACTGGTATA
>NZ_JBHIOY010000278.1:428-679 GCF_042195785.1 Bartonella sp. AP58NXGY | reverse complement strand
TCTTTTATTTTGAATCAAGCACACCACATTGGTTGGGTTGCAGCTCTTGTTTATTGTGTTGCTTGTTGTTTGCGATTAGCGCGTTTTAATGTGATGTTGGATAATGCTGATATCCCACAATGGCAGAAAAGTTATTTTGTTGGTGTTCCTGCACCTGCAGGAGCGTTACTCCTTTTATTACCTACCTATTTAGGTGCTCTTGGTTTGGTCCCCAAGCGGGGGTGGGCCTTGTTTTTTAGTCTTTAGAGAGT
>NZ_JBHIOY010000278.1:0-306 GCF_042195785.1 Bartonella sp. AP58NXGY | reverse complement strand
TCGTTTTTCTTGCGACTTACACATGGAAAACTTTATTGATTACAGCTGTTAGCTATATGATTTTTCTCCCCTGTAGTTTCGTTGCTTATAATAAACGGGCCGCTTTAGAAGAGAAAAAGGCTGATGCTAAAAAAGCTAGCCAAGAATCATAAACTGCTTCATTCTTTTGTTAAGAAGTGCAGGAAAGAGAGAGATTGGTCTATTTACATTTCAGATGATATCAATGAGGGGCATAATAATCCACAAACCGATTTTCACGGACATTAAAGAGTTTTCCAGTTTCCTTTAAATCAGGTGAGAGCAAAT
>NZ_JBHIOY010000277.1:313-680 GCF_042195785.1 Bartonella sp. AP58NXGY | reverse complement strand
CGCAAGAAAAGGGTGTGGAATGGGAAAATAACAGAAAGTGGTCAAGGTGATATTACCATCATCAATGGACTTTCTTTTATGAGACACATTGTCAAAAATATTTTGCCACGAGATCTTAAGGCACTCGTTGATGCTGGGAAAAAACAGATTGGGTCTGGGGTCGTTGCTTTTATCACTATTTCAGAAGATGGAAAAGGGAGTGCTGTTGTTGGTGTTACGGATGATTTAACGGATAAACTCAATGCTGTTGATCTTGTTCGTATTCTTTCAAATGTGCTTGGTGGTCAAGGTGGAGGTGGCCGTTCTGATATGGCGCAGGCTGGTGGTCCTGACGGGAACAAAGCTAATGAAGCCTTTGCAGCACTAA
>NZ_JBHIOY010000277.1:0-280 GCF_042195785.1 Bartonella sp. AP58NXGY | reverse complement strand
TTTTACATTTTTATGTTGGAAGAGCGTTTAAGAATTACGAATATCTGTCTGGTGTATTGGCTGAAATGCCGATACCGTCTCATTGAGAGAGAGATAGATCATACCTTTTATGAAGAATAGTATCTATTATATTGGTTTTAAAAGAAATATCTCTCTCCTTTTTCAAAAGAGGAATTGTGAAGAGGATAACGCAAAATTTATTGCATAACAGTTTTTTTTAGCTTATGAAGTTATAAGTTATCGTTTTCTCGCTTTCAGATTGCTTAAATTATTGCTCGCT
>NZ_JBHIOY010000276.1:0-680 GCF_042195785.1 Bartonella sp. AP58NXGY | reverse complement strand
GCAGTAACGACAACGGCTAATCTTGCAAAAGATACAGCGGATACAGCCAAGGGATTAGCCGAAGAAGCCAAGAGTGCATCTGAAGCCGCCAAGCAAATGGCAGAAGATGCGAAGGCAGGATTTGATAGAGCTACAGGGGAAATAAGTGGTACGAAAGGTTCATTGGCTACGGCATTGCAAGGTTTTGTAGAGGTCAAGCAGGCAAGTGAGAACGCCGTCCATGTTTCGACAGAAGCAAAGAGATTAGCCGATGAATCGAAGTCGATTGCTGAACGTGCGGAACAAACAGCGAAAGAGGCTTCTCAAACAGCAACAGAGACGACGCAAGTAGCAGCAACAGCGGTAGAAATGTGTCATGAAGTTAGGACGGTAGCAACACAAGCAAGTATGAAGGCAGATGGAGCCAACCAGACAGCCGCTGATGCCAAGGATATTGCCGAAGAGGCAAAAGGTTTATCGGAACGAGCAACATTCTCTGTTACAGAACTTACAAAAACAGCGTCTCAAGTACAAACAGCAGTAGAGAAGGCATTAACGGATTTAAGAGACGCCAAGCAGACAGCAGAGGCATCTAAGACACTCTCAGAAGAAGCTAAACAAACAGCCGCTGATGCATTGACAGCGTCGAAAGATGCCAAGTCACAATCAGAGACAGCGGTAAGCAGATCAGAAGAGGCAAA
>NZ_JBHIOY010000275.1:0-681 GCF_042195785.1 Bartonella sp. AP58NXGY | reverse complement strand
CATTAGAGGCGTCTTACATCGGAAAAAATTTAGTAAGAAAATTAGTTCTAAAAAGTTACTACAATAGTCATGAAACAAATAGATAATCAACGGTAAAGATATCAAAGGATGGGTATGGTTTGGTGTGGTAGGGGGCGTCTTATGGTGCTGTAAAATGTTGTCATTTGAAGGGGGTGATATAAGGCAAGTTTCTTTAAAAAATGAAGTATTTTTAGAATATGTGGTGAAAATTTAAGTTTGCGTATTGCGCTTTTTGTTAAGTGAATGGTGTGAAATGAGAAGCAAATAAAATCGTTTGCAGGTGGAAAATTAATTCAATAACGATCTAGATTACAGACCGGATTGAGTGAAAATCTTCATTCTTTGAAATGTGAGGGAAATTAATTGTCTTATGCTTTTGTTCCACGGCGTCCCGTCCCGATTAAGGGCATGGCTTTTTCATCTAAGGGCCAGCGTGAGCGAGGGGCGATATCAAGCGAGCTTGTTTCTCCACGTGCGAGCTTTTGGGCACCAGCAAAAGCAATCATTGCTGCATTATCGGTACACAAGGAAAGAGGAGGCGCTATAAATTCAAAACCATGTTGATGAGCAAGTTCCTGTAATGTAGAGCGGAGTGCTTGGTTTGCAGCAACGCCGCCCGCAACAACTAAAGAAGGAGAGTGCTTTCCATGATCAGGATAG
>NZ_JBHIOY010000274.1:0-681 GCF_042195785.1 Bartonella sp. AP58NXGY | reverse complement strand
CTAATGCGAATCAGAATTTTTTTGAGAATTCACTATCAATTTCTTACTTAAATAAATCTGAATGCGTACCTGTCCTATCAAAATGGACTCGCTCTTCATCAACTATATAAATTAATAACCAATCTGCCTCTATATGAAGATCTCGACGAGGCTTCCAATTGCCTTGTAATGCGTGATCATTTAAAATAGCAGGCAATTGCTGCTTATGAATTAGAAGTTGCATAACTTCTGTAAGCTTTCGCATATCTTTCCCACGTTTTTTTGCCCGTTTTACATCTCTTGTAAACTTTTGTTAATAATTCACTGAAGGCATAATTAGATGTGCAGGTGCTACATCTCCAATTACTTAATCAAATAATCAATATTTTTACCATAAAAAACATCTTCATTTCTGTCGGTTTTATGAAAAGTTTCAAGCGTTTCCTTATTAGGTATTTTATTATTTTCCACGTAAATACGAATAAGATCACGTAAAATTTGAGATGCTGGACGGTGTTTTCTTTCAGCTATAGCCATAAATGCGTTTTTTAGATTTATATCTACTTTAGCTGCTATAAGTTCACTTTTTATACTCATAATATTTCCTCTTTAAAATTTTAATGATTATACATTGTATAACATAGTTAAACATAGTTTAACTTATAATTAATATCAATCTCTTTTTTACAGAAGAAATATCTA
>NZ_JBHIOY010000273.1:0-681 GCF_042195785.1 Bartonella sp. AP58NXGY | reverse complement strand
CAACTCTATTATTAGCAAATCCTTTGTGTCAACGTTTTATTGCACAACTCAAAGGCTATGGTAGATATTTTAATTCTATTTTCGACTCTTTTTTCCGACTTTATGAGGTAAACTGGAACCTTTATCTGTAATTGTCGTTTTCCCAAAATAAGTATCTGAATAATTTCATATATGTATACTTTATAGAAATTAAAGATAAGGGAATTGAGAAAAGGAATTCACTATGATTGATAAAAACTATCACACATATGAAGAACGTATGGCTGCAGAAAGAAAAGATCATGAACAGCGTGTTTCAATCGCTAAGGGTATTTTTGCTATTCTTCTTGCATTGGTTATCATCTGGTTTATTTTTGGCTTTTTAGGATCTTTTTTTGCAAAATCTCCTGAACATAGTTCACATTATAATACTCCAGAAGCAAGCCAGACTATAACAACGCCCCAAAAAGATTTAAATTCATCTCCTCCTGTACCTTATACCTATAAGAGTACGCAGTGATTTTTTTGTAAACATAATCTTTTAAATAAAGCGAAAACTGACGCAGTTTTGAAAAATAAAGTCAGTGTAAATACATAAGCAAAAAAGATTGAGATGCTTTTAATTTTTGAAGTTTTTGATAAATCTCATTCAATACTATTGAAATAAATGGCCTTAAAATAAATCATGTAACGGTTTTAACA
>NZ_JBHIOY010000272.1:416-682 GCF_042195785.1 Bartonella sp. AP58NXGY | reverse complement strand
CATTGATGTGGGGAGTGGTTTAATAAAGGTATGCGCTGAGCGTGATCCTGTACAATTGCCTTGGAAAGATTTAGATATCGATATTGCGTTGGAATGTACGGGCATTTTTACGGCGCGTGATAAAGCAAAGGCGCATTTGGAAGCGGGGGCAAAGCGTGTGCTTGTTTCTGCGCCTTCTGAAGGAGCCGATCTTACCGTGGTGTACGGGGTTAATCATCAATCTTTAAATAAAGAGCATCGCGTTGTTTCAAATGCTTCTTGTACAA
>NZ_JBHIOY010000272.1:0-361 GCF_042195785.1 Bartonella sp. AP58NXGY | reverse complement strand
GACAACAATCCATTCTTATACGGGTGATCAACCTGTGTTGGATACCATGCATCGTGATCTTTATCGGGCGCGTGCGTCCGCTCTTTCGATGATTCCTACTTCAACCGGGGCAGCAAAAGCTGTGGGATTGGTTTTGCCAGAATTAAAGGGATTGCTTGATGGAGTGTCCATTCGTGTTCCAACCCCTAATGTTTCTGTAGTAGATTTGACATTTACTGCTAAGCGTTCCACAACAATTGAAGAAATTAATACGGCTATTGCGACTGCTGCACGCGGTTCCTTAAAGGGAATTTTGGACACTACGCAAGAAAAGCTTGTGAGTTGTGATTTTAATCATAATCCTCATTCAGCCATTTTCCAT
>NZ_JBHIOY010000271.1:0-683 GCF_042195785.1 Bartonella sp. AP58NXGY | reverse complement strand
TTTATAAATCAATATCTAGCGTTTAGCGTCGCAAGGTATTGTGTGTAGATATTTAGACGCTTTATAAATGTGGCTCGAGATTTATTATGTTAACGAGCAACTCATATACCCGTGTGCATAGCTTACTATTTTTTTAGGAAGAGTTTTTAATTTGCTCAAATGTGAAGAGAGGAAAGAATGAACAGCAAATTTTGTCATTCTCCTTTGATTTAGCTTTATAATTCTCAAGAAAAGTAAAGTATATCTTCGTGGTGTAGATCGTGATGGGCGCCGGAACATCACAAAAGAGTTAGCAATTCACGTGCCTTATTTAAAGAGATGTTTCTGAAGGCTCTCAAGCCGAGTTCACGACAGACTCCCTATAATGTTAAATTCCACTATTTTTACATTTGTGGAGGAGCAAGCTAGGCTTCATTACACACTTTGTCAGCCACCGAATGTTGTAAGACAAGCCCTTGGCACTTGAAACGGTTTAGACATTTTTTACTTTTTTATCCACACGAGCTTATCCTGTTTGTTATGTGCAAACGAATAATTTTAATTTCTGCAACATAAAACAGATTTAAAGTGAGAAAATTCTATGATGTTTGCGATTCTTTTTTTAATATCACTGCATATAGATCATCATTCTAAATCAAATTATTATATTTATTTTATAAAGTCATCTCTTAATAAGATAATAC
>NZ_JBHIOY010000270.1:399-690 GCF_042195785.1 Bartonella sp. AP58NXGY | reverse complement strand
ATGAGAATGCGACGCTGTTCACGCCGTGATAAAAGGCGTTGATGCGCCCAAATTAAAGCTTCTCCGTCAATATTTTCTTTGAGTAATCCTTCTTGCATCATCAAACCTAGATTGCGGCGTGCGCGACGCCATGGGGTGTCAGCGCTTTTATAGATGATATGACACAAATCATTCAGGCGTCCAGGATGATGAGGCTTATGTTTCTCAAGCCATTTTTCGCGTGATTTTCCCCCTTTCCAAGTTTTGGTGGTAAACCCTAAAATTTCAACTTTGACACCACAACGTTCAAGC
>NZ_JBHIOY010000270.1:0-380 GCF_042195785.1 Bartonella sp. AP58NXGY | reverse complement strand
AACTTGCGGCAACGCTAATGGGGCGTCCGCGCATTGAACCAGAATTATCGATGAGGAGTGAAACAACCGTATCTCGAAATTGTGTGTTACTTTCCATTTTAAAAGAAAGGGGCAGCATGGGATCAATAATCAGGCGTGGAAGCCGTGCCGTATCGAGATATCCTTCTTCAAGGTCAAAGTTCCAGTTGCGATTTTGTTGTGCCATAAGGCGGCGCTGGAGACGGTTGGCTAAACGTCCAACAATGTTTTGAAGATGACTAATTTGCTTATCAAGATAACGGCGTAAGTGATCTAATTCGTTTTCAGAACAAAGATCAGTTGCTTCCAAGACTTCATCAAATTGACGGGTGAAGATTTTATAATTGCCAAGTTTTTCCATT
>NZ_JBHIOY010000269.1:339-691 GCF_042195785.1 Bartonella sp. AP58NXGY | reverse complement strand
AATAAGGTTTTCAAAGAAACTTCTTCGTAAAAAGGATGAAAGAATCATCCTGTGATTAATTTATTTGTTCCATTTCAAGGATAGCTTTTTGCTGTGCACAGTTAATAACAATAAAATAAATCAGAGAGCTCTAGCTTATTATAAATCAAATTTATAAACTGTATTCAGGCGTATATTGTTAATTTTTCAATTAAAACAAGCTACGTCTTTTATACATTTCTTTCAACCTTCAAAACTAAAATTGGCGCCACAAGCAGCGCAGTTTAGATGAATCATTCCTCATTACAGGACCTTTGTATCATATTTAAATTTCTCTATAAACAAACAGTCCATAATTGTAGAAATAAATGAC
>NZ_JBHIOY010000269.1:0-282 GCF_042195785.1 Bartonella sp. AP58NXGY | reverse complement strand
AGATGATCAACTTATCAAAGAGTTAAATGAAAACTTTGATAATACCCCCCCTCTGTCCCCTAATGATCTACTTCCTTTATCGATTAAACAAACTTTTTATCAATTATATAATGATTATAGGTTTGTAAACACATCACTTCTTTTCAAAAATTAAACTCTGCAATAAAATTTTACACTCTATTGATTATATATTATAACATCCATATTTACATGCCTTTTTTCCCTTGTTTTTACTTTTCATTATAAGCCTGAAAGTGCTATAAAGTAATATCACTTAAAAGA
>NZ_JBHIOY010000268.1:0-692 GCF_042195785.1 Bartonella sp. AP58NXGY | reverse complement strand
AATCTTTTGTTATGTACAATTGCTGGAACTTTCATTTTTTCTCATTTTGCTCCGACTTGTGCAAATACACAACCTCCTGAAATTATTAATGAGTTTAAACTTGAGAAAGGAGAGGAAAAGACTCTTAATAATGTTTTCATTCGCAATGGATTGAGCGCAGTGTACGCCTCTGAAAAAGCAATTGCTACAATTACGAACTCGACGATACATTCAGGTTCATTTGCATTTGCTGTATCAAAAGGTGGACGTGTTAATGCTAAAGGCATGAAAGTCAATGCATTACATACTGGTCTATCAATTTCAAACGGTGTCATTAATATTGAGGATTCAGTCATAGAAACCAAAAGACAATCTGGTATTATTTTTCATACTATTTTAGATGCTTTTCTGAAAGAGGGTGAAGAAGTTGTAAATAAGGCCATTCTTACCAATACAAAACTCCTTGTGAGAGATGGTGTTGGTATTTGGGGACCATCATCTTCAAAGTCTGTTGCCGAAGTTCAACTTAGAAATTCAGAAATTCGTTCTGATGTGTTATTAAAAAATAGTGTAAAAAAGAAAACAGATTCAGATCCTCATCCTGTTAGTTTTGTATTGACTGCCGATAATTCAATTATGGAAGGAAGAGCAAGAACCTTAGAAGTAAATACAACTGTTTTTAATTTAAACAATAATAGCAAATGGTATTTAAA
>NZ_JBHIOY010000267.1:302-692 GCF_042195785.1 Bartonella sp. AP58NXGY | reverse complement strand
CTCCCTTCTTACATTCTCTACAATCTGACATTATTTTCGTGCAGGTTTAAAACATGTCATCTCATGAAATTGTCTCTTGATTTATAATGATCATTTATCTTTATGCACCTTAAACAAGAAAAGATACCCATAAATCTACTTATTTTAAATCTATTGATGATCAATCAATTAAAACATTCCTTTTGCCCATCACAAACAAAGTTGGTGTCCAGATAAAAGACATTCAAGAAAAGAATAAAGAGGCTTTCTCTCCCCACAAAAACAGTTGTAATATTAAAAGCGAAAAAAGCGATGTATCTCCATATCTGTCAAAGAGATCTATTCTTGTAAGCAAAAACCCAAAACATACTGCTCTGGGCTTTTGCTTCTTATTTACGCTTTTATTAACCA
>NZ_JBHIOY010000267.1:0-260 GCF_042195785.1 Bartonella sp. AP58NXGY | reverse complement strand
GCCGTTTCCGCACTATCAGATCCATGGACAGAATTTTCACCAATCGACAAAGCATGAACCTTACGAATTGTCCCTTCTTCTGCATCACTAGGATTTGTAGCACCCATCACTTCACGGTTTTTAGCTATTGCATTTTCTCCTTCCAAAACCTGTAAAATTGTTGGACCAGAAGACATAAATTCCACCAATTCGCTAAAAAAAGGGCGTTCTTTATGAACAGCATAAAAATTTTCAGCCTCACGCTTGCTCATCCACACACG
>NZ_JBHIOY010000266.1:359-697 GCF_042195785.1 Bartonella sp. AP58NXGY | reverse complement strand
TCAAGATTTCTAAAGTTAATGAGAATGGTGAGACTGTTGAAACAGAGCACAATAATGTCGCTGATGCTTTTGGTGATATTAATGATGGGATGTCAAATATTAACAACCGTATCGATGATGTCATCAACAAGGTCGATTCAGATGCTTTAAAGTGGAATGAGGATAAGAAAGCTTATGATGCTAACCGTGATGGTAAACCGAGTAAGATTACCGGTGTAGCTGATGGTGAAATTGCTGAAAGTTCGAAAGATGCCGTCAATGTTGGACAACTTTGGAAGACCAATGAACGTATCACGGGTGTCGAAAAAGATGTTAAGCATATTTCAAATAGAGTTGAT
>NZ_JBHIOY010000266.1:0-281 GCF_042195785.1 Bartonella sp. AP58NXGY | reverse complement strand
ATAATAAAGTTAACGATATTGCTGAGGATGCTGTTCGCTATGACAGAGATGAAAACGGTAAAAAAATCAATAAAATCACTTTGAAAGGTGGTGATCCAAGTGAGCCTGTGTTGATTGATAATGTCGCTGATGGTAAAATTGAGAAAGGATCAAAAGAAGCTGTAAATGGTGGTCAGCTCCATGACTATACCCAAGAGCAGATGAAGCTTATTCTTGATGAATCCAAACATTATACGGATCAACGGGTTAATAATATTGTGATTGATGCGATTGACGATGCT
>NZ_JBHIOY010000265.1:330-699 GCF_042195785.1 Bartonella sp. AP58NXGY | reverse complement strand
CCTCTTTTCAAGAAGCAAAATCCAAGGACAATTTCACCCACATACACAGCACAACAATTCCAGCAAAACCCAAGCGCATCCCCACACACGCCCCCCATGTCTTCTTTTAAGCCCCCTCTCTTTATCTATAGAGCAGGCAACATTTTTTTAACACCAGCCCATTGTTATCTGAAACGTTGCTCCCAAAACATGAGCCCCCCTAACACCTCCACATCACACGAAAATGCTTCACTATTCCCTCAAGTCACTCAAGGAAAACAGCTAACTCCGCTCTCTCCTCCCTTTCAAGACTCAAACAAAAAGCCTGTACCCTGCACCAAAACCAGATATCTAAACGCCTCCACACCACGCACACACACCAACAGCTCC
>NZ_JBHIOY010000265.1:0-242 GCF_042195785.1 Bartonella sp. AP58NXGY | reverse complement strand
CAACACCGATCTATCGCAGCGGTTTATTGTACCGGTTTATTACCATGGGGTGCTGCTCTCTTTGTTGGTTTTTTAGTGAAGAATAAATATGGTTGCATACGTCATAATATCTTTAAAGACTTAAGTTGACAGTGAATTGCAAAATAAACATTCAATGAAAAAGAAGTATTCATGACCTTTAAGGCATAAAAAGCAAAGTTTTCTTTTTTGTAAAAAGTATTTTTATATTGCTCTCTTTTTAA
>NZ_JBHIOY010000264.1:321-701 GCF_042195785.1 Bartonella sp. AP58NXGY | reverse complement strand
CCATACTGAAGAATCTAGCGCTAGTGGGTCTGGCACTGAAGGAACTGAGGCTGGTGGATCGGGCACTGAAGGCACTGAAGGAACTGAAGGTACAGAAGAGAAAAGTTTGAAAAGGGCAAAACTACAGGGGCGAGGTTTTTCTCGATCTGATCCAGAGCATAAAGAAGAAAAAAATAGTTTAACTTTTAATCATACATTCAAACAAAAATGGACGGGTGCGACACGGGTGCGTTTAGGGTTATCTGCTCATCGTGTGATGCCTTATATTGCAGGTGGTATCGCCTATGGACAATTTCAAGATGTTTTGTCGACAGTCATTACAGGAGATGAATCCTTTAATAAGACATCGGATGTGACAAAAACGGTGGTTGGTTATACTC
>NZ_JBHIOY010000264.1:0-299 GCF_042195785.1 Bartonella sp. AP58NXGY | reverse complement strand
GACAGATAATCTTGTTGTACGTGCGGAATATCGTTACTCAGATTTTGGTAAAAAGAAATTTAAAGACGAAATTGAAATTAAATATAAGACGAATGATTTCCGTGCAGGAATAGCTTATAAATTCTAGTTTTTTGGAAATAAAGAAGCTCAAGTCTAAGAGGTCCTGTCTTTGATAGGGCCTTTATTTTTTGAAATTTTATGCATGGTAAATCTCTTTCATGGAAAAGAAAGAGATCTTTGATTTTGAGTGACGATGAGGAGGTAAGGAAGCATTACTCAGATTCTTAATTATTAAGAAT
>NZ_JBHIOY010000263.1:0-701 GCF_042195785.1 Bartonella sp. AP58NXGY | reverse complement strand
TATCATGCCCTAAAACACCGTTCTGTGAGGTTGGTATTGGAGAATAGATTTACAATTTAGGTGTTTTTGTGCGCATGTCATGTTGAATATTTAAGGGACGGCTTGTTTGGTAAGTTTTTTGAAATACGGTCCTTTGTCCTTTGAGGGGGCTTGATCTGAATCTTATATTTTAGGGGGAGATGCGCGAAGAATGTTTCTGTGCACTTTGGTCTAGTCAGAGATTAGACACCAAATCGCTTGCTGTTTTTTGCGGGTAAGCTCTCTAAAGTTTTTTAAAAGGGAAAATTCTTGTGCGCTATAGATGTATTGATCAGGGTGTGCGTGATGGTCTTTTGAGACAATATCCTTTGTTAAAAGATCCGCATAAAAAAAGCTTATTGGAACTTGTAGTTGTGTAGCGATTTCTAGTAAACAGCTTGCGCTTACACGGTTTAAACCTTTTTCATATTTTTGAATTTGTTGGAAACTCACCCCTAAAGAATTCCCTAATGCCTTTTGAGTAAGCCCCATGGCCATGCGTCTTTGACGAATTCTTTTGCCGATTGAAACATCAATAAAATGTGGGTTTTTGGTTTGAAACTGTGAATTTTTAGTTTGCACTTTGCTTCCCCTCCGGTTGCGAGCGCCCTCGCATTGGTATTCCGGGAGTAACAAGTACTGAACCCTAGTCAGCATTTTGCTTTTAGTGCGGTCGAGCACCT
>NZ_JBHIOY010000262.1:428-702 GCF_042195785.1 Bartonella sp. AP58NXGY | reverse complement strand
CCAGTAAGCGCGATTGTTAGGATCATAACAAAAGTTATTTTTCGTTTCATTTTTTCAACTCACAAATATCTTGGAATGCAATGCATAAGAGCCTTTATTCCTGAACACTTTTACAAATTTATGTGATGTAATATTGTGATTGATTTTGTTGTAAGACCTAGGGTTTTAGGTCTTTCATGGAACAGGATCACGGTGCGTGCGCCAAAGGGCGCACGCAAGGCAAAAACAAAAATGCTCATTCTTTTAAGGAGGTACTTTATCTTAAAACCGACCA
>NZ_JBHIOY010000262.1:0-298 GCF_042195785.1 Bartonella sp. AP58NXGY | reverse complement strand
TCTGACCTCCTGAAGAGACACCAGCGTTAAAGTATGGTCCACCAGAGGCGAGAGCCGTTGCAATACTAGGAAGCGCACGAAAGATGATAACCCCTATGATCGAAATGACGATGACAGGAGGGAAAAGAACATAGATTGAATCATATGAAACTTTGAGAACCTGTAGGATCACTTGACATATAATGGTTCCAAGCATGATCACAAGACCTTGTAAAATAGTAAAATTAATCAAAGTTGTAATCCATGCATCACTGTATTTTCGCGTTGCATTGAACAAATATAAACTAATGAACAGAGG
>NZ_JBHIOY010000261.1:0-702 GCF_042195785.1 Bartonella sp. AP58NXGY | reverse complement strand
TAATAAAATCGGTGAGGATGTAGCTAAGTTTTTAGGTGGAGAAGCATCCTTTAAAGATGGAGCTCTTACACAGCCAACGTATAAATTATCTTACATTGCTAAAGATGGAGTTGTAACAGAGAGTGACTTTCAAGGTGTTGGAACCGCTTTTGCAGGCCTTGATTCAAATATCAAGAATGTGAATGCACGGATTAAAGAGGTTTCCGAAGGAGTAGCACAGGATTCTTTGTTATGGAGCAAGGAAGCCGATGCCTTTGTAGCGCGTCATGAAAAGAGTAAAGAAGAAAAAGGCAAAGCTGTCAGGACACAAGAAAACAGTAGAATTACGTTCCTTGCAAATGGTGAGATTAGCGCTAAATCAACAGATGCTGTAACGGGTAGTCAGCTTTATTCGCTGAACGAACAACTTGCAACCTATTTTGGTGGAGGTGCTGGATATGATAAAGAGGGCAAATGGAAAGCACCGGATTTCAAGATCAAGCAGTTTGGTGAGGATGGTACTTCTTTTGACAAGAACTATACGAATGTAGCTGATGCGCTTGCAGGTGTTGGAAGTTCTATCACGAATGTTCAGAACAAATTGACTGAACAGGTTAATAATGTGATTACCAAAGTGGAAAGCGAGAGCTTTGTTCAGCAAGACAAAACAACGCATCGTCTCACTATTGGAGGTGCAGTAGAAGGTAGTGAAATCAACATTGC
>NZ_JBHIOY010000260.1:0-704 GCF_042195785.1 Bartonella sp. AP58NXGY | reverse complement strand
AGATTCTTGGGTTTGTAATTTTTCAACAGATGCACTAAGTACATCTGTGCAAAAGACAATTGATTTTTTTAATGAACAAAGGCGTCTCGTTGCTGAAAATCCGTCTATATCTATGAAAAAAATCATTGATTATGATACTACAAAAATCAGTTGGACGGATGCTCTTATCTCCAAATTAAAACGGAGCATAGAAGCAACATTTGAATCTCATCTAAAAGCTCTCATTCTTTATCGCCCGTTTATGACAACGTGGCATTATGCATCATCATTCCTTAATGAACGGATAGGACAAACGCATCAATTTTTTAATTCAAATCTCCCTGATAATCTTGGTATTTGTGTTTCAGGTAGTGGTAGTAACTCAAGTTTCTCTTGTCTCATGACTAATAAACCCATTACCTATGATACATTAGAAAAAACAAGATGTTATCCGCTTATGTTTCATTGTGAAGAGAAGAAACATCATGACCATAGCTTATTTATAACAAATGAAAAAAAGAAAGTTCGTGATGGCATTACAGATGCGGGATTAGCACACTTTAAAACTGCTTATCCTAATGAAGCCATAACAAAAGATGATATATTTTATTATGTTTACGGTTTACTTCATTCGGAAGATTATCGCCCTCGTTATGCCGATAACCTTTCTAAAGAACTGCCTCGTATCCCCTGTGTAAAGAGTGCTGATGATCTTTGGAAACTTG
>NZ_JBHIOY010000259.1:0-705 GCF_042195785.1 Bartonella sp. AP58NXGY | reverse complement strand
TAATAGCGCCGAATACCATAAAAACCCCCTCATCATAAATCTTCTCATTCTCATATTTTATCAATTAAAGTCATCCTCTTGCCGGTCACAAACGTAATGAGTTTGTAGATGGAAAATTATTCAAGAAAGGAGTAAAAGACTTCTTATGTCTTCTCTCAAAATATAAAAGCTGTCGCGATATTGACAGCTGAGAAAGAATAATTAAGGGGTCATCAATAGGCTTTATACGCTTCACAAGGGCATTTATAATACACCATTGACGTATATTATAGCATTCATTGATCTTATCATGAAATGGATGAGGATACTAGGGTACCTCTCTTTAAAAGAAGATAATAAGTGTAAGCAAGACACCAATCTTAATGGTTTAAACTGTATTTTTTGAGATACTTTTGAAAGCATAACTGTGAATTAAAAATAACGGTAAAGAAAAGAATTTTCCTTTGGTGTCTTCATACTTCTTTATAAATCGGGCTGTATTTGCATTTCATCAATCAATCAAGATCATAACTCTTTTTCTAAACTATCCTAGAAAAGTTAGTGCTTCTTATAATATTCTTAATTATCATTATCTCCATATTTATCTCAAATATGCAGTTGCATTAAATCTGGATGTTGAAAAAACTCCAGCAATTGAGCCTTTATAGAGCCTTAAAGACTTGAAAGAATCATTTTGCCATAAAAATATGGCCTCCATCTTCCAAA
>NZ_JBHIOY010000258.1:0-705 GCF_042195785.1 Bartonella sp. AP58NXGY | reverse complement strand
AAGTCGGATATAGCGACGGTTCCATGTCAAGTGGAAGCTTTATTTATGCAAACGGCGGGAACGCGTTATTGCGATATAGATAGAGCATCAGATCTAAAAAATATCGTATTACGGAATACAGATTCCCCTGTATTGACGCCCGAAGAGCAACAAATTGCTGCTATCGCGTGGAATATTATCAAAGAGAATGATAACTTACCAAGTTCTCAAATGCTTTATTCTGCATCGATACAAGAAAAAATGAGCAATAAAATTATGAGTACTATGCCGCTAGCACAAAAGTCTCTTGTGTCAAAAGTGGTTACAATTCTGACAAAACAATTACCAGAATTAATCATAGATATTCCCAATATTGTACTCGTACCTTCACGTGAGGTTACTTATGGTTTTTCTGATTTTGATTTGAAAAATCTAGAAAGCTTAAACTTGCAACCTGTTAGTAAAGAACTTTTAATTCGAGAATTGCGGACACATAAAAGCATTTTTCTCACTTCTAAGAATGAATATATCAAAGAGCCTCATCTTGAAAATTATATCATTCGTTGTTTGATTGATAATGACTTTATTGATTATGATAGCCATACGCTGTTATTACAAAAATTAGCTAGTCAAATGGTAGAGCATTTCCGATCTTATTTACCCAATGATGCGGCTGTTGAGAATGTATTAATTCACTATCAGCATAAACTTAATAATTTTATTGTT
>NZ_JBHIOY010000257.1:0-707 GCF_042195785.1 Bartonella sp. AP58NXGY | reverse complement strand
GGCGCCCCCGTGATGGCGACGGATTTGCGCGCTTCTGTTTCTCTGGTGATTGCGGCATTGGCAGCAAAGGGCGAAACAATCGTTAATCGTGTTTACCATCTTGATCGTGGCTTTGAGCGGTTGGAAGAAAAATTAGCCCGATGTGGGGCGAAAATTCAACGGATAACGGCGTGATCTTATCCCAAGAACATGGCTTGAATGTCTGTTGTTTGGAGGGGGCATTCAGGCATGTTTTTAGGTGCGCTGTGAGAGGCGGTGATAGCGGGGAATCCCATGAAACAGAAGAGGTGGCAATAGTGGGGGGTGATGTCTTTTTTGAAAAATGCTAATCCTCATCATCTCACAATAGTGCTGAAGGTTTTACAAAAAACAGGGCTTGAGATTCACATGAGAGCCTCAAGGAATTCACGTGAAGCGAAATCCAAAAAACACAAAAATTATGCCGGTTGATATTAAAACAGGACCATATCCTGCTTTTCCAACGGATCTCCAAGCGCAGTTTATGGCGCTGATGACACGGGCTGAAGGCATTTCCCATATCACGGAGACGGTTTTTGAAAATCGTTTTATGCATGTTCAAGAACTTAATCGTTTAGGGGCAGAGATAAAACTCGATGGTGAGAGAGCAACTGTCTATGGAAAGGAGAAGTTGCAAGGCGCCCCCGTGATGGCAACCGATTTGCGCGCTTCTGTTTCTCTGGTAATTG
>NZ_JBHIOY010000256.1:0-709 GCF_042195785.1 Bartonella sp. AP58NXGY | reverse complement strand
AATATTGTTAAAGCTTTTTCTAATAATGCCACCATACAGATTGGTGAATCGTTCCATCTTGATGCTATGGGAGCTTCCCTTGAAGGTGGGCTTGGTGTGAATGCACAATTATCACAAAATATCGCCCTTCATGCTAATGTTCATTATCAACATAAACTTCAAAAAGCTGGGATATCTGGAGCAAGCTTTTCAGGAGGAATACGCTATCAATTTTAAGAAAAGACTATAAAAACAGCGTATATTTTATTCATTTTAAAAAAGGCAGTGCGAATGTGCTGTCTTTTTAAAATTTGTCATTAAAAGACTTCAATAAACGTTCTTCATCCATACTTTTTTTAAAAGAATGAAACTCTCTCAAACAAAATGCAATAAAACTCTTTATCTTTCAATAACGGTTGAATTTTCAAGAGGATAGTTTTTCTGATTTACAAAAATTGAATGGATTCAATAAAATATCTTGTATATCGAGGAAAATACAAAATACTTTAGCTTTTTTATATTATAAAGCATATTATGCATACTTGCATATGCAAGAACATCGACTGAAGATTTTGTAAACGCACAATAAATTTTCTTCCAAAACTTTTTATAATTTTTATAATAACGGCTTTAAGTAATAAACATCTTTGCAAAAAATTTTGATTTTTAGCACTTTAAAACAGAATGCTTATCAAATTAGGTCTTCTAAAAGCCATCATAGCTAGATTAC
>NZ_JBHIOY010000255.1:0-709 GCF_042195785.1 Bartonella sp. AP58NXGY | reverse complement strand
AAGAAAAAGATCATACAAGATTGGCTTGCCTCCTTGGGACACCGGAAAGCAAAGCAAAAGAAATTGCACAGACTGTCAAGAACACCAGAGACGCACAATGTCAAATCCGCAACTTGAAAGTTAGCCGTTCCTCATCGCTGGCTCTTACCGGCTAAAAAGGAGCCTTTTTGCCTTCCAACAAAACGCTTGATCCCAATCATTTCATCGCGCTTACCCCACCAATTGTTTTAAAATGTTACAAAAAAATAGTCCTCACAATGGGTCCTATAATTTATTATAAGTTATTGATAAGATTTCACAAAAAAACTGTATAAAAGACATAAATCTCCACTACAGATCAATATGAATAGCGCGAAATCTTTGGCAGGCCATTCAATTCGATATCTTCTTTTGTCAAGATATCAAAAAAGTGGGGAATGCCCCAAAGAGGTTTTCTAAAATATTGAAAGGAAACAGCCATGAAAAAAAGCCACCCACAACAAGAACCTCAAAATCCACAAACCCAAAAGCCAGAGCCCCTCTACGCCCAAGTAGATAAATCACGCAGAAGAGGCGGTCCGCGCATCCTAAGCCCAGAAGAGATACAAGCAGCAAACAAAAGACAGCCTCTCCAAGAAGATCCCTACGACAGACCGAGGGGGAGAGAGCAAACGAATTCGCCCTACAACACACGGAGAATGGGAGCAGGTGGGTATGATACCCCCTCTCA
>NZ_JBHIOY010000254.1:387-709 GCF_042195785.1 Bartonella sp. AP58NXGY | reverse complement strand
TCAAGCAACAATACGCTACACTCCAACTTCGCCAAGCCAAGCCCCCTTCATATCACATCCCCTCAAACGATGTTTTTTCTTGATAAAAAACATCAAAGATCAAAACAGATATCTTAATTTTCCTCTTACACGACAGATTGAAAAGTGCCTAGAAAATTTAATTGATCAGCTTCAACCATTAGACTAATATTTAAAAGAAGATTACAGAAAGGAATTTCCTATGCAAAAGAAATTACCCAAAAGTTATATGACAGATGCTGAACGTGAGGAATTGCGAGCAGGCGGTTTAGATTAAGACTGTATCTATTTCTCTGAATCAGAA
>NZ_JBHIOY010000254.1:0-368 GCF_042195785.1 Bartonella sp. AP58NXGY | reverse complement strand
TGCTGGTGATGACAAAGCAGCATGGGAATGGTTAGCAATAGCTGATTTACCAGCTCACACACTCTTGTTTCTTAGATCTCAAAATGGAGCACAATTTATACGTGATATGGGGTTTTCTACCAAGAATGCGGATGAAGAATATTGTGCAGATTGGCTAGACAAAGGTGTTATGATAGGAGGTCATTATTTCTAAAGAATTAGAACGGATTTTGTCTCGCGAAGAAGGCTATGTGAAAAAAATCAATGATACATTAGCCGCGAAGAGATGAAGAGATTATGTGATATACGAAATGATTTGTGTAGTCATATTCGTAACGTTAGAAAGAGTGGGGATTTATCATCGCTTCTTGATACAGAGCGTAGCATAA
>NZ_JBHIOY010000253.1:0-710 GCF_042195785.1 Bartonella sp. AP58NXGY | reverse complement strand
TGGAGTGAAACGGCTAAAGCCTTTGTAGCGACGCATGGCAAAGAAGGTAGTAAAACAAATAGCAAGCTTACATCTCTATTAGATGGGGACATTAAATCTGGCTCAAGTGATGCAGTGACGGGTAATCAGCTTCATGCGTTAGGTGATAAAGTTGCGAAAACTTTAGGTGGTAGCGCTAGCTATGAAAACGGTACATGGACAGCTCCTACATTCACGGTTAAAGGCTTTAAAGAAGATGGTACAACAGAAGATAAAGAATATCATGATGTGGCATCTGCGTTTGCTGGAGTAGGTACTTCTTTCACGGATCTTCATAAAGAAATCACCAATGAGATTAAAAATGAGATTACCACTGCTCAAGGTGACGCCTTGTTGTGGGATAAAGCTAAAGGCGCGTTTGTAGCGACGCATGGATCAGGTGAAGCGAAGACAAATAGCAAGCTTACATCTCTATTAGATGGGGACATTAAATCTGGTTCGACGGATGCAGTAACGGGTAATCAGCTTCATAAATTGGGCGATCAGGTAGCAACATATTTTGGTGGTGGTTCGGCATTCAAAGAGGGTATTTTTACAGCTCCGACTTATCAGATCTCTCACGTTGGTGAAGATGGTAAGGTAGCAAGTAATTCATATAACGATGTTGGAAGTGCGTTTGCGGGTCTTGATACGAGTGTCCAGAATGTAAATACGCATCTGTCTAATGAGGT
>NZ_JBHIOY010000252.1:371-711 GCF_042195785.1 Bartonella sp. AP58NXGY | reverse complement strand
TGGAAAATAACGCTAGATTCATAAAATATGAGCCTTATATAAGGAAATGATTGTTTATGTCAAAAGAAGAAGTTTTAGAATTTTCGGGTATCGTTACCGAACTCTTGCCGAATGCGATGTTTCGTGTAAAACTCGAAAATGATCATGAAATTATTGCTCATACCGCTGGAAGAATGCGAAAAAATCGCATTCGCGTGTTAGCCGGTGATAAAATCATGGTCGAAATGACCCCTTATGATTTAACAAAAGGACGCATTACATACCGTTATAAGTAATCTCATAGATGCCCCCGCGCTTTTTTGTAAAAGTCACAATATTCTTTCTGTTATTTTTAACAGTC
>NZ_JBHIOY010000252.1:0-323 GCF_042195785.1 Bartonella sp. AP58NXGY | reverse complement strand
AAAAAGAGCAATGTTTAAAGTGACCTTGAAAAAGTGTAAAATCAGTGCGGAAAGTATACAATAAGGGTAGTGCACAATAAAGAATAAGGAGACCCATGGCGCTTAAAATAGGGGAAGAAATAAGCCGATTGTAAAAGGGGTGGAAATGAAAATTATAAAAGAGTGGGGGAAAAAGCGTTGGGCAGAAACTCTTGGGGGAAAAATGGATTTGGGAGAAGAAATTCATTTGGTGCTTGCCTCTGCTTCGCCACGGCGTTTAATGCTCTTAGCGCAAATGGGCATTGAGCCCCAACAGGTTTATGCAAGCGATATTGATGAAACGC
>NZ_JBHIOY010000251.1:338-713 GCF_042195785.1 Bartonella sp. AP58NXGY | reverse complement strand
TTCGGGCTGGGCTGGGGTGTTCTAGACTTATGCTATAAGACCCTCCCAGCTCTTTTTCTTTACTTGAATTACCGTGTTGATAGGGCGCCACAAATGGTGGGCTATGTCGCATTTGAATCTTGTCCACAAGCGATCAGCTATCTTATTGCCGCGGGCATGATTGTATTGATGCATGTTGTAAATACGCGCTTTATGTATCTTGGTTTCGAAGATAAGCGAAAGGCCTATTTCTATCTGCCTTTTGTAATTCATTTTGCTGTTGGTCTTTTGTCTATGTTTGGCATTTCTTCAGACTACGCAATATTAATAAATTCTATTTCTGAGGCTTACTATAATGCTTGACAAATTGACATTATCTATTATCGGCGCCGTTTC
>NZ_JBHIOY010000251.1:0-328 GCF_042195785.1 Bartonella sp. AP58NXGY | reverse complement strand
TTATTTTTCCTTTGATGAAGAAAAAAACATTGGTTGAACATTTGGTTTTCTTGCTCGTTGTTTTGTGTCTTGTTTTTCTTTATGTTTATGGTGCTGTGAGTTATTTTCCTTATTGTGTTTTGGCGCTTTCGCTTATATTGGGGTACCGCTGGTTACTCTCTTTGGTTAAAGCGTTTAAAGACACGAAGACGATTATTGGGTCAAGCGCTGGTTGTTATGTGCTTTTGATTTTTTTTCTATACGGCTTTATGCGTATAATAGGTAGTTTAATTTTTGATTTTTTTGCTTATAGTACGCCTAATATTGTTTTTGCTGTTGGTCTATTCCC
>NZ_JBHIOY010000250.1:341-713 GCF_042195785.1 Bartonella sp. AP58NXGY | reverse complement strand
AATCCCTCATCAGTAATGGCATCACGGCGTTGTAAACCAGCTGTTGTGTTTGCTTCTGTAAATAAATGAGATTGTTTCTTGTTTTTATCTTTTAAAGATTCAGTATCTTCGTAAATATAGCGTGGAAAGCATTTTCCTTTTTCAATTGTATCTAAATTAGGCAAAGCTTTAGTCATCAATACAGAAAATTCTTTCTTTGCTCCTATACCTGTAATTTGTATTACCTTATTTTCAACCGCTTGATTTGTCGGGAATATACGCGGCATTTGATAAATTACTTCATTAAAGGTACGATTATAATAAAGCCACTGCTTGGAAAAAGGACGATAAAGGCTTTGAATAAGGCATAAATCTTCAAACTTAAAAAACTTT
>NZ_JBHIOY010000250.1:0-317 GCF_042195785.1 Bartonella sp. AP58NXGY | reverse complement strand
ACTATAGCTCCAACTGATTTTATTTTCATCGGAATTGACGAAATTATTTACAGCATTTTTATGTATCCTACGGTCAGCATGTGCATAAGTATCATTAAAACGCTTCACTTCACTATTATAAAAGTTAATCATATTGCGCATATTTTTAGCTAAAGCTTCACGGCTTGAGTTATACGCCCAAGCATCACGATTGGTTACAACCCCAAAAGAAAATATTTCAAACAGCTTTTTATTATGTCCTTTCTTTTCACCTAAAGCTAAGAATGCTTTGAAACTTTCATCACGTTGACCAAGCCAATCACCATGTTTATCTGGTG
>NZ_JBHIOY010000249.1:340-714 GCF_042195785.1 Bartonella sp. AP58NXGY | reverse complement strand
TACACCAAAGGGGGGTCTCAATAATTCAGGGGATCTTTCTGAGGGGCTTCCTTTGCCAAAGCCTCAATCGGGCGGTGTTGGGGGCACGCTGCCCAACCAGAATTTCCTTTATGAAACGCGGGCAGAATTCCTTGATGTTGGTAAGTTTTATGGCTCAGCCTATTTTTTGAACAGAATTGGTTATAAGCCAGATCGGGAGATTTTCTTCTTAGGGGATGCTTATTTTGAAAAGCAACTGATTGAAAAACAAATGCGTGATCTTGTGGGGCAAGGCTTAGGCAAAGGGTCGTTTATTCCGGGAAAAGATTCGATTGAACAAGTTAAAACCTTGCTGGATAGAGGGGCAGACTATGCCAAAGCCCACAATCTCCCCT
>NZ_JBHIOY010000249.1:0-252 GCF_042195785.1 Bartonella sp. AP58NXGY | reverse complement strand
CAAGGGCATGGAGGTTTATGCACCGGTGCTTTACATTCCTGAAAAAGACAGAGCCTCCTTTGTTTCTGCTGGGGCTTTGATGATGGGTGATGATGTCAATATGACCACAAAAGACTTGGTCAATTCAGGGCGGATAAGTGCACCCCATAACTTATCTGTGCAGAGTGATGATATTTTGAGTAAAGGGGGACATTTTGCAGCCGGGAATGATGTTGTTTTGCTTGCACAAAACAATATTCGTTTGGAGGCAGG
>NZ_JBHIOY010000248.1:0-714 GCF_042195785.1 Bartonella sp. AP58NXGY | reverse complement strand
TACCAGAAAAGGCAGATTTTAGCACCAAAGCGCAAGTAAAAGCATGGGGTTATGGTGGCAATTTGCCAAAAAGCGTTCTTAATTACGAACCTCTCATAGATGACATCAACAGAGAGATTAAAAAACTATCGAAAACCGCAGGAAATGAAAATGTTTACAGATAAGCAACTAAGAGCCTTGTTTGGCATTATAGTTTTTATATTTTTATGCTTTTTAGATATCAAAAAAAATCCCTATTTTATTCAAAGTATTTTGATATTTGCCTCTTTTGGTTTGATAATAATAACAAATATTTTTGTAATTTTATGCAATTCTCATATTCCTTTTGAATTGCAAAATAATCCAAAATATAAACATGATGATACAACGGGTTGGGTGATCCTAACACGTGATTTACAACAATATATGCACCGAATTTTAAATCTAATAATTTTAGCACTTGTCGTTTTAATTTTTCCAAATAGTTATGAAGAGGCTGTTTCTTTGCCTGTCACTTCTAAGCACGTGGAACACCAGTTTTCTTTTTCATTGGATACCGTATTTGGGTATTTAGACATTGTGCTTTGGTACTACTTTTTATGCTGTGTATTATTTCTCATGTTGCATACACGCAGTTTAATAAATATATCGATTTACGCGATACAGTCTTCCATTACAAAGCCATAGTAAAATCTCCGATTTATAAGACTGTTTTGGTTAATCGGTATTGTATCT
>NZ_JBHIOY010000247.1:0-715 GCF_042195785.1 Bartonella sp. AP58NXGY | reverse complement strand
TCATAGCTAAAATTGCATACAAAAATATATGAAATAATGCACGTTCATTATAAAAATAGACAAATGTTTTCTTGTCGAACTTTTTAACTTAAACGAGAATTTATTTCAGTTTATAAACTTCCCTATCCGCTGGAAAAGAACGGGATGTAACATCCTCTGCATAGTTTTTGATTGCGGTTTTCATGGCTTGTTCAAGGTCTCCATAACGACGTACAAATTTGGGTACGTGAGCACCATAGCCCAACATATCTTCCATCACCAAGACTTGTCCATCACATTGATTGGATGCACCAATACCGATTGTTGGAATAGAAAGATTTTCTGTCAATTTTACGGCTAAAGGTTCGACAATCCCTTCCAAAACAATAGCAAAAGCACCAGCCTTTTCAATCGCTGCTCCGTCATCTTCAATTCTTTGCCAATCACTCTCTTTCCGTCCTTGTGTCTTAAAACCACCAAAACGATTGACTGCTTGGGGAGTAAGACCAATATGTCCCATCACTGGTATGCCACGTTTACATAAAAAATCTATTGTTTCCGCTATATAAACTCCACCTTCAAGCTTTACAGCTCCACCCCCCGTTTGTGCAAGAATACGCGATGCATTTAAAAAAGCCTGCTCTTTACTTTCCTCATAAGAGCCAAAAGGCATATCGATAACGACAAGAGCTTTTTGAGATCCACGTACTACAGCCTGCCCGTGCAAAATCATCAT
>NZ_JBHIOY010000246.1:330-715 GCF_042195785.1 Bartonella sp. AP58NXGY | reverse complement strand
ACAGAAAAAAAAGTTTCCACTCCCCGTTGAGCTGCTTCACGTGTCTCAGCTTCGAAAGTAAGATTAATAAGATCACCATGACGCGATAAACGAATATTTTCCTGTTTTTTTTTCTTATAAAAAGCTTTTAAAGAAAAATGCGAATCATCTAAGAACATAGGCTGTGAAAGCAAAAAGGCGATAATATTGTCTTGTTTTTCGCTTGATAATGGCTTTCCTATGGAATCAGATAATGAAAATACTAAAGTTGCTTGGTAGCCACGGGGCTGAATAAAATAATAAAACCAAATCAAAGAGATACACAGCACTTGCAACAGCAAAACAATCAAAATGTTTCGCCATACCGTACGTATGAACAGTCTTTTATTACATTTAAGACTCATCT
>NZ_JBHIOY010000246.1:0-289 GCF_042195785.1 Bartonella sp. AP58NXGY | reverse complement strand
ATATTATTTTATTAAGAGAAAGTAGTAACTATCCTCTTAACTTGCTGTCATATTATTTTGAGATAAGAAAAACATAAAATTTGAGCAAAAAAGTTCAACAATAGCTTTAAAAAACTTAATTCATATTTTTTTTGATATTTTCTAGTTGTTTTTTTGCTTCAGAAGTAAGAACAGCTCTAATGGTAACAGACCCATCATCATGTCCTTCCTGCTTTATTTCTGCAGAGTTTTCATAAAACCAATCAATAAGCGACATTTCATGAGGTTTTAAAAGATATTCAACGCTCTG
>NZ_JBHIOY010000245.1:0-717 GCF_042195785.1 Bartonella sp. AP58NXGY | reverse complement strand
TCACAGCGATAAGCAACTAGTTTGGACTGGTAATGGGCAAACCCGTGGGAATATTGGTTATATGGGAGGTTTGACTGGTGGTGATGCGAATATAATGCCTGAGGCTTTTGGTGTTTATTCTTTTGCCACTGGTTGTGGATCTGCGGCACAGGGGAGTTATTCAACAGCATTTGGTGCAAATGCAACGGCCCTTACGGGAGGGTCATTAGCCTTTGGTGTTGCGTCGCTTGCTGCTGGAAAGGTGAGCATTGCTGTGGGTGTAGGATCGGAAGCAAAAGGAGATTCTTCTGTTGCTTTAGGTGGGCTGGCAAATGCAGCAGGGGAGATAAGTGTTGCTATTGGTCATAAGGCACAATCAACAGGAAAATTTGCTATTACTATGGGTGATCAGGCGCAGGCGACAAAAGAAGATAGCTTGGCTATAGGTCGCATGGCGCATGCTTTGGGGAAAAGCAGCACCGCACTAGGTTCCGAATATAATTTAAAAAGTGAACACGGGGACAATGATTATACCACTGCTCAGGGTGATTATTCAACAGCTTTAGGCGCGGTTTCTAAAGCTTTGGGGTATGGTTCAACTGCAGTTGGTCATCGTGCATATGCAACGGAAAAAGAGGCTCTTTCTATAGGGTTTTATTCAAGAGCAAATACAGATCATGCTGTTGCTTTAGGCGCAGATTCTATAGCGAACGTTGCTGCCGGTGTTGCAGGCTATAG
>NZ_JBHIOY010000244.1:0-718 GCF_042195785.1 Bartonella sp. AP58NXGY | reverse complement strand
CCGATTATAAAATTTCCCAATTTTGAGCTCTACGATCCAACTGTCAGGCGTGCGAGCGGTCTGCTTACACCTCATTTTTTCTATACTGATTATCTTGGTATGGGAGTAAAGAATTCTTATTTCTGGAATCTTGCCCCCAATTACGAGTTTACGCTTTCTTCTACGGGTGATACTCAACAAGGGCTTTTAACTGAAGGGGAATGGCGTCAACGTTTAAAAATGGGCAGTTATAACATTCGTTTTGCTCATATATATCAAATGAAACCACATAGATTTGACAATGATACGATTGATGCACAGCATAAAAACCGTTATATGCTAGCAAAGGGGGACTTTCGTCTTAATTCACACTGGACTTATGGATGGGATATTTTTACACAATCCGATCGACATTTTAGCCGTGCATACAAGCTGGAAAACTATAGCAATCCTACACAACTTTCTCAGATCTATCTAAATGGTCTTGCAGGAAAAAACTCTTTTGACATGCGTTTTTATCATTTTAAACTTCAAGATTCGATATTGAACGATCCTCATTCTGCACGTCACTCTCAACAAGCATGGGTTCTACCACGTATCGATTATTCTTTTACATCAGATGAGCCCATTTATAATGGAGAGCTTACCTTCCATAGCAATATACAATCAATTTATCGTCGTCATGCCGACTTCAGTTCACCCGACTGGAACGAAAATCCTCTCAACACTGTAAGACTTT
>NZ_JBHIOY010000243.1:0-719 GCF_042195785.1 Bartonella sp. AP58NXGY | reverse complement strand
CGTTGTGATGCTTTAATTGATTGGTCAGAAGGGCAGCATCCTAGCAGTGTAAACAAGAGCGCCCGTGTGATGATGCAGCGCGTGCGTGAATATTTATCAGACACGGGTGGAGAGCTTGAAGGGATTGTTACAGTTAATCATAGTAACCAAACGAGTGTGATAAGACTTGCAAGCACCTCACAGTTTTTAGGTTATCAGAATGGTATCGTTTTGCGCTTTATGGCGACGGGCAGGAATGTTGGGTCTACCACGATTGTCTTGAATGATTTAGAGGGCAAGCCGGTTTATAAAGCAACAGAATTAGGGGTTGGTCCTTTAAGGGGAGGCGAAATCCAACAAGGGTGCATTTATACATTGGTTTATAATGGGGATCATTGGCATCTCGTTAATCCTACCCCACTCCCTTTAGAAGAAGAAGAAAGCAGTCTTTATCCTACTGGTTTTATAGGAACGTTTGGCATGCGCGGGATTCCAAAGGATTGGTTAATTTGCGATGGGAAGGCTTATTTGCGTCGTGATTATGGTGATTTATTTGCGACGATAGGCACGGTTTGGGGAGAAGGAGATGGTGTAGAAACCTTTAATGTTCCAGATTTACGAGGGATGTTTTTACGGGGATTTGATGGTGGCAGTAATCGAGACTCCAATCGTCGATTTGGAAGTATTCAAACAGATTCAATCCAGTCTCACCAGCATGAAGGTCAGGCTCTTTCGATGCC
>NZ_JBHIOY010000242.1:350-720 GCF_042195785.1 Bartonella sp. AP58NXGY | reverse complement strand
TTGAGCTGATCTAACCCTGAAGCAGTGCTTTCTTTGCGAATGATTTCCGATTCGTAGCTATTGAGTCGACAACCGAAAGTTACAATTTCTACTGCCATCAAGAGTGATCCTTTTTATAACACCCTGTTAAAGGATTTAAAAAACCACTAAATTGATATTTTATGGGTCCTGTCATAATAATGTGATTATCTTCTCGGTAAAAAATATTAAGTGTTCCCCCTGGTAAATTTACATCGATATGGCGCTGTGTCAAACCACGTCGATAAGCGGCCACGGCACTGGCACACGCAGCACTCCCACATGCTTGTGTTAATCCTGCTCCTCGCTCCCACGTACGTAAATTTAGACTTTTCTTTGACGTTATGCAAGC
>NZ_JBHIOY010000242.1:0-234 GCF_042195785.1 Bartonella sp. AP58NXGY | reverse complement strand
ATAGCGTGGAGATTGCCAACAGAGACAAGACAAGCATCTTTTAGGGGACCAGCTGTAATTTTTACGTGATTGGTATCAACTATTTCACGTGAAACAGGCATCTCTTTTGCATTGAAATTTGGGCATCCCATATCAACAGAAATGAGATTGTCGGCTTGGTATTTTCCTTCGGTCACTCCAGCGGGGGTTTCTAAACGAAAACTTTCACCAAAATTGTGGTCTGTGAGCCATGCA
>NZ_JBHIOY010000241.1:0-721 GCF_042195785.1 Bartonella sp. AP58NXGY | reverse complement strand
GCCGTTTGAGCAAGCGCCCCCACCATGCGCCCACGCGCATGGTGAAAAGCATTTTCTGCATTGGCTGTGGATTCCTTCAAGTACTCAGGGTCAAACCACCCTTTAAAATGCTTTCGTGTTTGGTTTTGGAAATGCGCAATATCGAGGCTAAAGGCTCTTAAGTCTCGCTTGGCAGAGGCGATCCCCTCTTGCAGATGATTGACAAAACGGACAACAAGAGAAACATCCATGATTGCATCTTATCCTAACATTTGGCTTTCATATTCTTGTTGTTTAAGGCGCGCGAGTTCTTCTCGATAGGCAATCACTTCCAGCCAATCCATCTGATTGATCTCTAGAGCAGACCAGTGGTAATAAAGAGCTAGCTCTGCTCCAAATTGTCCGGCATAGGGGATTGGTGTTTGGGAAAAAAAGAAAAAAAAACCTTAAATACGGCCATAAGATCAACAATATCAAGACGATTAATCAGTTCAACAGATTCATGAGACATATCGGCTAAAAGCACGGCTATTCCTTCCATCGCCTCATGGGTAAGCAAAGCCTCACAAACTTTAAGAATGAGAACATCATTGCTCAATGTTGTTTTATCCTCTTCTAAGCCAAGCAGAACAAGCTTTGCCAACTGCGGTCCAATCAACACGGCTAATTGGCGTGCTTGCTTGAAGTTTGGGCGATAAAAGATCAATTTCTGCCGTATTGATTCTTTGCCATCACTCTCCTT
>NZ_JBHIOY010000240.1:0-722 GCF_042195785.1 Bartonella sp. AP58NXGY | reverse complement strand
CAGGCAAGAAGACACTAACTCTCAAGCGGTCTGTCTTGGAAACGAGTACGGTCAAGCAAAATTTTAGCCATGGTCGCACAAAAGCTGTCGTTGTCGAAACCAAACGACGTAAAATTACGCGACCTGATGAAAAAGCTGAGACCTTGCAGCCTATTACAAAACCGCATGTTGCACCCCAGCGCTCTAAACCCCGTTTTGAAGAAAAAAAACCTCAGGAATCTGTGACCAAAAGCAATCTTTCATCGGCTGAAATGGAAGCAAGACTTCGTGCGTTAGAAGAGGCACATATCCAAGAAAGGATAATGAGAGAACAAGCTGAAAAAGAAGCAAAACGCGCTAAAGAACGTGAAGAAATTTTAAAGCAAGAAATCAAAGAAAAAGAAATACTTCAAAAACAAGAAGAAGAAAAATCGCCAGTACAGATTCCACCTGTTTTTTCTGAGCCTCCCCTCATTGAGGAGACAGATATTCCTCTTACGCCTAAAAACACAACTGTGATTGAAAAACGCAAAATAGATGAAAATAAAGAGGAAGAACGGTATAGCCGACGTGCTAATCCTGCTAAATCAGAAATACGTGCACCCAAAATTGTCAAAGGAGCTGATGAACGGCGCCGTGGAAAACTGACTCTTAATAGCGCGTTAGACGAAGAAGGGAGTGCACGGGGGCGCTCAATGGCTGCAATGCGGCGCAGACAGGAAAAGTTTAAGCGTGCACAAAAC
>NZ_JBHIOY010000239.1:0-724 GCF_042195785.1 Bartonella sp. AP58NXGY | reverse complement strand
CACTTATTTCATTAAAATTTTAAATCTTTTATATGAAAGTTGAACAAGAAGAGGGCAAACATTTCAATGGAAGCTCTTTATTGAATAAAGATGAAAGCGAGCATCGTCATATCCCTAATATTGCAACTTATTTGCTAGCGTCTTTGACACTTGAGCTGGTCTATAAAAGCCATTTTAATCATTTTGATCTCTCTATGCTAACCTTGTTTGTGATGTGCAAGTGAATGATTTTTATAAATGAATACATTTTACACGTTAATAAAACATATTTCCAGATATGATCACACGCACAAATGTTGCCTCATATGCATTTTGAGTGAGTGCATATTGCGGTATCACACTTAATATTTAGAAAAGTACGATGTCGCATCTTTAAAAATGTGACTGATTTATTGACGATGATCATTTCTCATATTGCTTATGAAAAATCGATAACAGGATTCCTGCAACACAAAGAATTATCAAAAATATTATTCGTAAGAGATGAATGTTGAGGAAACTTTAATGTTCAATGATGTGTCAAAGAAAGCAGTTTCAGAGAATATACTTTCGAAAAATTTTCAGATACATGTAAATTTTTTTATAGAAGGTGATGATATTAGTCTCATGGGTAAAGTTGATTGCAAAGAGATATTTACAGTTTCATGGATGAAACCGTTTTTAAAAGGAAAGATATTGGATACAATCTTTGCAGGAAGATGAGTCGTCCAAAGGATCATATAAA
>NZ_JBHIOY010000238.1:362-724 GCF_042195785.1 Bartonella sp. AP58NXGY | reverse complement strand
ACCACTGGTGCAATGAGCTCCTCTGCCTCAGGAATTTTCCGCTCCAAGCGCCTTACCAAATTAGAAAGCATCGGAATGGGCGATTTTTGACCACTTAAAAGATCATCCGCTTCTTTAATATCCGTCGCTATTTTTTCTAATTTAAGCATATCTGCGCGACGAAGAGAGCGAGCCTCCTCTTCACCAACTTGAAAATCAAGCTTTTCAAGTTCTTCCACACACGCACGCAGATAATCCACCTCGCGCGTTGCATTTTCCACTTTAAGACGCTGTTTTTGCAAACGCTCTTCACATTCATGCCATACCCGATAACACTGGCGCAAATTTTCGACTTCATCTTCAAGCCCACCAAAAGCATCTAA
>NZ_JBHIOY010000238.1:0-258 GCF_042195785.1 Bartonella sp. AP58NXGY | reverse complement strand
ATCAATGCAACACTCGCCACCTGATCATTGATAAAGACACGACTACGTCCATCACTCGATTGCACACGCCGTAAAATAATATCCCCCTCATCATCAAGACCATTCTCACGAATAAGCTGACGTGCAGGATGTGAAAGAGGGACATCAAAAATAGCGGTGACCTGCCCGCGATCAGTACCATGACGCACAAGCGAAGCATCTCCCCGTCCCCCAAGAGCCAGCGATAAAGCATCAAGGAGAATAGATTTTCCTGCCCCT
>NZ_JBHIOY010000237.1:0-725 GCF_042195785.1 Bartonella sp. AP58NXGY | reverse complement strand
AATATAAATATCGTTATTCAGTATATATATATAAAAAATAATGAAAAATTCAATTACTTTTTAAAATTACCAAAGCACTATAGGGCAGATCCTGAACATGAGGAATTGTAAGATATATTCGTTTTCATACCGGCAATATCTGATTACACCCGAAAAATAGGAGACCTTGAACTCCTTCCTGCATTAAACAACGGTGCTTTATGGCATAGGAGAATGTGTAGAATTGAAGATGATCATGTTTCATCTATCCACTAACACAAATGCGATCAATAGGAAAAGCTTTTAAAGCAGAAAAACACGCACCATTGAAAAAAAATGATGAGGCCGTAGGTTTTACGCATCCTCCACCTTTTTCTTAAAACAGCAAAGGAACGCCCAATTCGTTGTCAAAATATCCTCGCTAAGTATTCCATACCCTAATATCGATCTCAAAGAACATTTTTTCACAAAAAAAGAGATAATTCTTGAGTTCCAAAAAATATTTTCACCTTTCCAGTATCTTCATTTTTCTTGCCAATCTTCTGAAATTCCTTTATTACTTAAAAGATATTTTGATCGTCTACGCACCGATCAAGAGGGAACTAAAAGCCCTAAATCCGAGCGTACCATTGAACCCACTGTTGTGGATATCCCGGAATTCCGGGAGTTTTTGCTATGTCCAGGTGCTTGTCTGCACTAAAAGCAAAAAAACTGACTCGGATTCAGTACTTTTAGACTCCCGGAAT
>NZ_JBHIOY010000236.1:0-725 GCF_042195785.1 Bartonella sp. AP58NXGY | reverse complement strand
AATATGAATTTACAGACGAAACGATTGAAGTAGGTGATTATACTCTTTATCGCATTCGTGCTTTAAGGGATTTTGCTAATGTTAAAGCGGGGGACCTCGGCGGCTTTATACATCAGGTTGCAAATTTAGCTCATAATGGTGAATGCTGGGTCGGAGGCGATGCCATGGTTTATGGGGATGCCCGTGTCTTTGATAATGCCCATGTTTTTGATAATGCAAAAATTACTGGATCTGCAAAAATTTATGAAAATGCAAGGGTCTATGGCAATGCTAGCGTGCATATTAGAGCTGAAGTTTATGGCAATGCGCAAGTATATGAGAACGCATTGATTTATGGTGATATTTTTGGACATGCTAAAGTGTATGGCAATGCAAAAATTTATGACACTATTTATGGCAAGTTTCTTGATAAAACTAGAATTTATGGCAATGCTGAGGTTTATGATAAAGCACGTGTTTTAGGAACCTCTCAAGTTTATGATAATGCCCATGTTTATGAAAACGCTACAGTTTTTGACAATGCTAGGGTTTGCGATAATGCCCATGTTTGTGGCGGTGCTATGGTCAATAGAGAAGCTAAAGTTTATGGGAATGCTATAGTGAGTGATAAAGCTAAAGTTTATGGTTGTGATACCCATGTTTAGGGCAATGCGCATGTTTCTGATAATGTTTCTGTCTGCGGTCAAATGTGGTCTAGTGACAAGGGGTGGGTTCATGGCAATGCA
>NZ_JBHIOY010000235.1:0-728 GCF_042195785.1 Bartonella sp. AP58NXGY | reverse complement strand
TAACATGCAATTTCAGTGGAGAAAACCCTCCCCTATTTTTACCTTCATTTTTTTACTCAGCTTTTTTGCTTTCAAAAGATGCCCGTGCAATTTCTTTAAAAGTATTGCTTTGCTGTTTTAAAATAGTTTGTTCTCGAGAGACAAATGGTGGCTTCACGAATATCTGGAAAGATTGCTCAATTCGCAAAACTTTATCCGACATGTATTGTAGAAGTTGGAAGTACTGAATAAGATTTGATAGGTATTGCTGCTGGTCTTACTTCATGTGAAAAAAGTTCTTTGTTGTTTTGCAAGCTTGTTTTTTGATAACACGTGCCCTTAACAAATAAAGGTAGATACCTGCTTATTGTGAAAATCCCGTTCGCTTAATTGACATTAGTGCGGGTATTAGCTATGAATCCTGAAGATACCATTATACTACTTCCCATTTTGCTTCGTTTCGCACCATTCCTAACATACAGTATTATTGCTTCTGCAGATAATAAAAAAAGAAATAAAATCTACAATTCTCTCAACATTAAACAATCCTATGCACGTTTATATCTCCCTAGGAAAGCACCTTGTTATAAATATTCATAAGAGTACTGCAAATATCGATATCAGCAAAGCTTCTGTTATCAAAAAGGACAAAAATATCCTCCTATCTGCCACAGGAAAAATTGTCTAGATTTATCTTAATGTGCCTGAAGCACTTCAAAAATATAAAATTATCCCAACAGTTGTCAGTG
>NZ_JBHIOY010000234.1:0-730 GCF_042195785.1 Bartonella sp. AP58NXGY | reverse complement strand
CAACGAGTGCTGATCCTAACTCTCCTCCACGTACAGCCATAAGTCCTGCTACTCCAGAGACAAAACCAGATTCAACGAAGGAACCAACGAGAAGCGTTATGGCTGTAGAGCTCTGTAAAACCATCGCTGTAAAAAGTCCAAAGCTTACAGCAAACAATGGTTTTGAAATGACGTGGCGCATGTTATATTTAAGTCTGTCACCATAGGCGCGTTCAATTCCTGTGCGCACCATACGTGTGGACCAGAGAAGTAAAGAAACTGCACCAGCAAGATGGAGGAGTACCAATGAGCCATTCATGATACTTTTTCTTTCTCTTTTGTTTATGAATAGGGTTAACTCAAAATTGATAACTTGAAGTTTATTCTTTTTACTTTGCTTTTGCTTTTAATACTTGATTAAAATCAGAACCGCTAGGATTTTGAAAAACCTTTAAACCAAAAAAGGGAAGAATGGAATAAAGGTGGTCAAAAATATCTCCTTGAATTTGTTCGTAGTCTAGCCAAACGGTGGTATTCGTAAAGCAATAGATTTCTAAGGGTAAACCATTTTCTGTAGGGGGTAATTGTCGGGCCATAAAGGTCATATTGGGGTTGATGTTGAGATGCTGTTGTAGATAAGCAAAAACATAAGCGCGAAAAGTTCCAATGTTAGTTAAACGGCGCGTATTGGCTACAACATCGTGATTTTTATCTAATTGTGCATTCCATTGATCGATTTCTGCTATTTTTT
>NZ_JBHIOY010000233.1:0-733 GCF_042195785.1 Bartonella sp. AP58NXGY | reverse complement strand
ATGAAAATGGTGCATTGCTTCACGTTTTTATTTTATTTGCGTATCTTTAAATAGGGTATAATACATTGATTTATGATGAGTATTCACTACTTTGCATGTTGAATGAAAGCTCCAAAGATCGTAAGATTCTCTCATTTCAAATCTCTTTATGTTGCATCAATCAAAATCACTTTTTTACACATCATAAGTGGAGGACCCATGGGGTAAAACACTAAAAAAACGAGATATGCCTTGTCTAAACGCTCTTAAGTTCCAAGGGAATTGATCATCCAGGGTTCACAAAACATCAAGAAGAAAAATACAGATCAACGATCTGTTTGAAAAGGCGTACCCATCAAATTTATCTCATGAAAAGATAATAAAATATGGCATACAAACTGCCCTGCACAAATAAACACCAATAACTGTTGATGAAAAGGATTGAAGCAAAACAGCTCCCGAAAACATTCCAATTCACACAACATCAACGTTACTATTCTCATAGCCATTTATGCTACACTTTTATTTTTCTCTAAAAGAGAAACAGTTAAAGCAGGCGTTTATTGGGGTGTTCTTCCGTAAAGTATGCTTTTGTTTCTTCTTCATCGAACTCAAAAGTTTCATCACATTTAGGAAGACCAAAAATATCAGGATTAATGAAATAACAACCTTCTCTTGTTCCCTTCTCTATAATCTGAATCCTTTCTAATTCCTTGATACCTTCTTTAAAACTTTCAAAATTAAAATATTCTGG
>NZ_JBHIOY010000232.1:0-734 GCF_042195785.1 Bartonella sp. AP58NXGY | reverse complement strand
GAAAAAGAAAAGCGATTGATTTAACAAGTGATTGATCGTGATACATTGATATAAAAATTGAATTCATTGGGGAGGACAAAAGTTTTAATCAATGAAAATAGCTTAAAATTTTAGATAAATGGGGGGACAAAAAATGAGAAGCAATGAACAAAATGCAACATGGGATAGGGTACGAAGGGAACCACGGTCTTTTTCGTTTAAAGAAGCGTTTCTGACACGCAAAAATTATAAAGTTATCTTTTGTATTACTTTTATGATTGAGGCTTTTAAGATAGCACTTGTGCTGTTATTTGAGTGGGATTTGACAGGGTGGTGGAATTATAGCCTCTTCATTCTCATCTTAATATTGGTTTTTATATCAGCGCTTCTTTTTTTATTGATCCCTGTTGTCGTTGTGGTTCGTATCCTCTTTACACATTTGTTGAAAAAAAAGATTGATCAGCTGGAACAAGTAATCTGGCAGCGAAGAAAAACCATTTATTAACAAAATAAGCGCGTGAGGGAGAGGACAAAATGAAAGTTGGTTTTTCTATATTTTATGTATTATAAGGCGCGCTTTTATTGGTGTGATGTTTAGAGGCAAGGGAAAAGACGCTATCGCGCATAAAAGATGAGGAAAGACCGAGTGATTGATCTAACAAGCGATTGATCGTGATACATTGATATAAAAATTGAATTCATTGGGAAGGACAAAAGTTTCGATTCATGCAAATGGCTTAAAATTTTAGATAAAT
>NZ_JBHIOY010000231.1:487-736 GCF_042195785.1 Bartonella sp. AP58NXGY | reverse complement strand
AATAACTTGATTTTGATAAACTTGTATCGTCAAAGAAACCCGTATGAGGGTTATAACGATTATAATCAGAAAAGACATTTCTATTGTTTCTTTGAGAATAAACCGCTGTTGCCTTCTCTAGAACTTGCAGAAACTGCTCTATTCTATCAAAATTTTTTGCATAAACGGGGGAAGTATTTGATAAAAACGCAACGATTATGGTTCCCAACAAAAGATTTTTAAACAAATGTTGAGAGAAATGTCCGTAAT
>NZ_JBHIOY010000231.1:0-466 GCF_042195785.1 Bartonella sp. AP58NXGY | reverse complement strand
ATAGATAATTCTTTCATCACAAGTGCCCCAATGAAAAAAAATCAAATCAACCCATATTTATGACACAAAAAAGACATATTTCAATTTATAATTATTTTATTTAATTAAATTAACTATTAAAAACCGGTGGGGGAGGTTGTTTTTGCGTGAAACCATAATAATAAAAAAGCGCTTTAAAAAAACTCGAAGGTTTTTGGCAGTTTTATTTTTGTGGCGATAATTATTTGGATAATAAGTTTATTTAGATAAATTTGTTATAGCATATTCTCTTATCAGATTAATGAATTTTAACCTATAAGGAGTTAACATATTGATTTTATGCTCTTTTGAACTTCTTTTTCGTGAAAAGCAAAAACAATTAGCACATGGTAATCTCTATTCTTATTAAATTATAAATTGAAATGAAAACAGTTCTTTAGCATTAATGGTGCATTTTTCTTTATTATTCATCTACCTGTAATGTTCT
>NZ_JBHIOY010000230.1:0-739 GCF_042195785.1 Bartonella sp. AP58NXGY | reverse complement strand
CACAGCGCGCTTGTCACCACTTTCTTGAAACCCTTGAAAAAAAAGGAACCGATTTTTCACGCCTCATTTTGGCAGGCTATTGGCCCATTAAATCGGAAATTGACCCACGCCCTCTCTTGGAAGCGATAGCATCACGCGGTGGACGCCTAGCCTTACCAGCCGTGCTTGATTCCACCACCATGATTTTTCGAGCATTTTCACCGAGCACAATTCTCGAGCCCATGCGTTTTGGCACTTTGGGTCCAGGGGAAGACAATGCCGTTGTTATCCCCAATATGATTATTGTTCCGCTTTCTGCGTTTGATCATCACTGTCATCGTCTTGGCTATGGAGGTGGCTATTATGACCGTGCAGTTGAAGCCCTTGAAAAACAAGGCCATAAAATGACCTTATGGGGCATAGGATTTTCGTGTCAGGAGGTTTCCTCTATTCCCGCAGCCGAACATGATCTCCAGGTACAGGGAATTTTTACAGAAAAAGGTTTCTTAAAATGTTAAAATGTGATTAAAACGCCTATGCGGTTTTTATTTTTGGGTGACATTGTTGGGAATACAGGCTGTAAAGTTGTCTTTGAGCATCTTCCTCAACTGATTGAGAAATGGCAGCTTGATTTTGTTGTCGTGAATGGTGAAAATGCCTCTGGTGGTTTTGGTCTCAAGCAAGAGACGTATCAAGATCTTTTAATGGCGGGTGTTGATGTTGTCACCACCGGCAACCATGCTTTTTCTCACAAAGAAGC
>NZ_JBHIOY010000229.1:0-739 GCF_042195785.1 Bartonella sp. AP58NXGY | reverse complement strand
GAATCCCAGTCAACAGCTACATACCAACCACTCCAGCAACCATGGACGCGTGGCTGGCTTCAATATTGCAAGAAAAAATACCGTTCATTTAACCCCCAAACAGGTACTTTTCGAGGCTATGATGGACAAGACCACTTTTGTTATGCTCCATTAAACTAATATTTTTGCTTTGGTTCAGAAAATTTTGAGTGACCCCAAAACGCTTTAAAGTGTTATGGGGTTATGTATTGAGCGCTTGAAGAAAAGGATAACTTCCAGGACCATGCCCACAAATGAAACGAACGTCATCCCCTAAAGGTAAAATTTTTTCTCGAAGTGATCTCATCAATTTTTCATGCGAACAAAAAGGAAAGTCTGTACGTCCAATAGAACCACGAAAGAGAACATCACCCAATAAAGCAAAACGTTCTTTTTCATTAAAATAAATAACATGACCAGGAGAATGCCCTGGTGTATGAAAAACCCTAAACACGTGGTCAGAAAAATGAACACTATCGTTATCTTCTAACCATTGATCAGGAATACAAACAGAGGCATCCATGATACCATAGCTTCTTGCACTCTCAACCACAGAATCCATTACAGGCTTATCATCGTAATGTGAACCGACAATTTTAACGCCAAGGGCCTCTTTTGCTTGCATTGCCGCACCCACATGATCAAAATGACCATGTGTTATCCAAATAGCTTCAACGGTAATATTCATTCTTTTAATGACTTCTTGAATTCGAAGCCACTC
>NZ_JBHIOY010000228.1:344-742 GCF_042195785.1 Bartonella sp. AP58NXGY | reverse complement strand
CGCAAACCCTATAGCCCCTTCTCTCCAATACCCTGTCTCCATTCACCTTTACCGCACCATTCACACTCTCTGCACCCGACTATCCTTCCCACAACCGTCATACTCTTGACCAAGCGCACCCACCTTGGAACTACAGTTCCACGTTTTTACGATTTTGATTATTCACAGAAAACCGTAGAGAGCCAATATCATCTCAAGACGACTGATTTAATCCCCTTTCAAACAATAGCAAATGTAAAACATAGTGCACCATAGCTCCTCCATGCCTCTCAAAGCCATAAAGCAAGGGCATGATCTAAAAGGGTGCCTCCTCACGCCATGAAGACTACATGCGCTTTTTCATTGCTGCATTTAATTGCCGTGTAACCTTATAATACGAGATCAAACGCTTGATAAAA
>NZ_JBHIOY010000228.1:0-313 GCF_042195785.1 Bartonella sp. AP58NXGY | reverse complement strand
AATAGGTATTATTAAGAAAAAATCAAGAATGCCCCCCAACAAACCCACCAAAACCACCGTGGACGCTACCGCCATACCGTAATGCATTTTATCCTCTTCCTTTTATAAATTGATTGATTGGGGTGCTTTAGTCACTTCTTCCAATTGCTGAATCTTCTTGTTGAGCCGAGAGGTTAAAATTTCACGAAGGATGATAATAACAGGAACCGTTGCTAAAATACATATCCATAAAAGAACAAAGAAAAAAAAGAAAATGGTAAGAGAGATAAATCTCTTCTCATCTGTCACAAAATTTATCTCTTCATAAAAAATC
>NZ_JBHIOY010000227.1:423-743 GCF_042195785.1 Bartonella sp. AP58NXGY | reverse complement strand
AATTTCATCGCCTGCTTCAAGGTAAATTTCACCTGTTTCGTAATTGACGATATCTTCGGCAAGATAACATCCTAATAAATCATCTTCACTAACTTTAACCGCCTTGAGCCCCTTTTCTGCTAAAGATTTTGCGGTGCGAACTGTTAGCTTCTTACCAGCTTCCACAACAACTTCACCACTATCTGCATCGATAAGGTCAGAAATGAGCTTCATTCCTTTAAAACGATCAACAGAATAAGGAACACGCCATCCTGCTCCATCACGCTCATAAGTCACTTTATCATAAAACGTTGACAAAATATCCGAGGCATCCATACCTA
>NZ_JBHIOY010000227.1:0-293 GCF_042195785.1 Bartonella sp. AP58NXGY | reverse complement strand
AATAACACGAGCAGCAAAAAGAAGCTTTCCTGATGAATGAGACTTGCCCTTATCATGGTCAAAAAAGACGCCTGGAGAACGGTGCATCTGAGAAACAATAACACGCTCGGTACCATTGACGATAAAGGTACCATTAGTCGTCATTAAAGGCATATCGCCCATATAAACGCCCTGCTCTTTGATATCTTTGATATCTTTGGAGCCAGTATCCTCATCAACATCAAAAACAATCAAACGCAATATCACCTTTAATGGGGCTGCATAAGTTAAATCACGTTGACGACATTCTTCAA
>NZ_JBHIOY010000226.1:381-745 GCF_042195785.1 Bartonella sp. AP58NXGY | reverse complement strand
CCATCATCACTCAAAAATGCATTCAACCTACTCTGAGCATTTCCCTCAGCACTGTAGACTTTTTTATCTATTGAATCTGAAATGTTATCTCTTGCATCTATATTTGTTTTTTTTCCAATGCGCAGGGTTTGATAACCACTATCTTCATCAAAGATCAATGTGCTATTGGAAAGGTGTAGAGAAGAAAGTGATGAAACAGACTCCTGTAAACCATTGTATTTACTTTTGGTAAGATACCATTTTGAATAATGAACTAACTCTAAATCGATAACCGATCTATCCTCAACACGCGTCCCTCCTTTAAGAAAAGAAGAATTTGCTTTCACCAATAGAGAAGCATTATTTTCAGCTTTTAGCAACAAAT
>NZ_JBHIOY010000226.1:0-277 GCF_042195785.1 Bartonella sp. AP58NXGY | reverse complement strand
TATTTGTCTCTGATAAATGAACAAATGCCCTCCCCGTGACAAATTTTTTAGTTTCTAAATTTTTTTCATTATTTCTTTGTCCCAACATTTTAGCAAACTCTTCTGGAGCTAAAACATTAAAATACAAACCATATGCTCCCTCTCCTTTCACAGAAATATTGTTTTTTTCTATCTTAATATTTGTATTTTTAAAGCCATTTGGTAAGATATGCTTTTGAATTAACCTACTATTATCATTGACATAACCTGAAAAGTTTTTAATCAAAAATGCATGCAT
>NZ_JBHIOY010000225.1:482-745 GCF_042195785.1 Bartonella sp. AP58NXGY | reverse complement strand
AAGAGGTCTGTAATTAAGTTAAAAAATCTTATAAGTTACCCTTTTGATTTTTTTAGCATTTTTCGATTATAATTTTTGTTTGTCTATGATTTAAGATATCGAATATCTTTTCTGCCAAATTCATGATTTAAAAAGTAAGGTTTTGTTTGAAAACTTTAGGAAAGATTTCTTATGGTAGGTGTTTATCATGAGTTGTTTTTTCAATTTATTTTATAAAAGACTATGAAATAGGGGGCCTACAAAAAAGGCTGAAGCTTTAAAAA
>NZ_JBHIOY010000225.1:0-403 GCF_042195785.1 Bartonella sp. AP58NXGY | reverse complement strand
CTATGAAGTATCCAAAACTTTTTTATGTGCGATACACATTCTGTACAGTAAAAAATAATCAAAGAGCTATGCACATTTGGTCTTACAAATGATGAAGCTAAAAACATTATTTGTATAGATTTATTTTTATGAATTTAAATGGAACGATTGCATTTGGCTTTGTCTCAATATCGTAAGAATTCTGGTTGTCCTTGATATTGAGAAGTTTCATAAGAGGCATTTTATTTTTCTTAAATGATTTAATGATGAGAGCATTTCAAATTACAGACGAAAAGATAATTTTTGCATTATAATCAATATACCATCTTTCCATAGTCAATAGCATATATTTTACACGGGGAAATATCGCAGTTTTTTGCAAAATTCATAAAGAAGAGAAGATAGGGTGAGAAGAACCCATTTA
>NZ_JBHIOY010000224.1:0-745 GCF_042195785.1 Bartonella sp. AP58NXGY | reverse complement strand
GATTCAAAAGAAATACAACGTTATCTCAATTTTTTTAGCAATAAACAGCGCGTTTCTAGACCTGTCAAGATGTAGTTTTGGTCTCTTTAAACAAATATATTGACTCATCCTATTAGTTCTATAAAGCTAACCTTTTTCTTAATCCTTGCAGGTCTGTAAATCGTTCGGTTTCTTGTCGAGCGGATTCCGCCTGGCTTTTCACATAGGCAATTTACTTACATAAGGTTCGATAAACAAAAATATGCACGAGGCACTTAAAAAGGCTTAACATGCCAAGAAAGTTTAGCGAAATTTACATGCTTTACAAAAATAAAGCCTTTTAATGAATGTAATTTATCATCTTTTACAAAGTAACTTTTTAAGAGCTTTAAGGGGGGTGTACATAATTTTCTTTGCTTTTAAAAAAGCTTGTTATTTCATATGTATTTTGAATAGGGAGATGTTATATCTAATAAAACTTAAGGGGAAAGATTCTCTCATCATTCTAACAAATAAGTCAAAAAGAGCATCTCATAAAGTTTTTTATGTCATTATGAAGATGGACGTGTCACGATATAAACAGCAATCAACAATAATATAACGGCAACGAGTAAAAAAATCCATAAAGGAGGGTGTACCATCACGAAAAAGGATAATCCCCCCCCTGTCATACTTATTACTGCAAAAATTTTAACAAATGGAGAGATAGCTCTTCTTTCTTCCCATTGTTTAAGAGGGGGACCGAAAATACGATGATTATTCAGCC
>NZ_JBHIOY010000223.1:0-747 GCF_042195785.1 Bartonella sp. AP58NXGY | reverse complement strand
CCCTTTATTATGGAGATTTATTTAAAAATTACAAGAGATTTATCGAAGCAAGGAACCTTACAAATTGGTAAGGAAAAGGACCATTTTCATGAAAAATATTTCCGTTTTTCGCCATATTTTTGCAAGATAAAAAGACGATACTGAGATATTTTTATTATTCTCAGGGACCCTATAATTTCCACCTACAAAATATCTATCTTTATAGTAATGAGGAGAGTAGCGCATAACATCGCGCTATTTTTCACTCTAAATATTTCTCACAAAAATATCGTAAGATTGTCTGATGACAAATCTGTTTATATTCAATCCATCAAGATCATTTTCTTGCACGACACACGAGCAGGATTTGCGTGCTAATAAAAAGCTGTAAAATATTTTTTCTTAGGGTGTGATAGAGACATATAGATAAAAAGATATTGATTTCCATTTTAAGTCAGTTCTTTTGTATTGCTGAAGGATGGAAATATAAAGTTGAAGAGAAAATAAAATCTCATAAAAAAATACGTGAAATGATTAGCTGCAAGAATTATCCAAGAGGATTTGTAATCAAGCTTATGGTGTTTAAAAATCTCTGTTTTTAAGGCAATGAGAAGATCAATGAGAAGATGTATGGTTTGAATGACGTCTTGCTTTCATCCAAGTACGCAGTTCCTCAATAAGGATGGCAATAACACCCAAAGTGATAAAACTATCTGCAAGATTAAAAATAGCAAAATAAAAAATATCATCAATGTGAAAAAGTATATA
>NZ_JBHIOY010000222.1:0-748 GCF_042195785.1 Bartonella sp. AP58NXGY | reverse complement strand
CATTTATCCATATAGACACGGCGCTGTTCTAAATAGTCAGTACGACGATAGGCACGCTCTACTTGTCCTCCTACTGTATGACTTAGAATAGTTTCAGCGACCTCATAGGGGGCATCGGTTGTTTCAGCGAGCCAATCGCGTAAACTAGAACGAAATCCATGGGGGCATGCGTTTAGTCCAGTTTTTTGCATATACCTTGCCATATTACTTTCACCAAGAGGAGCACGACCGGTTGCAGAAAGGATAAAATCACTTTTGGAAAGACAGCGAGCATGTTCAATCACTTTCATTGCTTCTGTTGATAAAGGTACGCGAAATTCTGTTGTAGCATCACCCCTTCCTTTCATATTCTCAACAGAAATACTCCATATATTTCCATCAACCTGATCCTTATGAATATAACGTAAGGAATGCGTACGAACGCCTGTCAAGATGAGCAAACGCAAAGCCAGTTGTGTTATAGCTGTTGTTTGGCAAAGTGTTTTATAAAAAGCAGGAATGTCTCTCCAATCCATAGCTGGTATATTTTGTGCTTTATGGAGTTGTTTTCCTAAGAGAGCTTGTGCTTTTGTTACTGCTTGTAAATCAACATCCAAACCCAAAGCAGCCGCATGTTTGAGACAAAGATTGAGACGAATGAGAGCTCTACGCGCTGTAACAGCTTTTGTATGCCAGATAGGGGCAAGTGTGTTGCGTATCTCTGTTTGGGTAATCTCTGAAACGGGTAAACAGCCTAATTTAGGGAGAA
>NZ_JBHIOY010000221.1:0-751 GCF_042195785.1 Bartonella sp. AP58NXGY | reverse complement strand
TCAATGGTCTTTCAAAAGGTGAGCCATCAGAAGCAGACGCTTCTATTCCCGCGAATATGCGTGGTCTGTCACTCATTCAAGTATCTGGAAAAGCAGATAAAAATTCCTTCAAACTAGCAAATGGCTACGTCACAATGGGTGCTTTGCCTTATAAATATGTCTTAAATGCCTATGGACCAACATCGAGTCTTGGGAAAGCAGAGCGTGCGCAAAGCCATTTAGGAGAAGTATCTCAACAATCAAAAGAAAAGGATTCAAAAACCGATACAACCCCCGTTGTATTAGGAGGAATGGTTTTAGGAATTGAGAATAATATAAAAAGTGAATCAACATCAAGTTCTGAGCAAGCAGAAAGCATACAAAGTCATTTGCGAGAAAATCAGAATTTCTGGGATTTCCGCTTGCAAAGTGCAACGCTCGATGATGAAGGAAGGATCAGAGCTCTTGTTCCTCAAGTGGCAAGCTATTTAGTCATGCCTACCGCTCTATTCTCAGCTGGATTGGCTGATGTAAACAATCAAAACACTTTACTGAACACGATGCAAGAAACAAGCTTTGAGACAAAAAATCATAAAAACAAAGGAATCCTTTTCTCGGCTTATGGCAATAAGGAGACATTATCCTCTCACCGTACGCCATTACAATATGGCTATGGTGCCGATATTCACTATGCTGCTTTACAAGCAGGCATTACATTAGCAGCTCTAGAAGATCAAAACATGACCACCAATTTTGGTCTTTTAGGGACATA
>NZ_JBHIOY010000220.1:376-752 GCF_042195785.1 Bartonella sp. AP58NXGY | reverse complement strand
AACGGTTGGACTTTTTGGTATTATGAAGAAAATGGACGGTTGAAGTCCATAGATCATTTAAGAATGATCATACGTTCACAAATGTTAAAAACGGGTGTTTTATAAACGAAGATGATCACTTCATTCTATTGATCATATGTATCCGCCCTTAGTTGAGAGAGACATACGGGCAAGTTTATACCTTTTCAAGCGTTAACATGCTAGTTTGGCTAGCGAGCGGCAAGCGCGTATTTTTATGTTTCTTGTAGAAGAAATTAAAATGCAAAAGCTTCATTCTATCTCTCATTTAAATACCAAAACAATAAAATTTCAATATAATTTTATAAAAATGAAATATCATAATTAAAAGCCTCACTCAGAAGTTTAAAATCAAGAG
>NZ_JBHIOY010000220.1:0-345 GCF_042195785.1 Bartonella sp. AP58NXGY | reverse complement strand
TTGAGGGAAGTCTTAGATCTATAAAGTGCGTTCAATATATGATTTATAAAGATAATTTGGAATTGTTCAACTTGAATGATTCCCCTGAATATCGTGAAATTTTCTCATTTCAAGCCTGTTTATATTGAATCAATCAAAATCACTTTGTGTGTCATAAGTGGGGTTGGCATATGAGTAACAATGACTAAAGAAAAGAGTACAAATATCTCTTATGAACTATCTCAAGGGCCAAGGGCGAGAACAACATTAGAGACAGGCAAAGTGTGTGATGGTGCTGATTTACTCCTTGCATCAAGCGAAAAAAGGATAAATCCTGAAATTAAATCTAGGATTTCTAAGCTTTTC
>NZ_JBHIOY010000219.1:334-752 GCF_042195785.1 Bartonella sp. AP58NXGY | reverse complement strand
GTGTTGCTTGGTCTTGGGATAGAGCGGTTCGGCAGTTTTCCGATATGTTTTCTAAGGTAGATAATCCTTTGTTAGCGGCCCGTGCTGTTAATTTAATTGATGTTGGTCGTCGTGTCTTAGGTGAAATAAATCCATCTTATAGATCCTTCTTTTTAAATGATATTCCAAGTGGTGTTATTCTGGTTACAAATGATCTTTCTCCTTCTGATGTCGCACAACTTGATTGTACAAAAGTAAAAGGATTAGCAACAGCATGGGGAGGTCCACTTTCTCATACAGCTATTTTGGCGCGTACGCTTGGTATTCCGATGATTGTTGCTGTAGGTGATGATATTTTAGCGGTTCAGTCTGATATTCAGGCTATTATTGATGGCGATAACGGGTTCATTTACCTTGATCCTACGCATGAAGATGTTGA
>NZ_JBHIOY010000219.1:0-233 GCF_042195785.1 Bartonella sp. AP58NXGY | reverse complement strand
AATTATGCAAATCAGGTTCCTGTTGCGTTTGATTCGGGGGCTGAAGGTATTGGACTCATGCGTACAGAATTTTTATTTTTAGAGAATCCGCATATTCCGAACGAAGAGGCCCAATTTGATGTATATCGGGCGATGATTGCAGCTGTAGGAGATAAGCCATTAATTATTCGGGCGCTTGATATTGGCGGGGATAAACAGGTTACGCATTTACATTTATCTAAAGAAGATAATCC
>NZ_JBHIOY010000218.1:503-753 GCF_042195785.1 Bartonella sp. AP58NXGY | reverse complement strand
AGCCTCTTCCGCAAGAAATGCAGAATAGGATGGCTTTGTACGATATTGATCCCTATGCACCAATCGTGATGCGATTTTTCAAGGAGGAAAATGTTGCCAAAGTTTGGAAGCAATCTCGTTCAGGTCCTTTTATTTTGGTTGCTCGTTATGGCATTTGCAAATGGTCTGGTAAGCTTGGTCCTAAATATAAGGAAGGGGATCTTCAGACACCGGAAGGTTTTTATACGATTACTGCAAACCAAATGAATCC
>NZ_JBHIOY010000218.1:0-354 GCF_042195785.1 Bartonella sp. AP58NXGY | reverse complement strand
ACGGGATGCTTTTAAAGGAGGACAAAGAGCATTTCAGTTGCAGGCTTTTCCTTTCCGCATGACCGAGGATAATATGTTACGTCATGGCAATGATCCCCATTATCCATTTTGGGTTATGCTTAAGAAAGGATATGATTTTTTTGAAGAAAATCGTCAACCACCAATCGTTGAAGTTTATGGAAAACGTTACGTTTTTAATCGCGATGTTGATAAAACTTCAGTTTCCCTCATGAAGTGAACGTTATTTTATTCCGCTATACTGTAAAATACCATCGCTTACGATGGCGATACAAGACATACAAAACTTTATGCATGAGGTGTTTAAGGGAGTTATCTATTTTAAACGCTGAGTGT
>NZ_JBHIOY010000217.1:0-753 GCF_042195785.1 Bartonella sp. AP58NXGY | reverse complement strand
GTTTTGGCTTTTCGCCGGCGCGACAAGCTTCACGGCTTGATCCGGTTGTTGCACTTTCGCGTGATTAAGTGCTCATCAATTTAAGACATGTTTGTTGTTATGATAGAGCGTTTTTGAAGCGAAATATGATCAGGAAAAAGTTTGATTATCCGCTGTTCTCTCCTAGAAAATGCTTCATTTGTTCAGTGAAACATGCCATTAGACGCATGAAATTTTATAGAATACCACCATCTTTTCGCTTGACCCGAGTGCTAACTGGAACCATCATACATCGCTCCCCAATATTGCAGTCCTTTGTATCAGAATGGTGTAGATTTAAAACTCTTCATAAGGGGCATTTCTCATTTTTCCTTTATGGTTTTTTATTCACATGTCAGCTCCGTTTGTGACGTTGTAGGCAAGTGATATTGGTTATTTCAATAGACATAGATTTAAAATGAGAGAACTTACAATATCTGAGATTCTTATTTTAAGATGAAAAACTCTTATTTTTATTAATCAATGCATTGCCTGATGGTAAAAATACGATTGCGAAATTTGGCTTATTTGTTATTGAGTTCGTTGAGCGGTTTAAGATTTTTGGAAAAGACGTTATAAATATTTTCACTTTTGGTTTTGTAAAGGATCGGTGCGAATTGCAGGTGTTGAAGCTTGATGCAAACAAAGTATGATTGCACTCAAGTTTTAAAACGTAACTTAAGATACAGCCATTTTTCGTTCCTTCATATGAGTCCACTTAGCTTTCTTTAGAAT
>NZ_JBHIOY010000216.1:0-755 GCF_042195785.1 Bartonella sp. AP58NXGY | reverse complement strand
GAAGGCGTCTTGATCCTTTTAGGCGTTAAAGACCGTAATTTCTCAATTCTTTCTAATTGCTGCTTTTCTGAATATCCGCGAGAAAAATTATCTGTTGGAGAATGAAAAACAGCTGAGGAGCGCGCATAAACGGTTACGCCACTCAACATGCCAAACAATACTAAGGCAAGAAAAAACCTAAAAAAACTCTTCCAACGTAAAAAGATAAATAACAATACAGATTGCCCCGCTTTGCAGCATTCATGAAGCGTTCTATCGCTTCATCAACCCTGGTTGATAATAGAAATTAAAACAGCCACTACCCTATGACGCTTTTAATAAAAGCATATACCTCTGTCACCAAAGACCAAGTGACAAAACACCTTGATTGTAATCGTGTGAAGATATTCCCCCCATACTTATACTCTCAGACCTATAACCAAAATTGTCCAGAAAGTCAATGTGTAAGCCTCAATATCCCCATCAATAATAAAGAATAAATTTGCTAAACCATGTCCCCTTATTCATAGAGTAAACCTTCAAAGCACTCCCCATCATTAGTTTTGGGGTGTTTTAGGGGTTTTGGTGGGGCGCTTTTTACCCATTATTATTTTATTTTTTGAATACAAAATAAAAGTTATTATATTTCAATATGTTAGTATTTTACAGATCTTAAAAAAACAACCTATATTGATAACACAAGCTCTAAATTCAACCAATAACATACGTTTTGTAGGGGTTTTGGGGGGGTTAAAAACAGACAAAACCTATGGTAA
>NZ_JBHIOY010000215.1:0-756 GCF_042195785.1 Bartonella sp. AP58NXGY | reverse complement strand
GTTTGAATAGTGAGGGTTGAGCAATCCATTAGTCCTTTTTGTATTTTGTCTTGATAAGGCAATAAGTGAGCCCCGAAAGTGCGTCGATAAACCCATCTTTTTTTCTGTAAAAAGAGAATGAATTGTTTTGGTTGCATTTCGAGCACTTTAGCGGCTTCAGTAAGACCGAAGAGCCCATCAGAGCGTTGTAAGCTTTCAAGAGCCATTGCTTTTGGTTTTAAATCTTCAATGATGGTATCTTTTTGATTTATTTGTCCTTGTAGGTAATTCAAAAAGCCAATCATCGCTTGTGGACTTGAGTAATCGATTTGTGGTGTAACAATTTGCTTTGCACGCCGCTCGCATTCGATAAAGTATTCTCTTGCTTGCTTTCCTTTTTTATTACGCTCGACCATGGCAAGCTCTTTCGCCATGTCTAAGGTAAGATAGTATTCTACTGCTATGGCATTGTTCGCTTCCATTTTTTTGTGGAAGCGAATAAAGTCCCTTCCATCAAGGAAAGCATAGGTCATAATACGTTTTTTTATCCAAGTAGAAAAATCTTGTTTACTCTCCAAAAAGACATGTAATTCACGTGCATTTACTGTCTGAACGCTTTCTTCGTTAATGGTGTTATTTGTAATAGCGATAGGATTATTCATAAGTTTACTCCATCCGATCATTTAATAAGAGGAAAGAGGAGGGCGTTTTTAAAAGCGCCCTGTATAATGTGGGTAATTTGGAATGACATCCGAAAGAGTTAGACGGTGCTGCTGT
>NZ_JBHIOY010000214.1:0-758 GCF_042195785.1 Bartonella sp. AP58NXGY | reverse complement strand
TTCAACAAGCGTGACCATCCGACGACCGTTTTCAACATCAATGCCCTTCTCATCACTGTAATAATCAAGATCATTATGGTGAACACCTTCATGAGAGTTCCCATCCCTTGCCCAATCTGCACTCAGCTCTGTCCAATGGGCTTTGGGAAACATTTGCTTGGCTACGTCTAATGGCTTACGGTCTACATACCACATGCGTTGTGCATCGGTTAAATTCGGTTGCACTGCCGCGCTATCCCAAACCATTTTTAAGGGGTCTAAACGCGTAATGACCGGTTCACCATCTACACTGTTCTCATAATCAAGCCGTGTATCGGTCCAGCCCATGCCGCAGATGACAGCGTCTTGGAAAGCATCACTATCCGCATATTCCGCATGTGCTACATCTCTAAACCATTCTGCCGCCCCTGTAAGCAATTCACTAGGTAATGCCTTCCCGACTTGACGGGGGATAAATTGCACTTCTCGTTTATTGTTACGCTCTGAACCCACAACGGCATTAACCAATGGTGCAATGCGATTAAACGTCATAACGGGGCGGCGTTGTTCTTTTAAAGCCGCTAAATCTTGATCATTCCACTGATCACCATTGTAAAAACCAAAATCCTCCCGCGCATGTTCACGCCATTTGTTCACATGCTCCACATCTTCTTTGTACCAATTCACAAGCTTGCGAAACAAACCTTCATGAGAGAGATCAGATACATTGCTGTCTTTCTCTAAATGTTCATCATCATGCATCATTCTGCCATCCATGA
>NZ_JBHIOY010000213.1:0-759 GCF_042195785.1 Bartonella sp. AP58NXGY | reverse complement strand
ATCTGAACGGATTATAAAACATGATAGGTGCTATAGTTTCAGGCCAAAAGCTTGGGGGCAACATGGTCCCGCCTAATATGCCTTGCAGCGCAGATAACAGCGCTAAAAGAAAATCAGGCCGAACAAATTTAAATGTGCTAAGAGCCATAAAAAAGCCAATTAAATAACACAATATTTGTGTCTCCATGATATAGATAATCGTCCAGAACCAATAGAAGGGGCTTATAGTTTCGACTTCAAAAAGAAAAAAACAAACAGCCACAATGATAATAATTGGCCATGCATAGATAATAGCACCCCCCAAAAAATCCCAAAATCTTTGAACCGGAATGGGTATAGGCCAAAGTAAACGGGGTTCGAGTTCACCAGCTTGAATGTTTCGTGCAAAGTATTCAATCACACTGTAATAATTGTTAAGCCTCCAGAATGCTATAGAAATTGCGAAGTAGAACATTAATTGCTGAAAATTATACCCGCTTACACTTTCCTCCGCATTGCCTACGTAAATATAGTGCCAAATAATATATTGCGTGATAAAAGGAATACTCGTTGCCAATAATAGATCGATTATGAGCATATATTTATCAATAAGGATCTCCTTGACGGCTATAAAAGCGAATAGCTTTGCACAACCAAGATATAGCCGCACTGTCTTTAGCATCAGGAGAGGTTTTAAACGCATTCTTGCTTCCCCCTGTCCTTAAACTGTTTTAAATAAATGTCTTCAAGAGAAGGCGGAGAAAATTGAATTAAGATATT
>NZ_JBHIOY010000212.1:398-761 GCF_042195785.1 Bartonella sp. AP58NXGY | reverse complement strand
TTGATAGTGGTAATATCAGGAGCATGTTTTACCCCTCTGATTCTATGACGCGTGGTTCATCACTCACAACGTATCCTTGTTGCCGTATCCTTGTTGCCTTAATTCTTGTTTTTTCTCTTGGACTATTTTTTGATACAAATCTCGTTTTTGATGACATAAATAAGGATTTCTCACTCTGAAAATTTGAGTGTCATTCACTTCTATGGAACAGATCTTTACAAGCTGTTCCAGCACATCGTAACTGAATTCTCCTGCCTCCTTTACCTCTTGAGCCATCACCATCGCGCGTTCCAAATGAACTTTTTCAACGGTTTCATCAAAGCCAAGCTTCTCGCCTGCCGTAAAACTTTCATCATAAGAACC
>NZ_JBHIOY010000212.1:0-376 GCF_042195785.1 Bartonella sp. AP58NXGY | reverse complement strand
CAAGGCAAGAGCACCAAGATGCAACAGCGCATAAGGAGCTAGCTCTGCTTCAACGGTTGACCATACTAAAGAGTCTCTTTCCCAAGGTGGAATACAATATTGAGTGCGAAGCATTTCATGCAAAGAATCATCTTCCTTTGCCCATTCTAAAGTTCTGTCGAGTTCTTTCTTTAAACGCTGAGCACTCACTTTCTCTTCATGAATTTCCAATCCATTGGGAACAAAATTTATAAATACCGTTGGCAAAATCCCAGAATTATGAGGATTAATGGTCTGACAAGCCGCCGCAAAAATACCGCTCATCACGAGAAGTCCGCGATCAAAGGGTGAAAAATCTTCTACGTGTTTCTCGTTATAGAGAAATTGCAATTCGCGA
>NZ_JBHIOY010000211.1:0-761 GCF_042195785.1 Bartonella sp. AP58NXGY | reverse complement strand
ACAGATATTTCCCACCCAATTTTTCAAAATTAACCGTAAAAGCTTAAAGCCATTCTTCGTGTGATAAAATATTTATGTGTATTAAACACCCCAACATAGATTGAATCTCATATTTCATCATGCATGCAACCAAGGCATTAAAAAATTAGCGTATAATTTGAAAAAATGAGCCGCAACACGCAGCGTCTCATTCCGGTGCAACAGGTACCACAATTAAAAGCACTTTTTAGCTGAACAGATGACAATATGTCATCTGTTCCACAAAGAGTACAAACCGTAAAAGATTAGCTCTTGAAGTCAAAAGCGCCCCAAAAGTTAGAGGCAAAAATCCAAAAAACGGAATAAAATCAATAACGGTCCAATCCCTTATTGAAATAATAATTTACTGAATTTTATTTTTTAATGAAAGCCAAAAAGAAATTCCATATGCTTGTTTAACGTTTCGACAATTTTTAGATTTCTCTCTGACAGATTCCTCCATTTTTTCACATTTCATTCCCCATTCTTGCATCAATTTCTCATCTTTCTTAAAATCTTCTACGCTATAAGTCTTTTCGCAACCAGCCACAACAACTCCAGTACAAAGCAGGAATGCTGTGATAATGACTTTATTCATCAATAAATTCCCCTTCTTTTTAACGGATAAATTTAGGGTCTCAAAAAAAGTTCTACATATGCTTGTCGAAGGTTTTTACAATTTTGAGAAGATTTGAACGGTGAATCATCCTTCTCACATTTCTTTGCCCATTCCTCGTATAATT
>NZ_JBHIOY010000210.1:456-765 GCF_042195785.1 Bartonella sp. AP58NXGY | reverse complement strand
CGCCCATAAGAGAACCAGCCGTCATAAAAAGATTAAACTGTTCTTCCTTTTCGAGCACCAATGTGCCCCCCAATGCATCAAATAAAATGCGTAAAAAGGGGTGATCGGGATAAATGGGCGTCAAATTTTTGCATTCTGCGACAAAAGGTAACGGAACAGCACGATAAACTTTATGGTTGATCCACGCTTCCACCTCTGCGGCTTTTGCCATAGCAAGAACGGAAATAACCAGCTGTTCTGGACGAAAACGAAGAGAGCGCAAAACACTTTCTGCAATTTGGTTGGGAAGGCAAAGAAAAACACAATCAC
>NZ_JBHIOY010000210.1:0-410 GCF_042195785.1 Bartonella sp. AP58NXGY | reverse complement strand
ATAAGTGCGTGAAAGACGCTCTGCTATTTCAGCATTGCGCGGTGAAACAATCATGGAAGAAACATTAAAGGCGCTTGTCATGAGGCCATCGATTATGCAAGCGCTGATTGTACCTGTTCCCAAAAAGCCCAGTTTCATTTTTATTTCTCAGTTTTATCTTTTAAAAGGAATCTCAATCAATATTTCAGGTGTTTTAACTAACATAAATGCTAATTGAAGAAGCAACACAGAGCATTGCAAGAATAATCAACCCCAAATAGATTTTGGGCTTGTCAAACAGAACGGCAAAAGCAGAAAACCAACCAACAATAGCTGCGGCTAATGCAAATAAAAAACCTGGTTTATTCATCAGTACAATATGCATTGCCATTAAACCACCAATAATTAGCGCTCCAAAAACAATGAGCAAA
>NZ_JBHIOY010000209.1:0-765 GCF_042195785.1 Bartonella sp. AP58NXGY | reverse complement strand
CACAGGGGAGGTGGAGAGGATAGAACTTTTTCAAATTTGGAACAGTCAAAAGAAGTATTGCTCAATATTTTAAGGCTTATATCATGAATTGTTTTCATGATGGCTTAATGAGCGTGCTCTTGTCATGATGTTTTTCGAGATATTTTCAGAGAAATATTGATGAAGCGGCATGAAGGCTTATGAAGAGAAAATATCGTGTTGCCTATCATAGGAAATCAGCCCAATAGCCTGTTCAATAAAAAACGCGTTGTTTATAAATTGCAGGGCTTTGTTCTTATAATAGAAAGCAGATTAGAGGATAAAGGTCATTTAAAACGTTTTAATTTTGATCAGAAATTAATTTTAAAATGGCTTTTTGTTTGACAGAGGTCAGAACTCTAAAACTTTTTAAAAGCAAAAATTTCTCTTTGCTTGATGCAATTTCTTCATGAGGGTACGAGGTGTTTTCTTTTGTGATAATATCCGCATAAAAAAAGGAAACCGGAACTTTTAGGATATCGGAAATTTCCTTTAAACGTCCTGCGCTTACACGATTTAAGCCTTTTTCATACTTTTGAATTTGTTGAAAACTTACTCCTAAAGCATCTCCTAATGTTTTTTGAGACATTCCCAACATTTTTCGCTTCAAGCGAATTTTTTTTGCCGACAAAAAGATCAATATTAAGGTTCTGAGTTTGCATTTGCCCCCGCCTAGTGCGAGCGCCCTCGCATTGGTATTCCGGGAGTTAAAAGCACTGAACTCAAATCAGCATTTTGCTTTTAGTG
>NZ_JBHIOY010000208.1:0-766 GCF_042195785.1 Bartonella sp. AP58NXGY | reverse complement strand
TGATTCATCAGCATAAACCCATAAATGCATATCGATAGAATCGCGTTGTTCTTTACTCACACATTGTATTGTTACCTTACCAAAACGCGCTAATGCCCGCTCTACAAGCGTTGGCAAAATATCTTTCAACGTTGACTGCGTCAAATGATAGAATAAAATATCCAACCTCTTAAGCCCTCTTTACCCTTTATAAAAAAGCTAACATCTTTTTTAGAGAAACTTCTATATCCTTCATATAAAAGGGAAACGCTTCAAGATATAAACCTCTTTTTCGATTGAGATGGATTATCTTTTTGCCCGTCATTAAAAAACTCTTTAAAAGATATTTTTTTATTTCTAACATTAATAAAAAAGTTTTTTAAATTATTTGGTAGATTCTTTGTAGACTATCGTTAAAAATAAAATATAATATGTGAAAAATTAAAGGGGATTTAACGAGAGATTTTATATTATCTATTTGCTAAAAATGTCCAATTCAGGGAAGGATGTTTTTTGAATTTTATTACATTTTAACTAAAAGCAGTAAAAATATTTGCTATCGAATTAAAGACTGAGGGTGTTCCCCAATTTATGCGTATTATTGAGTTTTACATCCTGAAACGTGTCTCTTTTCTATTTAGTTCTGTTTTGATTGCAGCAGTGGGCGTTAGTTGGACAGTGCAAATTCTTGCACGGATAAATTTTCTCACAAAAAGTACACAAACACTCCTCACAGTCGTGCAATTATCACTCTCATTGGTTCCTTCTGTTATTTTTCTTGTCATTC
>NZ_JBHIOY010000207.1:0-766 GCF_042195785.1 Bartonella sp. AP58NXGY | reverse complement strand
AACAAAGAGAAATTTAACGGAAAAACTCGCTACACTCGAAGAACAAACAGGAGATCAAATTGTTCTTGTAACGCTCCCTACTCTTTTGGGCAATGATATAGAGACATACAGCAATTCTCTTTTTCGCACATGGAAGGTAGGTCAAAAAGAAATCAATAATGGCGTGTTAATCGTCATTACCCCGAACGAACGTTAAGCACGTATTGAAGTAGGCTATGGTCTGGAAGGAGAACTAACAGATGCCATTTCCTCTGTCATCATTAATAGCTTTATGATTCCTCATTTTCGTGAAGGAAATTATCAAAAAGGAATTGTCGAAGCCGTTCATGCAATTATCAAAGTGATCACACAAAGCGATGCTGATTTTTCTTTTCGACTCAAACAAAAAGCTAAAGCTGTTGAAGAACAACGTAAACAAGCTGCGAAAGAAGAAATGATTATAAATACAATCATGTTTTTCATTCTCTTTATAGCCATGGGGTTACCCATTCTTGCTATGATTTTTGGTCAGAAAATAGGTCCACGAAAGTATCTTTGGATGGGTATTATCTTCACACCTTGGTTTTTAAACTTAAATGCAAGCGGTAGAGCCCCTGGTGGAATATTTGGTGGACATTCAGGAGGAGGAGGATTCAGAGGTGGTGGTGGATCATCAGGTGGTGGCGGTGCAACAGGAAGATGGTAAAACGAGCATAACGCGTTTTTTAAATAAAATTCATTACATTTCTCATTAAAAATTCATTGCAATTCTCATAAAGTATCTCTT
>NZ_JBHIOY010000206.1:0-768 GCF_042195785.1 Bartonella sp. AP58NXGY | reverse complement strand
AATTCTCAATAAAAACAATATATGCCCTCTTTTGACCAGAGCGAAAATGGAGATGAGAGCCTAAAATAGACAGTGTAGATAATCCGCATCGGGGCTCGCATGCCCCGATTGCTTTGAGGGAGAACAGCGCATGGATTGAGGCTTTGGGGAGCAATGCACGAAAGTAACCATGATGGGTAGCGCTTCAAATTGATTGCACGTTACCCAAGGATATATCTCTGTGAGGGTGCTGATTGTTTTGAGCAGAGGCAAAGTCAAAGTTTTGCGGGGTGTTGTATTTTGTTCCAAACTTTGTTTTTCTATTGCACACACTCATCTTTGGTGTTTCATAAAAGAGAAAGCCGGCATATCATACACTTGGTATACACTTTGGGGGGCTGCTTTAAAGGGCTCTAAAATGTTGTGTCCCCCCTTGGTTCTTCAGACGGTTCATGAGAAACATTTTTTAGTCCTTGTCTCATACAATTCTACGCCACATACTCACTATGCTTATGATGTGCAAGCAGGTGTTTTTGATTGATTCAACATAAATGGATTTAAAATGAGAGAATTTTATCGATATTTAGGACTCTCATGCAAGCTGGATAATGCTATAGTGTCATTATAAATCAATAGATTATCTTATTTTACAAAAGCTGGAATGGGGATAAGCGTTTAAAATACCGTGGTAATATAATCGGAGCGTGAGCGCCCCGATAGTTTTGACAAAAAGATTTAAGAAGTTTGCATTTTCTCTTAAGGATTCTTTGATTTAGGAGCAATCATCTT
>NZ_JBHIOY010000205.1:0-773 GCF_042195785.1 Bartonella sp. AP58NXGY | reverse complement strand
TACAGCACCAACCGCTATCCGCGCCTTAATGGGTGCGGGAAATTCATTTGTTGAACGCTCAAAAAGAACATCCTTACGGCTCTTAGGAACGGTAGGTGAACCAATTAATCCAGAAGCATGGGAATGGTTTTATCACACAATTGGAAATGACCGTTGTCCGATTCTCGATACATGGTGGCAAACAGAAACAGGGGGACATATGATCACCCCCCTCCCCGGTGCCACGCCTCTTAAAGCAGGCTCCGCCACACGTCCTTTCTTTGGGGTTCAACTGCAAATCATAGACGAGCAAGGAAATATTCTGGAAGGAGAAGCAGAAGGCAATCTTTGTATTATTGACTCATGGCCAGGACAAATGCGCACGCTCTATAAGGATCATGAGCGCTTTATCGAAACCTATTTTTCCACCTATAAAGGGAAATATTTTACAGGTGATGGCTGTAGACGCGATAGTGATGGCTATTATTGGATTACAGGACGCGTTGATGACATTCTCAATGTCTCAGGGCACAGATTAGGAACAGCAGAAATTGAATCGGCCCTCGTTTTACACCCTGCTGTATCAGAAGCCGCTGTTGTTGGTTACCCTCACCCCATTAAAGGACAGGGAATCTACAGTTTTGTCACCCTCATGGAGGGAACAACGCCAAGTGAAGAATTGCAAAAAGACCTTATCAAGCATGTCAGAAAGGAAATAGGTTCCATTGCTATATTGGATAAAATTCAGTTTGCTCCGCAGCTTCCCAAAACGCGATCAGGAAAAATTATGAGAC
>NZ_JBHIOY010000204.1:0-774 GCF_042195785.1 Bartonella sp. AP58NXGY | reverse complement strand
AAGGACTTGCGGGTTTAATACTAAAGCCCCCATCACCATTTGCCACCCGTACAAAAGGATCAATCAGATAACAAAAGCGTGAGGAAAAATCTGCACGATAGGCAAGGCTTTCTTGCGTATTTTTACCCCCCGTATCAAACACAGCAATGGCTTGTAGCTTTTCTGCCACCTGTTCCAAAGCATCTGCTAGCGGATTTTTAGCATTATCAAGGCGCCCTGCACTATAAGCTGGCGCTAAGAGAATTCCAGGCTCTTCCCCTAAATGCCCCGGTGCATGTTTTAGCGCATGCACACCGGTCAGGTGAGCGTTTGATCCCACCATCTCAGTTTGTGTCTCAGCAATGGTTGACTTTTCTTCTACCCGCACAAGGATCACTTGTGCCTCCATCCCTTGCGCGCGCACGGCATTGATAACATCAAGAGCTGTGCCCCGTGTCCCAAGCTTTTGGATTTTGTCTGTCTCATGGGTGAAGACCAACACGGGCTCGTTAAGGGGATAAATTTGTGCATCCGCATCAGGGGCTGTAACAACCGCCCCAAGGGCGGTTTGGCTAAACATCTCTAAGGGCCGAGAAGCTTGACCATCCTCAATGAGGCGGATACCATGATTAAATTCTATTGCCATTTTGCTCTCCAAATCAATGGAGAGACCATAACAACACTAATCCTCTCTCATAAGCCTGACACTGTCAGTCAAAAAGCCCTTTAAAAGGGCTTTGAAAGATCTTCAAAGGGAGCTTTAAAGAAAGAAAATCATACAAGCTCGCTTATACA
>NZ_JBHIOY010000203.1:519-775 GCF_042195785.1 Bartonella sp. AP58NXGY | reverse complement strand
CAAATTTCTTTTTAATGTTGCTTGAGATTTAAGTGCATACGTATTTTGGATACTTCTATCAAGTATTTCATATTCTACATTTGCATTATTATCATTCTCACTTCTTTGACCAGAGGAATAAGGTGGATTACCAAAGATAACTTCGATATCCAGTTTCTTTTGATGTTCTAAATATTCACTGTTTTCTTTAAACAATTCCTGTAGCAGATTTTTCTCTTCAAGCATTTGGAACGTATCGGTCAAACCAATATGCTTG
>NZ_JBHIOY010000203.1:0-506 GCF_042195785.1 Bartonella sp. AP58NXGY | reverse complement strand
AAAGGAATGTAATCACCTTTCATAAGACTATGATAAGTCGATTCAATGTTAATCGCTGCTATGTAATAGGCTAAGAGAACAATCTCATTGGCATGGATATCGTAACGGTATTTATATTCCATATCCTCTGGTTTGATGAGATCTGATTGTAAAAGCCGCGTAATAAAGGTACCCGTTCCCGTGAAAGGGTCAAGAATAGAGACACCCCGTGACCCCAAGCTTTTTCCAAACTCATTACGCAACACATCATCAACAGAATGAATGATAAAATCCACAACCTCAATGGGCGTATAAACAATTCCTAATTTTTCTACCGTACGCGGAAAAGCATAACGGAAAAATTCATTATAAAGCTTTACAATTAAGTTTTGTTGTGCTTCAAGACTTGTAGTTCCTCGTGTGTAAAATTGTACATTCCTAGAGATAGTTCTGAAATCTTGAGATTCTTCTTTAAGAGTAACTTTATCAAGGATATTAAGCACACGTTGTAAAGCACAAGAGATGGG
>NZ_JBHIOY010000202.1:0-776 GCF_042195785.1 Bartonella sp. AP58NXGY | reverse complement strand
CCTTTGTGGTTTAGCGGTTGAGATTTCAGATCGCACCGGTTTAGCAGAAAAGGTCTCAGCGGTACGGATTGGTCCTCATTTAAAACCTGAAGCTCCCGATTTTTGGTAGACTTCTTTCAAAGCCCCCCTTTGATGATCCACTCTCGCCCTTCTGGAAACTCAGCAAAATGATTTCTCACGCCCCCAATATTCCAATAACTTATAGATTTCTCACTCATTTTTCACGCACAGACATTCATGAAAATAAGTGGACAAAAAACGATGATGATAAAAACCAATAACCTATAAAACAGATCTCTTTTCTTGTGGGTAACGATAAACGATTATATAATTTAACTATACTTACAAATATAAATCATATTTGTTTTAAAAGTCATAATTTTGAAAGTATTTATTTGTGTACAATAAGCCTTCTCTGTTATTTATAATATCTATCATCTGTTTATCAATAGGTGGTTTGGTTTCTACAGATATTTTTTTACCAGCTCTTGAAGATATGCGCCAATATTATCAGGTGAGTGAATCTGATATGCAGAGTGCAGTAGCTGTTTTTTTACTCGCCTTAGCACTTGGACAACTGATTTATGGACCGCTCAGCGATAATTTTGGACGTAAAAAGACGCTTTTATTTGGCTTATTTTTGTGGTTGTTTACCACATTGGGTATAATTTACACAGTCAATATTCAAGCTTTTTTCATACTCCGTTTTTTACAAGGTCTTGGAGCTTGCTCAGGGATCGTTTTAAGCCGCGCTATGATTAATGATTTGATGAATA
>NZ_JBHIOY010000201.1:0-779 GCF_042195785.1 Bartonella sp. AP58NXGY | reverse complement strand
TTTTATAGGGGGTGGTTATGGTTGCTGCTTGTAATTTATGGACCCCAGATGTCAGAAACGATATCGTTAATCCTTATTCAGAAGTTGAACGTTTACAGGTGATGCTTTCCTGTTCTTTAAAAGCCGTGAGTAGTGGATTTAAGCATCTGCCGATCCGGTATATTATTGACCCCCCGCATGGCTTATTTGATGCGGCGTTAGCACGACAGATTGTTATTCATATTTTGCATTATCAGTTTGAGGTGCCACGGCGGCGTATTGTTGCGATACAGGCACGTCAGCGGACTTCTATTTCTCTATCTATGCAAGTGATTAACCGGCGTTTGGAAGAACCTGTATTTGCGAAAGCTTATCGAAGATGGGCGGGGCGTGCGATGGATTTGTTCTTTAAAGAGATCAGAAAGGCGGCGGCGTGATGGCACAGTTTCAAGAGATTGCTTTAGATTTGATTGTTGTTCCCGAACGTATACGCCCTGTGGATGATGAGCATGCCAAGGCGCTTGCACAATCCATGGCACGAGAGGGGTTGATGAATCCGATTACTGTGCGCCATACCCCCAATGCTAAGGAAGGCAATTACACGCTGATTGCTGGCGCGCACCGGTTACGGGCTGCGGAGCTTTTAGGTTATAGCAAAATTGATGCGGTTGTGGTGCAAGCGGATAAGGACAATGCTGTGCTTTTAGAAGTGGCAGAAAACTTGTTTCGCAATGAATTATCAGTGATTGACCGCGCTTTATTTGTGCAGACTTACCGTGAATTGTGGGAAAAGAAGTATG
>NZ_JBHIOY010000200.1:0-779 GCF_042195785.1 Bartonella sp. AP58NXGY | reverse complement strand
CTTGTGTCACCTTGCCCATGAAGTGCTACAAACGCACTATCTTCATCACTCCACAACAATGCATTCTGCTTAATATTATCATTATCTGTAATATCATTGTGAAGCTTCGTGAATGAACTGCTTACACCTGCAAACGCATCTGCAATATTGGCATAGCTATGCTCTTCAGCATTTCCAGATTCATTAAAGGTCGTAACTTTGAAAGTAGGCGCCGTCCATGCACCATTTTCATAGCTCGCACCTCCACCAAAATATGTCGCTAATGTCTTATTCAAGGAATAAAGCTGGGAACCATTTACTGCTTCTGTTGAATCTTCAGAGAGAGTTGCCGCTTTCACGCCAAAAATACTACGTGTATCACCATTACTGTTTGCAATTGTGATTGTTCTGCCCTCTGTTTCAGCCCCAATCTTGATTACTTTCGTTTCAGAATCCTGCTTAACAAGACTGTCTCCTACAACTTTATTAATCTCATTCTTAAGCTCATTATGAATATTCGTGAATGAATCCCCTACACCTGTAAAAGCTGCAGCTACAGTACTATAATTTTTATCTTCTGTTTGACCATCAGAGTTGACGTTCTTAACCGTGAATACAGGAGCGGTCCATTGACCTTCTTCATATTTAGCGCCACCACCTAAAGACTTCGCAACATTATCACCTAACGCATGAAGCTGATTACCCGTTACTGCATCCGTCGAGCCAGATTTAATGTCCCCATCTAATAGAGATGTAAGCTTGCTATTTGTCTTCGCTTCACCTGATCCATGCGTCGCTAC
>NZ_JBHIOY010000199.1:0-781 GCF_042195785.1 Bartonella sp. AP58NXGY | reverse complement strand
GACTATGGAAAAACAAGAATCTTTAGCACCACATGATACAAGAAAACGTGTTCTTTCGATCATATCGAGTGCATCAGCGAATCTGGTAGAATGGTATGATTTTTATGTTTATTCTTTTACATCTATTTATTTTGCCTCACAGTTTTTTCCTTCCAATGGAGATGTTGTTACCGAACTTTTAAAATCTTCCTTCGTCTTTTTTATAGGCTTCCTCATGCGTCCAATTGGCGGTTGGCTCTTTGGATTTATTGCGGATCGTTATGGACGTAAACGCTCTTTGCTGATTTCTGTTTTTATGATGTGTGGTGGTTCGTTTCTCATCGCTCTTCTTCCTACATATGAAACAATTGGAGCAGTAGCACCAATTCTTCTTATTTTACTCCGCATGCTTCAAGGGCTCTCCGTCGGCGGTGAATACGGAACAACAGCGACTTATATGAGTGAAGTTGCTCTTAAAAAACGTCGTGGTTTCTTTAGCTCGTTTCAATATGCCACGCTCATTGGGGGTCAACTCCTTGCAAGTTTGGTTATGTTTATTCTCGCCCTCTATCTCACAGAAGATCAGTTAAAGGCATGGGGCTGGCGTATTCCTTTTGCGATTGGTGGATGTGGTGCAATTGTTGCGATTTATCTGCGTCGTTCACTTCACGAAACAACCACTAAAGAAAGTCGCTCTAAAAAACAAGCTGGCAGTCTTAAAGAACTTCTACGCAATCACACAAAAGCGATCCTTTTAGTTATCGGTTTTACAGCAGGAGGATCGCTGACATTTTATACCTGT
>NZ_JBHIOY010000198.1:0-787 GCF_042195785.1 Bartonella sp. AP58NXGY | reverse complement strand
ATTTTTCGAAATTACTTTATCAATAGACCTTGTGAGTTTGGTTGTATACGCGACAACCAATAGGGAACTGAAAGCCCGAAACCTCGATACATAAAATTAACCTACTTTTGTGGGTATCCCGGAATTCCGGGAGTTTTTGCTATGTCCAGGTGTGTCTGCACACTAAAAGCAAAAAGCTGATTCGAGGTCAGTGCTTTCAGGCTCCCGGAATACTTATGCGAGGGCGCTCGCAACCGGAGGGGGTCTTCAGTGCAAGCTAAAAATCCACATTCTAATGACATTTCAATAGGGCAAAAAATTCGCTTTAGAAGAAAAATGTTGAAAATATCTCAAAAAGAATTAGGGGACCGCTTAGGTGTGACCTTCCAACAAATCCAAAAATATGAAAAAGGATTGAATCGTGTGGGGGCAGGGCGTTTACAAGAAATTGCTGATATACTGGATATCTCGATTTTCTTTTTTTATGCTGATATTTCAACAAAAGAACATGTCTTGCTTCCTTATGAAGAAATGACCTCAAGCCAAGAAGAGCATACCCTTTTGAAAAGTTTTAGAGAGCTTAAACCTAAACAACAAAAAGCAATCTTGTGTTTGATTGCTGAGAGATAAAACACGGCTTTAAATTTTATTGTTGATCTCTTGAAATTACTTTATGAATAAGCGCGTGGTTCTGGTTGTCCAGTGCGGTTTCATGGGGGATCTTAAAGCCTTGAAAAGCCAAGCAGAGACATTGGTCTGCTTTATAAATATCGCGAAATTCCGGGAGATTTTGCCATGTCCAGGTGCG
>NZ_JBHIOY010000197.1:0-788 GCF_042195785.1 Bartonella sp. AP58NXGY | reverse complement strand
TAATGCGTTGTCAATTAATAAATATTAACTTGGCATCGTTTTATATTCTACATAAAGAAAGCATTTTTATAAAGATGCTCCCTTTCAAGCATAAAAAAGCACAACCAGAATTCAAAAAGAAAAACGCCTCAATTTTTGCCCCTCTTTTTTATCTTAATTCTTGCCTCTCTTTTTCCCATGAGCCCTTAAATGATCATCCTCTGCTTATAAAAATGGTATTTCCCCCAGTTACTGCTCTTGTATTAAGAGCCCTTATTCAGGTGAAAATTGCAATTTTGCAAGATAAGCATAAACACCATTTTTTGCCACAAGTTCGGCATGGGTTCCTTCTTCCACAAGGGAACCTTTATCCATCACGAGAATACGATCCGCTTTTAAAATGGTTGCCAAACGGTGCGCAATCACCAATGTTGTACGGTTTTGCATCAAACCTTCTAAGGCTTCTTGCACGAGTTTTTCACTTTTTGCATCTAAAGCAGATGTCGCTTCATCAAGCAGCAAGAGCGGTGCATTTCTTAAAATCGCCCGTGCAATACCAATGCGTTGTTTTTGCCCTCCAGAAAGCATGGTACCGCGTTCTCCCACTTCTGTATCCAAGCCATCAGGCAAATTTTCAATAAATTCAAAGGCATTGGCTGCTTTAGCAGCCGCAATAATTTCCTCTTCCAGGGCATTTTCAGTTCCAAAAACAATATTATCGCGCAATGTACCATCAAAAATAGCAACATCTTGCGGAACATAAGAGATTGCACCACGTAAATCTTGCAGAGAAAGGCGATCAATTTCCA
>NZ_JBHIOY010000196.1:548-791 GCF_042195785.1 Bartonella sp. AP58NXGY | reverse complement strand
TAGCAATTTCTAGCAAACGTCCTGCGCTTACACGGTTTAACCCTTTTTCGTATTTTTGGATTTGTTGGAAACTGACACCTAAGGAATTCCCTAATTCTTTTTGAGAAAGCCTCATTGACATTCTTCTATGACGAATTCTTTTGCCGATAGAAATATCGTTAAAACGTGAATTTTTGGATTGCATTTTTCCCTCCCGCCGGTTGCGAGCGCCCTCGCATGAGTATTCCGGGAGTTAAAGGTACT
>NZ_JBHIOY010000196.1:0-414 GCF_042195785.1 Bartonella sp. AP58NXGY | reverse complement strand
TCAACTCCCTATTTGACCGTTGCGTGGACGATCAAAAACACAAGCTCATCAATAAAGCATTTTCAAGAGATTGGCAAGACTAATTAAAGCATTGGCTATGCTATTATACTGTAAAATAGTGTTATTTGAGAGGTGGAAATCTGAAGTCAATGAGAGAATTCGCTTTAAAGAAAGCTGGCGTGTTGATAGACTATTGTTTGCAAAACGGTGTGGGGATAGTTTTGTTTGCTGATTTCTGTCAAAATGAAAAAGCGTAAAACGTGGATCTGTCAAAATGAAATAAAGGATTGGAGCTTTGTGTGTGCTTTTGCCTAATCGGAAATTAACCACCAAATTGCCTTTTGTTTTTTAGGGTGGAGTTCTCTAAAAGTTTTCAAAAGGGTGTGTTCTTTTTCGCTATAGATTTCTTGATCA
>NZ_JBHIOY010000195.1:0-792 GCF_042195785.1 Bartonella sp. AP58NXGY | reverse complement strand
GGACCAAAATCAAAGCTTTCTTGTACCTGCACCTTAATACGCTGCAAACCATCAAAACTGGTGTACGTACAATTGCCCTTTTTACCACGCCGCTCCACACCATATTCCTGCGCAAGCAAGCCATCAAAAGCACTCAAATCCGCAAGCGTATGGCTGTTAAAACGCGCAATCCTTGCCGATAATTCCTTCGCATATCCCATAACCTTACGCACCGTTTCATCCTCAAGCAAATCCGCAGGGCGGATCAGACTTACCGGCACCAAAGCCCCTTTTGCATCTCTCATATAATGCACACCTTCAAGCTCAATTTGTTTATTCATCGCAAAACTCCTCCTGTGTTTCTTGAAACCGGCGAAACGGCACAACTTCACCTCGATGAGGCACACATCCCGCTTTCAATTGCCAACGACACCGCAAAAGCTCATGACCTAAAATGTGGTTATAGCCCGCAAGGCGGCGTAAATAATCATTCAATTCTCGAACATCTTGCCCACTCATAAAAATACCATTCACCTCATGCTTCAACAAGGCAGAGCGCAAAGCAACCAAGCAATCTCTCACCATATAAGGGTTGCGTTCCATTATTTTTCTCCTCCAAAATCCATATGAATAACTCTTCCTCTCTCACCCTCATCACTCTTGGAATGAGAAACTTTACAATCAGGCCAAACTTCTACAGCCTCCCTTTCTAAAACCGCATCGGCTTCACTTAAGCAGTGAATACACAGTTCCAATTCAATCGATAACTCCAAATCAACGGACAATTTAACCGCCTCTCCAATATCCAAACCC
>NZ_JBHIOY010000194.1:0-793 GCF_042195785.1 Bartonella sp. AP58NXGY | reverse complement strand
AAAATAATAAAACAAGAAAGCATAAGCAAAGATAGGCCGCCTAAGGATATAACCCAAACGCATAAATAAAGTTTCCTTCTCTCTTCCTATGCGCCTTTCGAAATTTTAAATGAACAATAACAATAATAGCCCACGTAATAAGCGCCGCAGCAGTTGCGAGAGCCATAATTCGCATAAAACTATTATCAGGAACGAGAGCATTAATAACAACGATTATTGCCGTACATAACGATGAAAAAAGGATAGCAACATAAGGAACACGAGCAGCATTCAGTTTACTGAAAATATGTGGTGCATTTTTTTGTATTGCTAAACTATAAAGCATACGACCATTCGAATAAATGCCACTATTGTAAACAGAAATAGCCGCCATAATAACCACAAAATTCAAAATATGACCCGCAGCGGGAATTCCTACAGTTTCAAAAATTGTCACAAAAGGACTACCATTTTTCCCAATCATATCCCACGGGCTTATTATCATAATAACGCTGATAGAACCAATATAAAAAATTATAATTCTCCACATAACTTGACGAATAGCCGCCGGAATTGTCTTTTGTGGATTAGATGCCTCTCCAGCAGCAACACCAATAAGCTCGGTTCCTCCAAAAGAAAACATGACGACAGAAGTTGCCAAAATAACCCCTATAATTCCATAAGGAAAAAAACCGCCGTGATCCCAAAGATAATGGATACTCGCTTGATTTTCTCCTATTCCAGAAACAATGAGAAAAATCCCAAAAATAATCATACCAATAACGGCTGTAACTTTAATCAAAGCCAAACCAAA
>NZ_JBHIOY010000193.1:337-796 GCF_042195785.1 Bartonella sp. AP58NXGY | reverse complement strand
CGACAGCATAGGGTTTAACTGTAGGGTTATGGGCATTAGTTAAGCCCATAGGTTTCATAGGACCATGTCTTAACGTTTCAAGTCCGCGCTCAGCCATAATTTCAATGGGGAGGCATCCATCAAAATAGGGTGTTTTTTCAAAATCACGAAACTCTGTTTTTTCAGCATTTTTTAATGCTTCAACGAATGCTTCATATTGTTCCTTATTAAGGGGACAATTAAGATAATCTTTCCCTGTTCCCTCAGGACCAATTTTATCGTAGCGAGACTGATACCAACAAATATTCATATCAATACTATCAGTGTGGATAATAGGTGCAATAGCATCATAAAAAGAAAGGGCTTTTATATCGGTTATCGCTTGTAACTCTTGAGCAAGTGCAGGTGAGGTAAGGGGGCCCGTTGCAACGATAACATGTTTCCAATCTTTAGAAATCTCTTGAACTTCTTCGCGTTTAA
>NZ_JBHIOY010000193.1:0-231 GCF_042195785.1 Bartonella sp. AP58NXGY | reverse complement strand
ATAATTAACGATTTCGCTAATCGCATTTCAGCATGTAAAAGTCCTACGGCATTTGTTGATGAATCATCAGAACGAAAGGAATTTGAACAAACCAGTTCTGCCAATTTATCGGTTTTATGGGCATCTGATTTTTTTTCGGGACGCATTTCATGCAAAATAACAGGAATGCCTGATTGAGCAATTTGCCAGCTTGCTTCACACCCCGCAAGACCGCCACCGATAATATGAATT
>NZ_JBHIOY010000192.1:0-796 GCF_042195785.1 Bartonella sp. AP58NXGY | reverse complement strand
CAAGGTTATTTTCTTGAAAATAGCGGAATTGACTGGAAAAACAGTAAGGTTGTGGACCCTCATTAATGAAAGCAGTATGGGGTGAGAGCGTGGAGGCTAGGACTTTTGTCTTTTTAAATGCGGGAAAGTAAAAACTGTTGTTTTTTAGGGAAGTAATATTGGACCAATAAAAATAAAACTAAAACAAAGGCCCCATTCTAAAAGGGCCTTTTTATTTAAATTTTATAATATATACAAAATGTATATCATTTTATTATAAGAACTTTTTGTATCCTATATTCTAGTAGCAATGAGCTGTATGAAATATATAACAAGTGAGCCTAAAAAGCTAGCAAAGGCGTTTAATAAATTTCTACTTTTTTCATATATATATTTTATATTTTAGCAGAAATTATTTGCATGAAATATACAATAATCGATCCTAAAAAACTAAATATTGCATTCAATAAACTCTTTCCTTTTTCATGTATATCGTTTATTGATTCTTGTCTGCTATTTATTCTAAGTATACTCAATGTATCCGATGGACTCCCTACGGGTTTAAAAAACTGTAAATGTGTTTTTTCAACAGTATAAGGAGCAACAATAGGAGAGGGCTTTTGATTGACTATATGATCAGACTTTTGAATTGCAAGAGCTAAACCACTTGTGATTGCCCCCGCTATGAAAAAATATCTGATATTCATCGTTTTTTCTCTTTTATTTATTTCTATAAATAAATATCGTTAAACAAAGGCCATATTTTCAAAGGGCCTTTTTACTTCATTTTTAATATATACAAAATGTATATAATTTT
>NZ_JBHIOY010000191.1:0-797 GCF_042195785.1 Bartonella sp. AP58NXGY | reverse complement strand
CCTGCTAACGCCCACTGTATCGGTCCATTGCCAACCAACAAGCCTCCAAACCCAGAACAAGACCCTATAATCGGGGCGAGCGCTTCTACCTTTAAAAGACCATTTGCCTCTTTCGTTTCTACTCTTTGATAGTTTGAAGAAACATAAGACCCTTTCGCCCACAAACCTGCTTCCGCTGCTCGACGGTTGGCTAAACCCGCAAGAAGCTTTCCACCTACCTTATTCCATTTCTGTAATTCAACGGGTACGGCTTCATAATCACCTTGATTAAGCTTCTTCAACAAGGTTGACTTGCGAAAAGCAGCTGTTCCTACATTATAGCAAAATGAGACCAATGCCGCGAATTGGCAATTCGTTAACGAAACCGTGACCGCTTCCTCGACTGTCTTCTCAAATTGCTTTAAGTCCTCACAAAGGATTTCTTCCGCTTGCTTTTGCGTAATACGCATGCCTTTTTTGACAAGCGGTTGACCTGCATTGCTGGTATGACCATAACCAATGGTCCAGATACATGCTGTATCTCTATAAGCCTCTAAACGCAATCCTTCCCACTGTTTGATAAGCTCTAAACCTTCTTGCGATATCTTTCTCATCTGACGCTCCATAAAAAAAAGCCCCACAAAAGTGAGGCTGGATAAAAGTGTTTTCTTATGATCTCTATTGGCTATGCTCTTTGATCAGCTGCTCGACTTCTTCAACACGAAAGCCAAGTTGAAAGAGCGGCGCATAGTCGCTTTCTTGTAATTCATACTGACAACGCTTTTCTATAGAAGTACCGTCTAAATCAACAGGAATTT
>NZ_JBHIOY010000190.1:485-801 GCF_042195785.1 Bartonella sp. AP58NXGY | reverse complement strand
CCACCAATCCGTAGATAATAGATTGTAAAAGCTTGTAAACAGTTTGGAGATTATAAACAGTTTGCTTTTCCTTAAAGTGGGTTTCAGCGGTTGATTTCATAGTACGATTTTCAAATGATCATGTTTTATGGCACAACGGGATCATCACTCATTGTTTTACTGGTTGGGTGAGCCCTTCATGTTATGAGATTTTTCTCATTTTAAAGCTTTTTATGGTCAATTAAGGTCATTTCTCTGCATGTGATAAGTGGTCTTTAGAGGTGGCGTACAACACTTGAAAACAAGAAAAAATGCTTTTTATGCCTCCTTCAAGTAC
>NZ_JBHIOY010000190.1:0-434 GCF_042195785.1 Bartonella sp. AP58NXGY | reverse complement strand
TGACCGGCTTGCAGCTTTTATTGAGGTGGTAAGAGGGATGAAGGTATAATGGACTTTATCCTTTTCATGAAGATTTTATATTACGTTCAGAAGATTTTATGCGCATATCATTATATGATTCATAAGGTTGTTTGTGAAATGGATGCGAGAGTATAAAGAGATATTTTTTTACAGGTGAGTAAATTGGCAATAGAATGATGTTTTTTATTGCAAGTGTTTTGTTTTATGTGTGGGGGCGTGACTTTATGAAGGGGAAATTTTTTAGAGGATTGCTTTAAGGCGGATTGCTTTTGTAAAAATAAAAGCCTCTAACATGTTGTTAAAAGCTTTGAGGGCGATAAAGTCATTGCAGCGTTTGTTGCTATGGGATAATGGTTATCCGTGAACACATATTGTTGCTAGAGAATAACATGTCATTGAAACAAGAAAAAACC
>NZ_JBHIOY010000189.1:0-802 GCF_042195785.1 Bartonella sp. AP58NXGY | reverse complement strand
TTATTGTATTGGTGTACAGATTAATTATCGCGCGCTTTTGTTTTTTATGAGCATTGTTAATGGGGAATGTGTAAACAGTTTACCTTAAAAAGCGTATCAATGTTTCATAACAAAAAATGAGAAGGAAAGAGCCAAAACTGACAATAAACAACAAAAACATGGGGTATATTAATGATGATATTGACCGACTTACTGCTGTAAAATGTATTGCAATAGGAAGTCCAACTAATGTTATAAAAGATGTAACTGATAGAGTGCTTAGTATAACTATTACAGGACCACGAAGCCATAAAAGCAAAAAAAACAATGCGCTTTTGCCTATTTGTAATTTTGACATTATTTTCCCCTCACGCGCTTAAATTAAGATGTCTCATAATATATACAATACGATAAATGATACAAGTCATATTTTTGTAAAATCTTCGAGATCTATTTGATATTCTTTCATAAAAGCAACTTTTTCTTCTTTGAAGAACAGAATAGGATTCACTCAGTATTGATTAGGCAATTTTGGTTTTAAAATTCCTTTTTGTATGAGCTCTCTTAAACCGTTGTGAAAAGTTCTGTCGACCATATCGTGTTTTTTTCCATTAACGCCTCCATCAAACCAAATTAGAGTAATACTATTATTATTTTTATTTTCTGTTGTTTTTTCTGTCACATGAATTGTAGGTATGACTTCTGTTCTATTTGTATCAGAGTTGAATAAATTTTTGTTGTGTAATGGACGTTTTTACAACTTTCTTATCGGTAAAAATTTCAGATTTTTTGAAAAAAGAATTTTCATACGGGGAATATTTTT
>NZ_JBHIOY010000188.1:0-804 GCF_042195785.1 Bartonella sp. AP58NXGY | reverse complement strand
CCATACCAACTTTGTGACAAGGACACTTCCTTGACAAGACCCCCATAACGCTGTGCCGCTTTTTCCGCTAAATAAGCCCCATTGCCCCGCGCATCTAACGCACCACCCAACAAACGTGGCAAACCACCCACAACATAAAATAAAATCTCTCTTTGTTGATCAAACGGCATATTGCGCAATTCCACCATAAACCGCACACGGCGCACCAAATCTTGTCCCACTTCCATCACCACAATGGAGGTGGCATCACCAGACCTAGCAAAATCAACACCAAAAACATGTTGACGCCGCCGATCAAGCCTAGAATGCAAAGGCTTGATATGCTTCTCACACCAAGAAAAAGCAGCAATACTTCGTTGATGTTCCGATTGATTTTTAAAATCATCCACACAAGCAAAACGCAACACCGCAATATCTTTCGCACAACAATTTTCAATCTGCAAACGCGTTAAAGCCGCCCCTTCTTGATCCGCCGGTATGGCATCTAACTCTTGGCGCATCGCACTCAAACGCACCCCATAAGAGGCACGAATTTGCTCTTCCCATTGTTGTTCTGCTCCCCTACTCCACACCGCCCCCTTCATAGCACAAACCCGTTTAAACAAACCATTTTTAACAGCCTCACCAAAAGGGTAACAATGCAGAGAAAAAGGAACCTTGCCTGCTTTTGCCTCACGGATCAGTTCATTGAAAGGATTAAGCACACCATTATGGGTGGAGATCACACGGATTTTGCCCCCCCAAATAAGCAAAGCATTCACCGCATCCAAAACAGCGCGCACATCTTGATGAGACGCCGCCTCA
>NZ_JBHIOY010000187.1:0-813 GCF_042195785.1 Bartonella sp. AP58NXGY | reverse complement strand
CAACGGTCAAAAGAGTAGAGGATTTTTGGGCTTTTGTGACAGCGGGGCGAAAGCTTGGTGAGTTGCATATGAATTATGAGGAGGTTGAACCCTATCCTGTGACCGATAAACAGGGAGATCCAAAAACTTGGGTGATTTCTGATGCGGAGAGTTTTTATCGTGTTCAAGCGATGAAATTTGCGGGTAAGCGTGGTGCTGTTGATAAAAGCACCGTGGTTTATAATGCGCATATTACGATGCAGAATATCCCTCTTGAAGCGTATGATTATGTGGTGAGTGGTAAGCCTGCTCTTGAATGGGTGATGGAGCGGCAGATTGTCAAAACAGATAAAGCAAGTGGGATTGTGAATGATGCTAATCGTTATGCTGTTGAGACGGTGGGTAACCCAGCCTATCCTTTGGAATTGTTTCAACGGGTTATTACGGTCAGTTTAGAAACGATGAAAATTGTGCGCAGTCTTCCAAAATTAGAAGTGCGAGAAACTGAAAAGGTTAAGTTATCTATTGTGCGGTAAAAATGTGTCGAGTCATAACAAGCTGGTACTCTCATACATTTTGCGAGTTCGTGGGTGTTGCGATAAGCTCTTGGCATTTAAGATGGGTCAGAAGAGGCATGTCTTTCTTGTATCGTTTTACGCTACACGACTCTTTTTCCTTGAGATGTGCAAGCAAATGGTTTTGATTGATTCAACAGAGTGAGAGAATCTTACGCTATTCAAGATTTTTATTTAAGATGAAAAACACTTATCTTTATCAATCAATATGTTGGTGGCAATAAAACACCCTACGCAATAAGGTCGCTAAAATTATGAC
>NZ_JBHIOY010000186.1:330-814 GCF_042195785.1 Bartonella sp. AP58NXGY | reverse complement strand
AAAAATGCTTATCATAATTATGCGTGTACAAAGCTTATTAGTTTTAAGAAAAAGGTTATGATACCAATAAAAATCGCGTTTTTACGATATGCATCACAATGACGGGCAATTGGAAATTGTTTGTGTGTTATGAAAAGATACGAAGTTAGCAGAAAATAAAGAAAATTGATTGATTTCTGATTTTTGAAATTATCTTGATATTTTTCTTTTGCTTAAAAGCCCACATATTCAGTCCAAGTCAAAATTCTATTTTCTGTAAAGATATCAATCATACAGTTAAGGTGGGTAACAGCGATGATACGCAACAACTATTTAAATTGGCGAAATAATGTTAGGAAAGAAAGTAAAAAAAATTTGGCATAAAAACGGGAAAAGCAATCAAAATTCAAGATAATGATGAAAATTTTTGATTCTCTACGAATCATCATCCTCGTTTATGGTGAGAAAGCACTAATTTTCCTCTCCAAAATTGTTATTAATAAGC
>NZ_JBHIOY010000186.1:0-299 GCF_042195785.1 Bartonella sp. AP58NXGY | reverse complement strand
GCATCTGTTGCTTCTGGTCCCCAAACGCGAATGGTGAGGTTGCATCCAGATGAAGCTGCTAGCATCATAAGTCCCATAATTGATGACCCACCAACGATTTTTCCATCCTTTTCAACTTCAACAGTGGCGTTAAAATTGCCGACAGTTTGTACAAATTTTGCAGAAGCCCTTGCATGCAACCCACGTTTATTACAGATATTGAAATGACGGCTTATTTGAGAGGGAAGGGCATCTTTAGAAAGCATCAGTATTGTATCATCCGCTATAAAATCATACTTGGTACATTAATATATTTACGC
>NZ_JBHIOY010000185.1:0-814 GCF_042195785.1 Bartonella sp. AP58NXGY | reverse complement strand
GTAGGTATCCCGGGATTCCGGGAGTTTTTGCCATGTCCAGGTGCTTACCAGCACTAAAAGCAAAAGAGCTGATTTGAGTTCAGTATTTTTGACTCCCGGAATACTCATGCGAGGGCGCTCGCAACCGGCGGGAGGGTAAAATGCAAATCAACAATCTTAATATTGATCTTTTTGTCGGCAAAAAAATTCGTTTGAGACGAAAAATGCTAAAAATGTCTCAAACAACTTTAGGACACGCTTTAGGTGTAAGCTTCCAACAAATTCAAAAATATGAAAAAGGCTTAAATCGTGTCAGCGCAGGGCGTTTAATGGAAATTTCTGATATTTTGACTATTCCGATTTCTTTTTTTTATGCGGATATCATGCCAAAACGACAGCCCCACCATGATGAAACTATCTCCAGTAGAGAAGAATACCTGCTGCTTAAAAGATTTAGAACGCTCACTTCGATAAAACAAAGAGCCATTTTACAATTATTCTCTGAACCCAATGAAAGCTTTTAATATCACGTGAATACGACAGGCTCTGTTTACCCTACAGACTCTGTGCATCTGCATACATCACAAACATCCCCGCAAAGAGCAGCGCTTGAAAATTTATTGGATCAATCTGCAGGAGCACCCCATGCAATCATTTGACTTTGTCTGTTAAGCATAAGTTTTAAATACCATGAAAGATGATGGCAGTTTTTTTAATAATGTGTAAATATTGATAAATAAATACTTTCTAAGATACCGATACGTGATAGTATAACGATAGAAAAGGTTCTTGTCTTATCTTGTGCAAGAACTTTCTTAAGAAAAAACGAGTCAGA
>NZ_JBHIOY010000184.1:0-818 GCF_042195785.1 Bartonella sp. AP58NXGY | reverse complement strand
GGGTTTGCTTTATTCTGTCCAGCAATGTGTGCTGCGCTTCCATGAGCGGGTTTAAAACAAGTAATCTGGCTTCCTACATTGGCTTCAGGTGCAAGCTCCAATCCGCCCATGACACCAGCAGCACAATCAGAGAGAATATCGCCAAACATATTTTCAGCAACAATCACACCAAACTGCTCTGGCTTCGTTGCAATCCATAAAGCAACCGCATCAACATTATGAATATCTGCTTCGATTTCCGGATATTTTTGCGCAGTTTTCTCAAAAATTTCCTGAGCAAATTGTCCACTTTCCCGCATAACATTTGGTTTATCGGCAAAAGTAACCCGCCTGAAATTCTGTGCACGCGCATAAGAAAAAGCATATTCAAATAACCGCTCTAAACCAAAGCGTGTTTGTAAACGGATTGTCCATGCGGCTTCTTCAACACCATATTTTGTCAAATTGGGATGTTTTAACCAAGCAGATGTTTCTGGCGTAATCCCGCGAAAATCTAATCCCGCATCGAGACCTTCACTCTTCTCTGTGATCACACAAAACTCAAAAGGTTTTCGCGGACCAAAAATGTATCTGACAGGACGTATCGTGGCAAACAGATCTAGCTTTTGGCGAAGTTGAAGGATAGGAGAAACATAGGCAAGGTTTTGCTCCTTTAAATGCGGTGCACATTCTTTTAAAGCTATTTCTTTTTCGGGTTCTGTCACAGTGCCAAGTAAAATAGCATCACTCTCAGCTATTTTTTGCCATGTTGCTTGAGGAACAGAATCCCCTTCCTGTTGCCAACATTTAAAACCAATATCACTATGCGTGAATTCTAT
>NZ_JBHIOY010000183.1:0-819 GCF_042195785.1 Bartonella sp. AP58NXGY | reverse complement strand
AAAGATGTTAATTTAAGTAATGAGATTAGAAAAAAATGTTTAAATTATTTATTACTATAATACTTATTGTGTTTTCACAGCATGTCTTTGCCGATGACAATGATAATAATAAAGTTTATCGAGCGGCTATGCAGTCTCCTGAAGAAGTAAAACGTGATGGCGGTTTCCTACCGCGAGGGATGGATGGAACACGGCCTAATCAACCTCCACCAGATATAAGTTTATGGAATCATGTACATGGAACTGCAACAGGAATGTCACGCTATAATTCTGGCTATGTATCTACAACAAGATACTACTCTATTGCAGCTAATTGGATATATGATTACCTTAATCATGATGGTTATATTTATCATATAAGAGTTACCCCTAATTTCATTGATGTTAATGCATCGTTAGGAAGATTTTCTCCATATGAACATGAGCGAGAAATCGCTGCATTGGGTGTAATTCACTGGGAACAAATTATTGGGTGGCAAAGATCGAGCGGGGGCGTTGTTGGTCCATTTGTTCGGAATCCAGATTACAGGGAGCAATTATATGCGGGCCTTACATCAGGAGGAGCTCAACCGCAGCTAGCCGCTTTCCCTGTTGAACATCAAGCTTGGAATCTAATGCCATGGGTTACATATGCTCACTGCCAGTTAAGATCATCCTGTTCCCCCATAAAATCAGCACAGATTTTTGGAACGGAATGGTTTTGGAAATCCTATTACGCTACACTTGCAATACCATTTATTTATCTTGATTAAAATAATATTACAAACGTATCGACTTATACCGTAAATTATATATTTTATAATAACACATAAATAAAAA
>NZ_JBHIOY010000182.1:0-821 GCF_042195785.1 Bartonella sp. AP58NXGY | reverse complement strand
TCCAATCGTCGATTTGGAAGTATTCAAACAGATTCAATCCAGTCTCACCAGCATGAAGGTCAGGCTCTTTCGATGCCCCATTTTACTAGTAATGAAGACTTTTGGGATGGGAATACGACGGATGTGTTGGGCTATCGTCTAGGCTTGTTTGGGGGTGGTTCTTTAGCGAATTTTATGGGCATAGAGCGTGAGAATTTAGGGGGCTATATTGTCTCGTCCTATTCCTTTGATGAGAATCAAGAAGTTGTTTTGGAAAGCACAGGGGAAGGCGAAACGCGCCCCGTGAATGTGAGTGTTTTGTTTGCGATCAAGACATGAGGTTTAAATGTCAACGATTTATGATTGGTCTTTCAATGCCTCTGAGAATGCATATTGTGATGCTTTAATTGATTGGTCAGAAGGACAGCGTCCCAGTAGTTTGAATAACAGCGCCCGTGGTATGATGCAACGTGTGCGTGAATATTTATCGGATACCAGTGGTGTGATTGAAAGCACGTTTACGGTTGATGCTGAACATCAGACAACGGTGATAAGGCTTCAAAGTCAAACGGCATTTTTAGCGTATAAGAAGGGTATATCAATTTGTTTTAAAGCGAAGGGTAAGAATGTTGGGGTAACTACAATTGCCTTGAATGCTTTAGCCGCTCAACCTGTTTATAAGGCAACAGAATTAGGCATTCGTCCTCTATCAGGAGGAGAGCTTCAAAAGGGATGCATTTATAGCTTGATTTATAATGGAACTGGTTGGCAAGTTTTAAATCCTACGCCGGTTTCTTTACCGCAAGGACCGGTTATACCTGTTTGTCCACCAGGGACAATAG
>NZ_JBHIOY010000181.1:0-825 GCF_042195785.1 Bartonella sp. AP58NXGY | reverse complement strand
TTACTCGCTATGGGGAAAAAGAAAACCATTGAGCCCCAGACGATCGACTTCTTTACGAAGAGAGCAAATACGCCAGAGAGCATGGCTGGGATTTGTTGTTGCTTCAAAAGATTGATACATAACAACGTCCTTTTCATTTATTTCAGATGTATCGTAACCCATCCTTGACGGTGGTATGTTTCAAGATGTTTTAATCCCTGTTTTACATAAGATTCCAATACAAGATCATGTTGTTCTTCAAGGATTCCAGAAAGTACAAGTGATCCACCTTTTTGAAGGACTTGAACCATTCCTGGTGCAAGTTCAATAAGCGGATTGGCAAGGATATTGGCAATGATAAGATCAAAGGGCGCACGTGATACAATTTCATCATGGGCAAAACCTATTGCTGTAATTGCCCTAATATATTTTTCTACGCCATTGAGTGCGATATTGTGTTGTGCAACTTTAATAGCAATGGGATCAATATCAGATGCAAGTATAGCAATAGCTTTGAGCTTTGCTATGCCAATGGCTAAGACACCACTGCCAGTTCCAAGATCAAGGGCATTTTGTGGATTCTCGTGTTTCATGACTTTGGCAATCATTTCTAAACAACCGGCTGTTGTTCCATGATGTCCAGTGCCAAAAGCTTGATTTGCGTCAATTTCAATGGGAAAAACACCTTGTGGGATATCGTTACGGTTATGGCTTCCATGAAGGAGAAAAGGGCCAGCATGTACAGGTTGTAGTCCTTCTAGGCTTTTTTGCACCCAATCAATATTAGGTAAAACTTCCCTATTAATTTTATCAGAATCTATAGAAAGGGTCTGTGCAAAACGTTTC
>NZ_JBHIOY010000180.1:0-827 GCF_042195785.1 Bartonella sp. AP58NXGY | reverse complement strand
CCTTTTATCTTTAGATCTGCATGCTATCGTGAACTTGTCTATTTCCCACACTCGCTAGGAACACTACGTCACATCCATCCAAAACAGGCAAAATACTTATGCTTACAAAGACCTAAAGTCACACCTCCAATATATGGAAATATTGATCCATTTAGCCTTAAACCTTCTTGCACATTAGTATTAATTCTTACTGTTTTTCCCAAGGACAAAAACACAAAAATTCCTCTAATATTTACTATGGAACACACTGCCATAGATCCCTTAAATCCATCAGAAAAAGTGAATTTTTGCCCCGAGTATTTTTATGATTTTAAACCAGAGTCAAAATTATTACAGGCATTTAATTCATCCCTCTATGGTTTTCCCAGGTAAGAAATAACGCTGCTGTTCTTCAGGACTTTTTTTAGCAAGCTCTTCCCATGTCATTGGCTTTCGTCCTAATAAATTGCCTAATAAATTTTGTGCTCTTGGCCAGTAATAGCATTGTGCAAGTGTAACGGTATTTTGTGGTATAAACCATTCTTCAAAGGCTCTAACAACTTTAATTGCTTGAATCTTTGTCTGCTCATCCCTCATTAATTGTTGCAATAATTCCTGCGATCTATCTTCTTGTTCATCTGTAATGGGATTTAGTTCTATAAACTCTCTTACAAGCGCACAAACAACTTTAGAGGCTTGAAGATTTTCATAAATATTTTCATATGACGTCAAACATTCTTGCTCTTTAAAGTTCTGCTGTAAACGTTCTTGCACTTCTCCTTGTAATTCTTGCAATTCTTTAATTTTTTTATCATTTTCTGCTAATTGTCCCTCCATCAATGTTCGTT
>NZ_JBHIOY010000179.1:562-828 GCF_042195785.1 Bartonella sp. AP58NXGY | reverse complement strand
TTATCCATTACCGTGTAACAAATCAAACCAATAAACAACTCAACGCTCATGAACTTTATCTTGTGGATTCAGGTGGACAATACCGTGATGGCACCACAGATGTCACGCGCACAGTTGCAATTGGGAATATTGGAGAAGAAGAAAAACGCTGTTTTACTCTGGTCCTAAAAGGCATGATTACTCTTTCAACCGCTTGCTTTCCAAAAGGAACACGCGGACAAGACATTGATGTTCTAGCACGCATTGCCTTGTGGAAAGCCGGTTTT
>NZ_JBHIOY010000179.1:0-501 GCF_042195785.1 Bartonella sp. AP58NXGY | reverse complement strand
CAAGAATTGATTCCTGGAATGATTGTTTCTAATGAACCTGGATATTATCGCGAAGGCGCTTTTGGTATCCGTCTTGAAAATTTGCTTATTGTAAAGCCAGCACAAAAAATTTCTGGTGGAGAGAAAGAAATGCTTTCGTTTGAAACACTCACCCATTGCCCCATTGATCGAAAGCTCATCCTTCCAGAGCTTTTAACACAAGAAGAGCGACAATGGCTCAATAATTACCATGCTCGTGTTTATCAGATGAATGCACCTTATTTAAATGAAGAAGAGAAAGAATGGGTAAAAGAGGCAACTATGCCTCTTTAAGTGAAGAAATACAATTTCTTTTACGCTTTACAAGAATACTCTCGCTCTTTTTTCAAGCAAAAATGTGGACTAAACATAAGGAAATAATTAAAATGCCTCATTATTTTATCGTCTTGATAAGACTTTTACAGCATTAATAATTATAAATTGGCTTTCAATATCAGTAAATCGTATCTAATGAGAAAAAAA
>NZ_JBHIOY010000178.1:0-828 GCF_042195785.1 Bartonella sp. AP58NXGY | reverse complement strand
TTTCCATTCTTTTATAGATGCCCACCCATTATCAATAATGAGCGCAAGGGGTTGAGATCCGGAAAAACTTATAGGTTTTTGATTCCAAGTGGGGCGGGCTAGAGCGATGATAACCAGTGCGGCTATGGTTAAACGCAACAAGAGCAACCACCAAGGGGTATGTTTTGCTGTTTCCTGCTGATGAGTGGGTTTGGGTAAGAAGCGGAAAGGAGGAAAGAGCTCTTTACGTGGAGATGGAGGGGTTATCCGCAACAGCCACCAAATGACGGGCAGAAATAAGAGCCCTAATAACAGAAAGGGAGCAGCAAAACTCAAAGTGCCCTCCTTTTTTGCAATGAAGAGCCATTCATGGTATTTGCAAGATGCAAAATGGTTTCTGTTAAAGGTTGATCTGTTGTACTAACGTGATAAGACCACCCTTGGCGTACACAAAAATTTACCAATTCTTGTCGACGTGCTTGATATAGCTTACAATAGCTCTTACGGAGATTTTCTGCTTTTCCAAAAATGTGTTTTTCTTTTGTTTCAGGATCAAAAAATTCCGTATGACCTGTGTAAGGAAAGCTTTCTTCTGCAGGATCAGTAATTTCAATTAAATGAGCTGTCACCTGTTTTGTCGATAAAGCAATTAAATGTTGAATGATTTTTTCAGGATGATCGAGAAAATCACTCATTATAATGGCGTGTGAAAAGCGTGTAATCGTTGAAAAATCCGGAAATGAATTTTCATTTGAATGACTTTCTAAAGCAAAGGCTATTTGTTCTACTACATTGGATGTTATTGTGGGGGGCATTAAGTTGGGAATAGCAATATATTCGCCGCACCGA
>NZ_JBHIOY010000177.1:0-830 GCF_042195785.1 Bartonella sp. AP58NXGY | reverse complement strand
ACAGAATATCTAGCCTCAATAGTATGTGTTTCTTATTCCTATTTTTATTTTAATGTCTCTAAGTCTATTTCACCATTGTATACTTGAAAAGTAATTATGAAAATATTCTCACGAATGGCATAAAATTTTATTAGACATAATTAAGCTTCATTTGATAAAAGCTATAGTTCTATTCCCCCCTAACTTCCAACGTTGCAACAGCCCTTTCATTTAGAGCATTCATAAGAAATATATTGACTGCTTTTAAAAAGTTTTTTTATCCATGCTCTTCCTCACTCGTGTCATAAGTCAGCGCGGATGATTTTGATTGCTTCAATGTAAAAAAATTTCGAAAAAATATATTTGAACTTTCATTTAAATTATAAATAGCCTTTATAAATAAATATATTATCTAAACAGAGCCCCCCATAAAAATCAGCTAAATATTAAGGATACTCTGATCGTTTTATTCACTTTTGATGGTGGAGGGGGAGGAAAAGAACCAACCCGTTGAAGGGCTGCCATAGCCAATCGATCAAGTTCTGGATCTCCAGCAGAAACGACGACACGGCTAGAAAAAATGCCCCCCCGCTCATGCACCCTAAATTCTAATTTCACCGTTCCTTTTGTTCGACTAGTACGCTGTCCTACAACATAATTTTTTTGCCGTTCTAATTGCGACTGTACCTTTGCTAACCACTCCATTAACACCATATTTTCAAGCCCTGCGGTACTGCCGCTCTGTCTGGCGGCAACCGAACGCACGGACTTTACAGATGGCTTCTTTACAACTGTCTTTGGTATTGCTTTTTTCTCAAATATTTTATCTTCTACTTTTTGAGGAAGAGATT
>NZ_JBHIOY010000176.1:0-833 GCF_042195785.1 Bartonella sp. AP58NXGY | reverse complement strand
TTTTAGCTTCTTTGCCATTTGCTTGGTTCCAGCATATGCGTCCAGAGAATATTACAATGACTTTGATTACTTGCGGTGCTTTTGTTGCAGGTATGGTTTGTGCTCTTACAACAGGCTTTTTGGGAAGCAATAGTCGTATCAAACAGGATACAGTGATGGGTGTTGTCTTTTCATCGATGTTTGGTTTAGGGCTTGTTTTGGCAACATCTATCTATAGTAGCTTAGATTTGAATCATATTCTATTTGGTAACCTGTTGGGCGTTAATTGGCTTGATATTACGCAGACAGCGGTCATTTCTGCCATTGTTACTTTCATTTTAGGGGCAAAATGGCGCGATTTTATGCTGTATATTTTTGATTCAGTACAAGGTCGTGCAATGGGATTGCGAATACCACTGCTCCACTATACCCTTCTCACGATGATTTCTCTTACAATTGTTGCAGCTTTGAAAGCGGTTGGAATTGTGCTTGTTATTTCTTTACTGATAGCACCAGGAGCAATTGCCTATCTTGTCACAAAACGGTTTTCTTTTATGTTAATGATCGCGATACTTATTGCAGCTTTTTCTGGTTTTTTAGGGATTTATCTTAGCCTATTTATCGGCTCTGATTCTGCTTCCACAATTGTGTTAATCTTGACGTTGATTTTTATTGCCATTTTCATGATGATTTTCTTTCGTCGAAATACAGTTCAAGAAACTTGATGGTGATAAAATTCATGCATATCAGCCATGCATTTTTATATATTGTTTCTCATGCTTATTTTAATTAGATGTTGAGTCGCTAGGTTATTTTTCCTCCTAATGTCTAGCAAATGAATGCAGTACGTATTC
>NZ_JBHIOY010000175.1:0-836 GCF_042195785.1 Bartonella sp. AP58NXGY | reverse complement strand
TCATCTCTCAATTCTTGTGTCAGTTTAAACCAGTAATAAACTTGATAGAGCAGATAAAAATTAGTAGCCATAAAAATAGCTGTAGGTATCATTGCCATCTCTCTCTCCTCACTTACTTTTCTTCTTTAAACCGGTCATCACGACCAATCTGTTTTGCTTCGCATTCCATTAAGAAAAGAAGGCAACAAACCGCATGTGCCAAGTGTGATAAATCACTCTCAGCATCCTTACTTTCTCCACCAAACCATGCTAATAAATGACGCAAAGCTGCACCGTGAAAACGGCTCCAATCCATGCCATGACGCCAATTGTTTGCTCCGTATTTCTTGGCTCCAAACTCTAAAACTTTACCGATTTCAAGCAGTGCCAACGGCGGTACAAGCTCTAAACGTGGCTTGCCGTCATCATTCTTATGCGCTTCATTGGCTCCATTTGAGCTTTGTGAAATGTGTTTACGCATGTAAACTTCGTCGTTATCGCGAAAATCTTCATAATCACAAACATCTGCATTGCCGTAAATCTTGGCATGCTCTCTAATCTTGGCTTGCCCGTGTACTAACGCGTTATCATAAACTTTAGACTCATTGAAAACTTCAGCGTTGCCAAAAACCTTGGCTTGACCGTAAACACGAGACTTATTGTAAACTCGTGCATTCTCATAAATACGAGAATTGCCGTAAACTTCTGCTCCCCCCTTTACGAGAGCATTCTCATAAATTTGTGATTTACCATAACCACGGGTATGATCACCACAAACCTTAGCATTGCCATAAATCTGTGCTTGATCATAAACATAAGCATTATCAGAAACATCTGCACAACCATAGACCTTGGCA
>NZ_JBHIOY010000174.1:0-838 GCF_042195785.1 Bartonella sp. AP58NXGY | reverse complement strand
ATACCATGCCAATAGATAATCTTCCTCCTCTACGTGAGGTCATCGATATATATGGATTGCAAGCGCATAAATCTTTGGGACAAAATTTCCTTTTTGACCTTAATTTAACCTCTAAAATTGCTCGTCAAGCAGGCAATATAGAAGGAAAACCTGTTCTTGAAATTGGTCCTGGTCCTGGAGGGCTCACACGCGCCTTGCTGGCAAAAGGTGCCATTGTAACAGCAATAGAACACGATGAACGCTGTATACCAGCTCTCTTAGAAATAGAAAAATACTATCCGAACAAATTAAAAGTTATTTGTAATGATGCATTGAAACAAGATTTCTCAAAACTCTTTGAAACAATCCCAGAAAAACCACGCATTATTGCCAATCTTCCTTATAATATTGGAACGCAACTTTTATTAAATTGGCTTTTGGTTGAACCATGGCCTCCTTTTTATGAATCCATGACATTGATGTTTCAACGTGAAGTCGCTCAAAGGATTACGGCTAAACCTCAATCTTCTCATTATGGACGTCTTAGTGTCTTAACTGGCTGGCGTACCATGGTTAAAATTGCTTTTGATGTGCCTCCTCAAGCCTTCATACCAGCGCCTAAAGTAACTTCTTCCGTTGTTCATATCATTCCACGAACTCAACCTCTTGTCTGCTCTGCGCAAAAACTAAGCTTGGTTACAAAAACCGCTTTTGGACAAAGACGAAAAATGCTTCGTCAAAATCTCAAAACACTTGGAGGTGAAGTCCTTTTAGAAAAAGCTGGAATTGATGGAACGCGCCGTGCTGAAACGCTCTCTATTTCCGAATTTGTAACTTTAGCGAATTTGATAACCTAAAA
>NZ_JBHIOY010000173.1:0-841 GCF_042195785.1 Bartonella sp. AP58NXGY | reverse complement strand
GGGCAGGGGCTGATATGGCGTTTGAAACGGGCGGTGATCTGATCATTGCTGGCACTGTTTTGTCTAGGGGCAATTTAAAAGCACATGCCGGTGGTGATATCAGGGCGTATCTTTTAGCCGGTGGGGTTGATATGGCAGCAACGGGGGCTGCTGGAAATCTTGTTTTGGGCAGCCATGGGGGTGTTGATCTCCAGAGTAGTCAAGGTGCGATTGTTGCTGAAAGCATTTATGGAGCGGGAGATATCACACTGGTTTCTCATAACGGGCTATCTGTTTCTCAAACAATCCTCTCTCATGATAATGTTGTCATTCATACACAACCTGATGCTGGAGTTCATTTTGGACAACTGATTGCTTATGGAAAGGCAGACATTGATGGTGGAGCGGTTGATTTTTCTTCGCTGATGGCGGGTGGAGATGCTGTTTTAAAGGGTGGCAGCCTTGATGCTGGCACATTGATGACAGGGTTAGATTTTGTTCGCTCTCAGGTGAGCCCTTGGAATCCTTCCGGTGCGCTTGTTTTTTATGATAAAGGTTCTCTTTCTATCACGGCACAAAGGGGGATAAAGGTTGGACATATTATCAGTGGTGAAAATATTGACCTTTTTGCTGGCAACGACATTTATTATGATCAGATCATAGGCTACGGCACAGCAACACTGACATCGGTATCAGGAGGGATTAGTGTTGAGAATGTGCTGTCTGTTCTGGGGGATGTGAGGTTGACAGCAAAGGTTCTCGATTTAAGCAATAATCGTTCTCATATTTACACGCCGCAAACGCTGTATTTAAAGGGGGATCATATTGATGTTTCGGGGAGCGCATTGACTTATGGCGGGTT
>NZ_JBHIOY010000172.1:0-842 GCF_042195785.1 Bartonella sp. AP58NXGY | reverse complement strand
CTAGCAGAGAGTTCATTGGAGGAGATTAAGCGCGCCATTGAAGCCCATGACTTTTTAAGGGACTATTATAAGGTTGGAGAGTCGTCGATTAAGTCGATAGATGGTCGTATAGCCTTTCAGTTTTCTGGTCTGGACCGGAATATTGCGAGTATTAAATCGATGGGGCGCATTTTGCTCTGCTGGGTTGATGAGGCAGAGCCGGTTACAGAGACGGCTTGGCAGACGCTCATTCCAACTTTGCGTGAAGAGGGCGAGGGGTGGAGAGCAGAGTTATGGGTGACATGGAACCCATTGCGAGAGAATGCCCCCGTTGAGAAGCGGTTTCGCTTTTCAGACAATGAAGCCATTAAGCGTGTAGAGATCAATTGGTTAGACAATCCGAAGTTTCCCAAGATTTTGAATGAAGCGCGGCTTGATGATCTGAGAAACCGTCCAGAAACTTATAAGCATATATGGGAAGGGGCTTATCTTACAGCGGTTCAAGGTGCTTACTATCAGAGGGAAATGTTGGCAGCCGAGCAAGAGGGGCGGATAGGGCGTGTTGCGCGTGATCCTTTAATGCAGATACGCGCCTTTTGGGATATTGGGGGCACGGGTGCTAAGGCAGATGCCACGGCGATATGGATAGCACAATTTGTTGGTAGAGAGATCAGAGTGCTTAATTATTACGAAGCACAGGGACAGCCGTTATCCGAACATATCGGTTGGTTGCGTCAAAATGGTTATGAGAAGGCGTTGATGGTTCTCCCCCATGACGGTGCAACCAGAGACCGTGTACATAATGTGAGTTTTGAGAGTGCTTTAAATGATGCGGGTTTTGAAACGCAAGTCATTCCTAATCA
>NZ_JBHIOY010000171.1:0-843 GCF_042195785.1 Bartonella sp. AP58NXGY | reverse complement strand
ATCCACCTTGCTCCTCCTGTTGCCCCACTGCTGATGGTGTGCGACAACCTGAACACTTGAGATTCACAGAGCGCACTTACCCTTTCATCCGATTTGCGAACCTTAAAAACCCGCCAGCAATAAACGAGCTTAAAATGTTCTTAAAAAAATAGGCATTGTTGTATAACAAACACCGATTGCGGATAATTTCATTTTTTCACAGGGAAAACTGTTAAAAAAGGTTGTCATCTCTTCATTGAAATGAGCCATGCAATAGAAATAACTTAAAATATAAAGATAACGTTGCCCTCTAGACTTCTGACAAGTTTTTACAGTTGTGAAAGCTGTAAAAAATCCGCAGATTTTTAAAATTAAGAAAGCTTTTGGTTTTAAAAGCCTGCTTATAAAAACACCAAAAGTACGATTTTTTCCTTAATGTTCAAGAGTCCAAGACTTTCTTTCAAAACATCATTTGGTCAAAATATCAGAAAATAATATAGCCTATCGATCATCAAGAAAAAGGTTGATATGATGAAACCACAAGATTCACAAGACTCCCCCCCTCATTCATCACAAATACCAGAAGGTGCAAGTGTACAAATGCCGGAAGGTGCAAGTGTACAAATGCCGGAAGGTGCAGGTGCAGATGCCTCATTAGAAAGCCTTGCAACACATTTAGAACAGCTTAATATCGAAAAAATAAATTATACCCCTTTCAACCGTGCGGAATTAAAAGATATCATTGCAGGTTTAGAACAGCATAATGCCGATGGAAGTTGGATTAAAAACTATTATGATATTTTAGATCTTTACATGATGCCCGCTTTGGTTGATCAAGCAAATCGTAAATATCCAGAAATGAAT
>NZ_JBHIOY010000170.1:531-846 GCF_042195785.1 Bartonella sp. AP58NXGY | reverse complement strand
CCAATTAATTTCCACGCCTTTGATATTGGGATTATCGACATTTCGAAAACGTTTTTCCACGGGAGCATTTTCATGATATGGGTTCCAAGTGACCCATAATTCTGCATTCCAATCGTCTCCCTCTTCGCGCAAAGTTGGGATAAGGGTTTGCCAAGCTGTCTCAGTGACTGGCTCCGCCTCATCGACCCAACAGAGGAACACCCGTCCCATAGACTTAATACTCGCGATATTTCGATCAAGCCCCGCAAACACATAGACGATCCGTCCATCTTTTGATTTAATATATTTATCGCCGATTTCCTAATAATATTGCAG
>NZ_JBHIOY010000170.1:0-515 GCF_042195785.1 Bartonella sp. AP58NXGY | reverse complement strand
TAAGCTTCAATGGCGCGTTTAATTTCTTCCAAAGAACTCTCATTGAGAGAATTTTGAAACTGTCGCGCACAAAGAATAATCCCGCGTTCTCCTGCCATTCCATGGCGATATCCCACCACCGCTGTCATCAGAGCAAAAGAGCGTGTTTTTCCAGAGCCCCGTCCGCCCCAAGCGGCTCGGACATCTGCTTTTCCAGTAAAGACAGGAATAAGCTTTGGGATAAGAGCCACTTGAGCCGTTTTCTGCCCTATGTTTTTAGAAATTTTCTGAACCATTGTCATGATAAATTTTTATACTTTATCAACAATTGAGCTCCACATTTTTGATGATGCCAATTTGATGATGCCAAGTTTTATTATTCCAGAACCATTGAAGGAAAAACGCTTATCTCAAAAGCGCTCTGTTCATTCTGATACGCGATACATCCTTCTTTTTGGACACTCCCCTTTTTTGCATGCGCCCCTTTTGACGCCCCAACGCCCCCCCACTTCCTCGAAGCGCGCGAAAAGCCCCAC
>NZ_JBHIOY010000169.1:469-846 GCF_042195785.1 Bartonella sp. AP58NXGY | reverse complement strand
GTATCTGCGCAGTTCGCTCCATGAAACAACGACCAAAGAAAGTCGCTCTAAACAACATGCTGGAAGTATTAGAGAACTTTTACGCAATCATACAAAAGCTTTCTTTTTAGTTATTGGCTTTACAGCGGGAGGATCACTCACATTTTATACATACACCACTTATATGCAAAAATATCTGATCACCACCACCGGATTTGATAAACACACTGCGACGACAATAATGACTGCCGCACTCTTCATTTTTGTGTTACTCCAACCCCTCGTTGGTTCTCTAGCCGATAAAATTGGTACAAGGATTTTGCTCATTAGCTGGAGTGCCTTATCCATTATCTGCACAATTCCTGTTCTTAAAATGGTTGGCAATGCTCACAATGCAT
>NZ_JBHIOY010000169.1:0-327 GCF_042195785.1 Bartonella sp. AP58NXGY | reverse complement strand
GAAATGCACTGTTTGGTGGCTCTGCGGAATATGTAGCGCTTGGATTAAAAAATATGGGATACGAATCTGTTTTCTTTTTTTACATAATTGGTATGATGATTATTGCACTTATCTCAATTCTTTTAATGCCAGATATAGACAAGGGGGGATATCTGAAAGATGATGAGATCCATTAAATTTTTACGCACAATAAAAAGCCCAAATCGTTGGGCTTTTTATGAATGTTATAAAGTCTTAAAAAACAACAAACATAAAACAATTCATTTTCGACCGTTTACCATACAGGAAAAACTCTTATGCTTCTTGCACAAGGTGGGGAATCTATAA
>NZ_JBHIOY010000168.1:567-847 GCF_042195785.1 Bartonella sp. AP58NXGY | reverse complement strand
AAATCCAACGCAGATCAATCAATGGTTTTTCTCTATTAAGCTCAATCATAATAGCAACAGCCAAAGAGAAAATAGCCAGTGCAAGCCCCCAACCAATCCACGGTGTTTCATACCACCAATACAATATGCCAACAGACATAATCACAGCATTAAGACCAAGACCAAGAGCAATCAAACCATAGCTTATCCAATCTAACTTTTGAATAACCTTACTCCGGACAACAGGGGTCAGAGGCAACGTATAGATACAGACCAAACTGATGAGAACCAACCCCATTTC
>NZ_JBHIOY010000168.1:0-547 GCF_042195785.1 Bartonella sp. AP58NXGY | reverse complement strand
AGACTGGAAAATCCGCCATTTTCCAACAAATCAGGAGAAATCAAATGCGATAAAGGTGCTGCTAAAGCCGCATTCATATAATTCAAACTAAGACCAACAGTAAACTTTTTCGCTGGCGCAAAAGCCTCCATCATATAAAGTAACGCAAGCGAAGCCAAAGGCGCAGCAGCGATCCCAGCAAAAAAGCGAATAATCAGCGCAGAACGCAAATCGGTCACAAAGAGCTGCAACGCGCAAACCAAAACGAAGCCAAGGATCGACAGTTCAGCAAAAGCACGCAAACCAAATTGATAGCGAATTTTGATCAACATAATCGCCACACTGACATTTGGTGCCATATAGGCTGCAACCAACCATGTCGTCTCGGCTAAAGTTGCATGAAAATCACCGGTCAGATGGACAATATTAGACTGAACAATATTGGCTCCTAAGCCATAAGCCCATTGCAAAATAAGAGAAGCGAAAATATAAACAAAACATTTCGGCAAAGGTCCCGCAAAAACACGACCAGGACGAGGAAAAGGCTTTCCGCCCCTTTTGGCAGACA
>NZ_JBHIOY010000167.1:0-852 GCF_042195785.1 Bartonella sp. AP58NXGY | reverse complement strand
TACATAACGTATTAAAAAAATACAAAAAATATCAAAAAAGATAAAATATTAATTGACAATAAATACGTATTTTGTTATATAAATAATCAAGTGCTTAACAACACTAAACAGTAAGCGAATAGGTTGCGATAAACCTAATCCTGTTATAAAAACTGACTATCTTTTATGCTTTAATTGGCATATATGATGATTTTGTCGGGTGTAGTTACACCATACAATACCCTTATGGGAAAAGTGTAACGACGGACTAATCGCCGTGTTTGTTAGCGCCTGGCATTCTTTAGAGTGTCATTACTTTTAGGATTTTTCAAAAAATAATTGACAGTTTCTGTGAACAGCGATAGTCTGATTGGCAGGCTTAAAACACCTCGTAACTAATCGGTTCAACAGTATCCCGAAAGATCTGTTGCCCATCATAAGAAATTTTGTCCAGGGTCTTCACATGTATGTCCAAGGGTAACCTAAAGATGTGAAGGACTGAATTGGTTCGGTTGTTTTAGCCCTGGATACTTTAACTTATAAAACAAAGGACTAATAAGATGAACACTCTAATTAAAATATCAGAACAAGCTGTTGGACAAGAAACTGTGCAAACTGTTAACGCACGTGAATTATATATGTTCTTAGAAGTTAACTCTAAATTTGCAGATTGGATTGTACGCCGTATTAAAGAATATGGATTTTTGGAAAATCAAGATTATGGTTTTACGTTTCTCAAAAATGAGAAACGTAAAAATGTTATAAGTAAAGAATATCATATCACACTAAACATGGCGAAAGAACTCTCAATGGTTGAACGCAATGAGAAAGGTAGGCAGGCTCGTCGTTACTTTATTGAGTGTGAGAAAAAGT
>NZ_JBHIOY010000166.1:0-852 GCF_042195785.1 Bartonella sp. AP58NXGY | reverse complement strand
AACAACCAAGTGATAGGAACCGCGTACCCATTAATAAAACAATCCCTGCCGAAATCAAGCGAGGAGACAGATGAAAAAGATCTTTATTATAACAGGAATGATTATAGCTTTTGGATTGCCAAATTTAGCTCTAGCATTCCAATGGGGGCATCATCCAAATCCAAATGCATTTAAAAAGAATCCTCCACCTCCTTTACCAAAAGAATATTTGGAGCTTATTGAATTATTAAAAGAACAAATTGATTTAATAGGAAGAGAAATTTTATTCGCAGAAGACATTCATAAAGCTCTAACAAAGGATAAAATCAACGATCATAGAAAAGTAGATTATACCAATTTTTTTCTCAAAAATCCAGAATCGATCTACGATGAAAATGAACGTTCAAATGAGCTATATAAACAAATTTTAGAAAATGAAGAAAGGATTTTTGGAAATCCTAAACAGATGGGCCCAGCTCTTTTTGCACGTTTACAACATATGTCAGCCCTAGATAAAGCTGTAACTTTGCAAACTTTTCAAGCAGCAGAAAATCGTTCTCGCTATATCGTAGCCCTGTTAGATGCATTGGATCAAGCAGATAATGTAAAAAAGATCTTGGATGTCCAAACAATTGTGGAGGGCACATTAACTATGATCAAAAATGAATCTATAAAGCTGCAAATGGTTGCACATTTACGTGACGCTGAGCGCGCGCTTACTAAAATGTATAAACGCAAAATGGATATGAAAGCTTTTAACAGTACTAATAAGGATATGCCTCGCATACGATTTTAACAAAATTCTTTATAACATTTGTTTTCTCTATTTTATGAAAATAATCCTATTGTACATGTCTCAACAATCTGGAAAAA
>NZ_JBHIOY010000165.1:0-853 GCF_042195785.1 Bartonella sp. AP58NXGY | reverse complement strand
CAACACGAAAATATCCAGGTTTACTAGGAGATGCGATAAGAAGACGACAATTATTCGTTCCTAAATCAAGCGCCGCATAAAGTGGTGGAGATTTTACTCGAGAGAACCGTCGCAGAAAAGGTGCTTGATGTTTTTTTGTTTTTTGAGCATCTATTATTGTTTGACGATGAAACTCAAAAGCTGTCTCCGATTGAATCAAAACCTGTTTCTGTTCACAGTGTCTTTGTTGTCTCTTTATATCAACAAGGATAGAGCATGCCTCTGTTCGCGACAATGCAAAGCGATTATTTTTATTACTCCCACATTGCTCATACAACCGATTTGCTTTGGTATCGTGTGTTTCTCCTTGCTTTGACTCTTTTGAACCATAATGTAACGGGGTCATCTCTCTTATCCTTTGAGCGTTTCCCCCAATAAATAAACGCGAAAACTCTTCTGCTCATTCCTAAATAAAGCAACAATGCAGCATCAAATGATAAAATACAAGAAACCATTCTCTTTTTTCTTATCATCGAAACTTTCTACGCTCGTATCATTCAGATTTTGTATAATCGTTTGGTTATTACCGTAAAGTCATGCTTCTCTTTATGAACTTAAAAATATAAACTAAACGTTTACATTCACAGAAATTTTGTACATTATGTTCTTTTATATCATTCACACACAATAACCTCTATTGTAACAAACCAGCACTATCATACTCTTTGCTAACGCTTAAGGCTGCAAAAATCTATACGTTGGCGTGATTTATCAGAAAAAATTTTCTTTTTTCCAATTACATTATCCACACATAAGCTTCATTTATTATATGCAACGAAATAGCTGTGATTATGCTAGAATACAAGCTTCATGA
>NZ_JBHIOY010000164.1:0-859 GCF_042195785.1 Bartonella sp. AP58NXGY | reverse complement strand
GTCCAAACGCCTTTTCCGGAAGGACCATTAGCATTCGAAACACCGTTAATGATTATAGCCTTTCCCTCAATGAGCGTATTTTCCCCGGCAGCCTCTAAAGCTGCATCATAACTTTCACCCGTGAGTTGATAAGTTTTCCCAGAAATTTCATGCGTTTTCCCATCGTTACAGTGATAAAATGAAGCACTTTCGTTACATAAATATTGCTTCTTCTGAGAAGAAACATCATCGGCATCAGCATTGTATACAAAGAAAAAAATAACTGTTGTAAAACGACATAAAGAGAGATGATTTTTGAGCATAATTTTCTACAAACTTTCTTCCCCTTCTCTAAAAATAAAAAAAACACGCGTTCTATTGAATAACTTTGGCTACACGTGATAATTTAAAATACGTTTTGTGTTTTATATAACTACTCCACACTTTGTGTAAAGCCATAATCTACAAACATAACAATTTAAAATTGTGTTATTTATAAAATAACGCGTAAAAATAGAGAAAATTATAGCCCCCAAAGCAGTGATCTCAAGAGAATTTGTAAATTGACACAAAAAGAGATGATGTATTGCCTCACAACTTTATGTTTCTCGCGTTCTCTAAGAGAGTCACAACCATCACGAAGAACCAAACGCCCCAAACAGAATATAGATATTTTGCCAATACACATGCTTGTTTGAAAGACACATCTCTCAACGCATCGAAGCTCATTTCGCGATAGCGCCCCTTGGAAGGATATAATGGTCAATTCATTGAGCATTCCATCTTTACACTGATGAATAAGTAAGCGGATATATCCCCCACGTTACCAACCCTAAAATGTTGGGACAGCCCTTGGACCTTTGAGGCGATTCATGAAAAG
>NZ_JBHIOY010000163.1:0-864 GCF_042195785.1 Bartonella sp. AP58NXGY | reverse complement strand
AAGGAAGCGATTAATCAAGTTACGGGTTTATCGCCTGAGTTTATAGGGACGAGAGAAGTCTCACAAGCGGGGATTTTAGAGGCACAACGGCGTCAATCCAGTCTTAACCTGCTAGCTTGTCTGTTTGATGGTTTGCGTTTGTATCGCAAGCGGCAGGGTAAGATTATTTTGCATCTGATACAGAATTATTTGTCTGATGGTCGTTTGGTACGGATATCGGGTGAGGAGAATGCGCAATATATTCCCTTGACGCGTGAAGCGGTGATGAGTGTTGATTATGACATTGTGGTGGATGATGCTCCAACCAGCCCGAATGAGAAAGAGCGTACCTTTGGCATTATCACGCAATTATTACCGTTGCTTCAAAATGCCGTAACACCGGATATTATGCTTGATTTGCTTCGTTACTCACCCTTGCCTGCGTCATTACTCAATCGTGTGAGTGAGAAGATGCAACAGCAGCAAATGGCACAACAAGCCCAACAACAGCAGATGGATCCCGAACAGGAAATGAAGTTGCAAGAAAAGCAGCAGGATATGGCGACTAAAAGCCAGATGCAACAGATGGATTTGCAACAAAAGCAGATTGAATTGTTCATGCGTCAGAAGAGAGCGGAATTGGAAGCCGAAATGATGCAACAGAGGCATGACATTGAACGTCAGAAGCTTCTCAATGAACAAGCACACAATCAGATTATGCGAGAGAGAATAGCATTGCACAGAGGCATGCATATTTGAGAGAGGTGAAAGAATGAATGCAGAAATGAACGAAGCTATGAATGAAGATTACAGGGTTGGTGCACCGGTATTTGATGATGAGAGCTCTTTTGAGAGTGATTACGAGGTCGAAAACGTTGAGAGTAA
>NZ_JBHIOY010000162.1:0-871 GCF_042195785.1 Bartonella sp. AP58NXGY | reverse complement strand
ATAACACAGAGCGAGAGTAAGAGCGTTGTCAATATCATATTTTGAGATTTCTTCCACAAAACCTAAAGGATTTCCCTTTCTAAAACTCTCCTTATAAGATTTGAGCTTTTCAACATCCCCAATCAAAACAAGCGCAATAAGGTGACGCGCTACAAGATCAAGTTCACTGTCTGGGGAAAAAGCCGCATAATCATAAATGATCTGATTGACATTTTGCTGCTCAGCCCACTCAAGTATATCTGTACAAATCTGCTTTAGCTTGCCTTCATCCAATTCAGAACCAGACACAGTATACGCATCTTCTGATTCTTTGAGGGCTATATATTGGGGCATATTATAGAAAATCTCTCTATGAGCAGTGGAAAAGCCAAGTGTTGAAAGAGAAGCCTTAAATGCAACAATCGGCTCTTCTTCATTACTTTGAAGATTATACATTATATTGATGATACGGTCTTTACTTATAAAATAAGCATTACGATCATAGTTTTTATCACGATAAACTGTCCAGTCCATCCTTTTTAAGTCTTCAGAAACTGTATTAAGAAAAGACAAATCTTGCAAACTAAGACGATCATCTATGGCTTTTCTCTCATTAAGGATTTTCAGATGTTCTTCAGCAAATTGAATGGCGTGATTAACATATTTCTCCACTTCACTGTCTTCTAAATATTCAGAAATCGTACCTGTTTCTAAAAAATTTTGATAAGATTTTAGGATATCAATTCGACCAGTCAACGCTAAACAAGCCAAATGCCAGATTATGTCTATATTGTAGCTATATTTTTGAACAAGTGTTTTGCTTTCGATCGATGCTTGTAAATCTTGTGCGCGTGCCCATTGTATTATTCGCTCAGAGATTTGTGTTAACTCT
>NZ_JBHIOY010000161.1:0-873 GCF_042195785.1 Bartonella sp. AP58NXGY | reverse complement strand
CTGGTTTTGTCACAAATGCCTCCATACAGCCTATTGGCAAAAGTTATTTTCTAAGATATGGAGTGAACATATTTTCGTTTTACGGTAATGTCAATACAAAAAATACCGTATTACGAAAATTATTTTATGAATATTTTATTTAGATTAGTGTATTTTTTATAGATATTTGGAGATTTTATGAAAGGCTATAAGATTGCAAAAAGAAAATTTTCACAATTATCAAATGAAGAAAAAATAGCAACTATCGCTTTTTTGATTCGATTAAAGTATGAAGAAACGCTAAAGTTGCCCTCCGTTCTTCTTCATTGCAAGACGAATATAGATCATAAAAATCTTGATCTATTTTGCTTAAAGCCGGATACGGAGGATACTCCTTAAAGAAACTGTGTAGATTCACTAGCTCTTCTGCAGTAATATCACGGTAGGCTTTAGAGTCAGAGTCATCAATCGATAATAAGCGTGTAATAGATGATGGACTCAATCCTAAATGTTGCCCTAAAGCCTTACGGCTTCCATGCCCCATTTCATTTAATTTTTCATTAATCCACACTTTTATTAACTTTTGAAAATCCATTTTATTTTTCTCTCTTAAAATTATTAAATAATCAATATTGCGTATTACGAAAATTTTGTTTATATTTGCGTAATACGTAAATATATGACAGAAAATTTTGGATTACATGATTACTCCAGCAGTTACGATTATAAAGTATTTAGGCGGTGCAAAACGCGTGTCGTTGATTTCTCAATGCCATGTATCTGCTGTTTATAAATGGACTTACCCTTTTGAAAAGCGAGAGGGTAAAGGCGGAATTATACCAGCTAAATACCAAATTATGCTTTTAAATTATGCACGTGATCATGGGATAGATT
>NZ_JBHIOY010000160.1:443-874 GCF_042195785.1 Bartonella sp. AP58NXGY | reverse complement strand
TGTCTCTTATACCAAGAAACTTCCTTTATATTCATTGTTATAAAATATATACTATGATATTACCTTTCTAAGAAAGCTCACTTAATGTTAAAAAGTTTATTTGTTTGTCTTTAAGTGAAACTTTTAAGGGGATGTTTATAAATTTATCTCAATAAAAAACGATAGTTTCCATACCAAAATGGGAGAAAATCTATGGTTATCTGGTTATCAGACCAAATAGGTATATCTGCTGCAAACATAACGATAAGCTTTTTGTTTTTTATAATAACAATCACAGCTATTATCATAATTATCTTTTTTTTACGCCGTTTGAATATGGGAAGATTCAACACTAATAGAAAAAAAAATCTATCACGGTTAGCATTATGTGAAGCAATTTCTATAGATCGAACACGCCGCCTTGTTTTAATCCGTTGTGATAATAAAGAACA
>NZ_JBHIOY010000160.1:0-433 GCF_042195785.1 Bartonella sp. AP58NXGY | reverse complement strand
CGGATTAACAGATGTTGTTGTAGAATCGGATATTACCAGCACATCCAGCACACAGAAGAAAGAAATACATCCCCACCCCACCTCCTCCCTTACAGAAAGAAACGAGACGACAGATAAAACCTCCTCTTCTTTTACGAATCAAACGGTAAAAGATTCAGCCATCACGGCCGAAATTGAAGGGCGACAAGAACCATCTTTGTTTATTCCTACCCCTCCAAAATAAAATATACAATTTTATCTCTAGAAACTTCGTTTATTTATCGCTCTCATAACTTTAATCATCACGATAAACTCTTTCACGACGTTCGTGACGTTCTTGTGCTTCCAGCGACAAAACGGCAATCGGCCGAGCCTCAAGACGCTTGATACTAATGGGCTCGCCGGTTTCTTCACAAAAACCATATGTCCCATTATCAATTCGCTCCAAGGCAGC
>NZ_JBHIOY010000159.1:0-876 GCF_042195785.1 Bartonella sp. AP58NXGY | reverse complement strand
CCAATCATTCTTGATAGGTTTTATGCTCCAAAGGAAATGTGGCGTTATTCCTCTTCAAAGTTATTTTCTGGAGAGTGTTTTTTGGTATCTTAAAAAATTTGCTTTAAAATCTGTCTAACTTTAAATTTAGATGCTTTATACAGATTTGGCTGAGTTGATTTATTTTGTAAGTTGCTTACATATCAACACTATATGGGTATTGGATTGTTATGATATTTAACAAAATTTTGTCATTAAAACAGCGTTTTGTTTCGTTATGTGAATAAAATTTTTGAAAGAATTATAAGCAATACTCAATAGATTGCGTTATAATGATAGCAGAAGTTTCTTTTATTTCATGAAAAAAATTCTTTCTCATTTTCATCTAAGAAGCTTAAAAAAAATTATCAGTTTTAGTATTTTTATCGCTGCTAGCATTCTTATCATTATGGCAAGTTATTTTAAGCAGATTCAACCCTTTCCTCAAAAAGAAAAATTTTCTTCTCATAATTCTGTTGAAGGCAAGGCATTAATCGTTGATGGCGATTCCATCACGATTTCTTCCATTAAGATTCGATTGGTCGGAATTGATGCTCCTGAACTCCACCAATTTTGTGGAAAAAAAGATGCACAATACCCTTGTGGGCTTGAGGCAAAAAAATATTTAGAACAACTACTCGAAAATCAAACGGTCACATGTCACTGGCATAAAACAGATAAATATCGCCGTATCCTTGCAACATGTCAAACGAAACAAGTTAGAAATATCAACGCAACGCTTGTACAGAATGGTTGGGCTGTAAGTTATTATGAATACCCCAAAGAAGAGCAAGAAGCCAGAAGGAAAAAAAAGGGTATATGGGCATCAAGTTTTCAGCGACCGAAAGAATGGCGCAA
>NZ_JBHIOY010000158.1:612-879 GCF_042195785.1 Bartonella sp. AP58NXGY | reverse complement strand
GAATTCTGCCAATTTAAGAAAAACTATTTTGATTGCAAAGATCCTGAAATTACTTTACACGTTAAAAGGTGTTTTGGTCGCATACGCAACGACCAATAGGGCCTTGAAAACCCTATAATCCGAACGCGAAGATAAACCTGCTTTGCGGGTATCCCGGAATTCCGGGAGTTTTTGCTATGTCCAGGTGCGTTTTCGTACTAAAAGCAAAAAGGCTGATTCGGATTCAGTATTTTCAAGCTCCCGGAATACTCATTGCGAGGGCGCTCG
>NZ_JBHIOY010000158.1:313-589 GCF_042195785.1 Bartonella sp. AP58NXGY | reverse complement strand
AAAATCAAAATCTTAAACTTGATCTTTTTGTTGGCAAAAGAATTCGCTTTAGGCGAAAAATGCTGAAGATGTCTCAAAAGACATTAGGTCAACATTTAGGTGTGAGCTTCCAACAAATCCAGAAATATGAAAAAGGCTTAAACCGTATGAGTGCAGGGCGTTTAAAGGAAATTTCCGATATTTTGAATGTTCCACTTGCCTTTTTTTACACTGATATCATCAAAAAAGACAACACCCCGTACCATTATGATGAAATCGCCTCGAGCAAAGAGGAAT
>NZ_JBHIOY010000158.1:0-256 GCF_042195785.1 Bartonella sp. AP58NXGY | reverse complement strand
ATCAATTTTAAAGCTACTTTCTGATCAGAATTAAAACGTTTTAAATGATGGATGGCCCACCATTTTCTTTCCTTTCTCCTTATTTTCAAAGTCGAAGATTTTTAATCCACGCTGACTTGTAAAAAAATCGTCTGTAAACAATCTGGTGTCTTTTCTAACACATTCCATTGGGCTAATTTCATATGAATATATAAGCCACTTCTTTTTAAATATTCATGAAAGTATTTAGGGGTAGCATGGTGATAATGCTTCCATT
>NZ_JBHIOY010000157.1:0-881 GCF_042195785.1 Bartonella sp. AP58NXGY | reverse complement strand
GGATTGATGCTGGCAGGATGTGGGTTCTTACTCAATATTCACCACAGGGTGAAAAATACCCATTATGGAATGGTTATTATCGGTTGTATGGTCACCAGTGCTGTTGCTGCAAGGCAGGTATTTTTGCATATCACACCTGATGATCTGGGATATGGTTCAACGTTCTTTGGATTGCATTTTTATACTTGGGCTTTCATTATTTCTGTCCTTTGTATCTTTGCTGTTGCATTCGTCATGATTTTAGGTGAATTGGCACACAAGTTTAAAGAGTTTTCTTCTTTTCCAATCTTAAGTAAAACAGCAAGTTTCTTATTTGTGTTTTTAATCGCGGCAAATTTGATTTCGACCATATTGGAATGTGGTGGTGGACAATGCGCTGATGATCCTGTAAGGTATGAATTGTTATCAAATTGGTTCCCTTCATAGTCTTGAATTTTTTAAATTATTTCTCATCATAACTTTACGATTAAAGAGGCGGAAATGTTAAAAAAATCCGCTTCTTTTTCTTTTTTACTGGGGCGATGATTCATCAAGATTGTTGATCTCCTCAAAGGGATCTTTTATCGAAAAATTGGCTTTTATGCCTATGTGCGATTGATCTGTAAAAAAAAGACTTGGTTTATCGTCTTTTGGGGTTTGTAATTTTTTTTAAAAAAAACGTGTTATCGTTGAGCGGTGTTGGACGATTCGTTCGAGGGGACTTGTCTTGAGCCGTTGGATTGTCGAGCGGTGGGGGATAAGAAATCTCGTTTGTTAAGGGGGCATTAACGATAAAATTTTTTGTTCTTGATTTTTTTTCGCTTTGTGCTAGATAATCCTTTGTATTCATTTTGGTGCTTCTGAAGTATTTTAGATACTTTTAGAGGGAGTAGTTTAAAATT
>NZ_JBHIOY010000156.1:344-881 GCF_042195785.1 Bartonella sp. AP58NXGY | reverse complement strand
TCTTTACAACTTTCACGAAGCCTTTTTGAAAATGGAAATATCAGCTTCCTTGAATTATTAAATGCTGATCGTTCCTATTATTCTGCGCAAATGGCACTTAAAGATAGCCGCATTGCTTTAGCTACCCAATATATTGCTCTGATGAAAGCATTGGGTGGTGGATGGGATGGTGTCGTTGATGTGTCACGTCCGGAAGTCGTTGATGGTGTTTCCCATTCACTTACAAAGGTAGGGCAATGAAAAAAAGTTTCATCAAAAATTTCATTACAAAACGCAAAAAGCTTTCATTCTTGCTTATTTCTCTTTTCATTATTATCATTTTGTTGTGGTTACGCTCTGTTTTTTTTGGAACATCTACGCCAACCTATATGACAGCTGTGGTAAAGCGTGGTGATATTGAAGAAAGTGTTTTGGCTTCTGGGATTGTGCGCCCTTATCGATTGGTGGCAGTTGGAGCGCGTACTACAGGGCGGGTGGTATCCATGCGCGTCTTTCCGGGAAGTGTTGTGAAAGAGGGAGATCTCTTGGCAGAAATTG
>NZ_JBHIOY010000156.1:0-301 GCF_042195785.1 Bartonella sp. AP58NXGY | reverse complement strand
ATCTTAAAAGAAAAAAAGCAGCCTTAGCGCATTATCATGCAAATTTAATGGAACAAGAAGCTTATCTTGCCCTTGCGCAGAAAAATTTAGCGCGGCAGAAAAAAATGATCGAAACGCGTGCAATTTCAAAAGCTAATTTTGATGATGCCGTGACGCAGGTGAAAATACGTGAAGCGCAAATTGCTCAACTACGTCAACAGATTGTACAAGCCCAAATTGATGTGGAGAGTGCAGAGGTTAATCTTAGTTATACGCGGATAACTGCTCCTTCAGCGGGAACTGTTTTGGCAACAGTCGTTGA
>NZ_JBHIOY010000155.1:0-890 GCF_042195785.1 Bartonella sp. AP58NXGY | reverse complement strand
GCAAAAGCGGAGCAAGCGCAACAAGAAGCATCAGAAGCCTCTAGAATAGCCAATGAAGCGAAGGTAACAGCAGAGCAGGCATTGCAAGCCGATAGACAAGCGGTTCGTGAAGGCGAAGAAGCAAGCAAAGGTTTAGCAGAATCCGTTCAGAAGAAAACAGAGGAAGCCGAGAGAGTTGCGCAAGACAGTAAAAGAGTTTGTGAAGAAGCCAAGCAGCTAGCAACAGAAGCCAAAGACGCCTCCACTCATGCGCTAACCTCAGTCAATGAAGTCAAGAATCTTTCTGAAGAAGTTAAAGGCTTAGCAGAAAAAGCGACGACGGCATCTACAGAGGCGCAAAAGATTTCAGAACAAGCGTTGAGAGAAGCAACTGCTTCGAAAGCCACGGCGGATACAGCGTCCAGTACAGCCAATAATGCCAAGGGAATTTCTGAGGAAGCTAAAACAGTTTCAGAAGAGGCAAAGAACCTTGCACAGACAAGCAAGAATGCTTGTGATGAAGTCAAGCAAACGATAGGTGATGTTAAAAGCGTTGCAGAAACGGCATTATCGACAGCCAATACAGCCAAGCAGCAAGGAGATGAGATAAGCCAACAAACCTCAGAAGCATTGACGAAGTCTGGAGAAGCGAAGACCTTATCAGAAGAAGCAAAGGCTAAGGCAGAAAGGGTGGAGACCATTGCGACGGAAGCGAAATCTACAGCGGCGACAGCATTAACAGAAGCAAGAGAAGCTAAGAGTACGGCATCTGAGGCGAAGGGCTTGGCGGAAGAAGCCCAACAGGGTGCAACAGAAGCAACGCGAATAGCCAACGAAGCAAAAGCAGCAGCAGAACGGGCGACAAGTGTTGATAGACAAGCGGTAAGTGCTGGTGCAGAAGCAGTCAAGAG
>NZ_JBHIOY010000154.1:0-893 GCF_042195785.1 Bartonella sp. AP58NXGY | reverse complement strand
GATTTGATCCTTATTTGTTTTGATTGTTAATAAATTGATTTACAATGATAAATTTTTCTATGTTCACTTTAAATCCATAAAACAAAATCATTCTCTTACATATCATAAGCAGAGTTAGTGTATAGATAAAATCATTTAAGAAAGGATTATTTAAATGAAAGAGCTGTTTTAATAATATTGGCAATTGTCTGAGTTTATCACATGTTCTGTTGAAAAAAGAAATAAGAATATTTTTAAAGTGTTATATGATTTAAATCATTCAATTGTATCATGGTCAGGCTACAAATACCGAGAATAATTATGGAGCAGGATGAAGCCAAAATAATACGCCATCCTGCTTTTTTTAATGAGCGAATATCAACGCCCAGTCCTAATGCGGCCATCGAAATGACCGTGAACAATTGAGCAATAAATTTGATAGAATTGAGAGCTGTTTCGGGGATAAGATTGCTTGAGCGCACCAGCATCATCATAATAAAACCAATAATAAACCATGGAACGAGAGTATGTAAGCGAAAGCGTGTTTCTGCTGAGCGGCGATAGATGATTGAGAGAGCAAAAATAAGAGGTCCTAACATGAGAACGCGTACCAATTTCACAACAGTTGCAATTTGAACACTGGCAAAAGAGACAGATGCGGTTGCTGCTAAAACCTGTGGTACAGCATAAACAACCATACCGGCAAGCACACCATATTGGTTGAATGACAAATTCAGAAGTGGCTGTGCAAAAGGGAGAAATAAAATAATAAGAACCCCTAAAAGAGCAGTAAAAGCAATTGATGCTGCGACATCTTCATGTCTAGCATGGATGACAGGGGCAGTTGCAACGATAGCTGAATTGCCACAAATGGCATTACCACAAGCGACCAGCATTGCTAAATTTGCAGAAAG
>NZ_JBHIOY010000153.1:0-894 GCF_042195785.1 Bartonella sp. AP58NXGY | reverse complement strand
TCATTTGCAAATTTAATGCTTTGACACCAAGACCGCTCACATCAATTTGCATATCAGAGCCCCCTGGTTGATAGGTTTCGGTGATTTCTTCCAACGTGGGAAGTTTGAGTGTTTCAAGATCAAGATGAAGATTGACATCATCATCAACAATCAGGGTAAAACCGCGAACAATTCTTAAAGTCATACATCACTCCTTGCTGCCTTGCGATAACCCTCAAGCGTATCGCCAAAAGCATAGGTCATTTTATTTTGGATATCTTGCGCCAGCCGATTAAAGTAAGCACCATTGCGCCGGCTGCCAAAGCTTAAATCTTCTAGAGGGGGCACTTCTTCTGCATCAAATTCCACCCGCAACTTGCCCAGTTGTAAATTGCTGTTTGAATTTAAATCCCGATCAAACCAAACCCGCCCACCAAGCAGTGCACCGCGCGCAATCATATCATCAAGAAAGCTGGTCAAAGAGCGGGTAATGGCAATAACATGTTGACCGGTGAGATTCTCATCATTGGCAAAAGGGCGTAAATTATTGATGATGGTTTTTTCCAGTGCTGCGCGGGTGCGCACCACATTGACAAAACGCCAGAGTGGATCACTCGAGGTGGTATGGTTGCCCCATAAAATGCGCCCATTGGCAGCAGTTTTCCCATGAGCATTTTGGCTAAGGCGTGCGGGAATAAAGGTGGCAATATCGGCTTTATTGAGACGATTAGCCTCATGATCAATTTCCCCATCAAAGTAGCTAATGGGGCGTGCGGTGCCTAAAATGCCATGCACATCTTGGTTGGAAGGAGACCAAAAAACACCGCCCCTTTGCTTGTCACGTTTGATAAACATGGCTGCTGCAAAAGGACTTGCGGGTTTTATACTAACACCACCATCAGAATTTGCCACCCG
>NZ_JBHIOY010000152.1:0-898 GCF_042195785.1 Bartonella sp. AP58NXGY | reverse complement strand
ACAATAGCGGCTGGAATAAGTTGAATATGCTTATGAACGCCGGTCATGGCTTTGCAAGGAATTACGGCACGATGACAAATAGCAACACAGCTTCTCTGATGCAAGGCAACGACCCTTGGAAGAATTTTGCGGCAGTAGCAAATCTAGCGACAAGTTTTATGGGTATCCCTGATATTTCTAAACCTTTTGGAAAATTTTTAGATAAAAAATTTGGTGTATAGGAAAGAAAGAAATGGAAAAAGGTTCTTGGTTAAATAACATTTCGCGTTTTTTTATTCCTCCTGATCAAGGTGAACATCCTTTAGTTAGAATGTCTAGAATAGGAGCAGATGGTTTAATACAACATAGTGCACATCTCCCACCTACAGTAAAACGTAATAAAAGGACATGGTCTATATTTTTGCAAGAAAGAGAACGCGAAGAGCGTGAAATGATGGAGGCAAGAGAGCGCGAAAAGCGTAAAGAGATCTATGGTCGAAAGGCATTCGAAAGGGTTATTCCGAAGCTTGGTGAGAGACCATTTGAAAAAATGAATATGTTGCAGAAAGTAATACAGCAGCATCAAGGTCCCGTTGTTCCTAGTGCAATTTCTATTGACCAACCGTTTAGTACAGGTACTCTTTCTTCTCTTAACGTAGGGTCTATTATTCCTGATGGAATTTATCATGAGAAGAAAGAGCCCTATACGGTTCCTGAAGCAGAAGCGCAAATACCACTTGGTGTAGGTAATCATCCACCACTCCCTAATGCACAGGAGATTAAACAACTTACGCCTATAGAAGAGGCATCTTCAACATCACAGTCACAAACTTCTCCAGTAGATACTCGAACTGGTTTTGAAAAGTTTGTCGAGTCGGATTTTTATAAAAAGCTTCAAGATCTTTTCGCAGGTATGTCG
>NZ_JBHIOY010000151.1:0-904 GCF_042195785.1 Bartonella sp. AP58NXGY | reverse complement strand
AATTAATGGTTCACAGCTTTTTGAGACCAATAATAAGGTTGCGACCTATTTTGGTGGTGGGGCTGAATATCAGGATGGAAAATGGACTGTTCCAAGCTTTAAAGTCAAAACAGTTAAAAAGGATAGTAATGAAGTTGAAGAAATCGTCTATGATAATGTTGCGGATGCCTTTGCAGGTATGAGCACTTCTATTACAGATATCCATAATGAGGTGAATAACCAAATCACTAATATTGTTAGTGATAGTCTTGTCAAACAAGATGAGACAGGTCTTATCAAGATCGGTGCAGAAAAAGAGGGCGGTGCAATCAGTATTACCAATAAAAATGGTGAGGATCGTAGGCTTTCTGGAGTTAAGGCAGCAGAGAAAGATAATGAAGCCGTTAATAAAGCTCAGCTTGAGACGAACATCAATGAAGTAAATAATACTCTTACGACTAAGTTTAACGAACTGACTGAAAATATAACAAATATTACACAACATGTTCAAGGAGATGCTTTATTGTGGAGCAAGACTGACAAAGCCTTTAGTGCGCAACATGGCGAAGGTGATGAGAAGTCAGATAGCAAGATTACGCATCTTTTAGATGGTACTGTTTCTAAAGGCTCCACAGATGCAGTGACAGGATCTCAGCTTTATTCCTTACAGGATCAGTTTGCAAAATATTTTGGCGGTGGAGCAGGTTATGATGAGAAAGGCAAATGGAGTTCTCCTGTCTTTAAGGTTAAGAAGTTCGATGATAATGGCAAGGAAACAGAGCAGGAATATACAACTGTAGCTGAAGCCTTTGAAGGCGTGAATCAATCATTCACGAATATTCATAATGAAGTGAATGAGCAAATTAACCAAGTTGTAGGAGACAGCCTTGTTAAACAAAATGAAAAGACACATGTCATATCGGTT
>NZ_JBHIOY010000150.1:0-908 GCF_042195785.1 Bartonella sp. AP58NXGY | reverse complement strand
GAATACAAAGAAGGCAGCTGGGTAGCTCCAAGCTTCACAGTTAATACAGTGAATACTGCTGGCGATAAGGTTGAAGAGAAGAGCTATGATAGTGTTGCAGCAGCTTTTGAAGGAGTAGGAAGTTCTTTCACGAATCTTCATAATGAAGTGACGAATGCCGTTACGGATATTAACAATCATATTAACAATGTTGTGAGTGATAGTCTTGTTAAGCAGGATGCTGAGAGCAAGGTGATCAAGATCGGTGCGGAAAAAGGTGGTACCAGCATTAACATTGCCAACAGTGGTGATGCCGCTCGGACCCTTACGGGCGTGAAAGCCGGATCGCTTACAGAAGCATCAACCGATGCCGTGAATGGCTCTCAGCTTTATTCGATGAATAATACGTTAGCGGGCTATTTAGGTGGTGGAGCTGAATATAAAGAAGGCAAATGGGCAGCTCCAAGCTTCAAGGTTCATACAGTAAGTTCTGATGGTAGCAAGGTTGAAGAGCAGAGCTATAACACAGTAGCGGAAGCGTTTGCTGGAGTAGGAAGTTCTTTCACGAATATTCATAATGAGCTTAAGAATGAGATTAACCAAGTTGTAGGAGACAGTCTTGTTAAGCAAGATGAGCAGACCCATGTTATTGCAGTTGGAGGTGAAAAGAGCGGAACTGAAGTTACGTTTGCGAATACTGATGGAGCGTCACGGAGCCTCACAGGTGTAAAAGCAGGAGCGCTCACCGAAACATCGACAGACGCAGTCAATGGTAGTCAGCTTTTTGCGACCAATCAGAATGTTACGACAGTAAGGAATGATCTTAAAACAGTTTCTGAGAATACTTCGAAGTACTTAGGAGGTGGAGCCGATGTATTAAAAGGTGTTGCACCGACTTATACGGTTCAGGATAAGAGTTATCAGAGTGT
>NZ_JBHIOY010000149.1:0-908 GCF_042195785.1 Bartonella sp. AP58NXGY | reverse complement strand
TGGATATGTTGTTGAATATTTCTATTTTAAAAGGGATCTGTCATTTTCATTAAAGATGTGTTGGTATGGATGTTAAAACTGGATATTTCAACTTCTGTGAAGTGAAAAGTGGTAAATTTATTTGCTCAAAAATCAGTGCAAAAAATGTCGCGAAATTTTAGCATTGCTGAAGGAGCAAAGACTTTGCAATGGTGAAGAAAAGTTTTATTATGGGGAAGGTACGAGGAATATCAGTTTTTTATGGTGTCTATGTTTCTTACTTTGAAAGATGGTAAGATGCCAATTGGAGGGTGTTATTTTACGGGGAGTGATGAGAAATTGCAAATTTCCTTTTGAAGAAGGAATAAAAGTCGTTGCACTTGGCAAAGTGATGAATTTTTCTGTTTGATCGAAACGTTAAATTATGATGAAGGCTTTTTGTTATTAAAGCACTTGAATCAACAGGGGGTGCTTTGGTGACATTAAAAAAACATCAGAAAAAACAAGGGGAAACTTGTTTAACAAGAGAGAAAAACAATAGAGGTTTGATAGTCTTTAATCATAGCATTATGCTCTCATGAATAGGCTCTGTTACTGGTAAGCGTTTATTGTATAGCAAAAGTGTTTGCCATTGCACGTTTTGGTTTGGCTTATAAGTGTGGGCAGGAGGAGTGATTGGTAAGTAGTGGTGTTTGAAAGTTTGAATACTTTGTTGAGGCGCTTATGTATCGTCTCATTTTATTATTTAAATATGTTTGTGTTGCGTGGAAAATTTATACAATAAACTTTAAAAGGAAAAGTCTATGAGCTTGAAAAGGAAAATATTGAAAAGGAGCAGTTCTCTGGTTTCTGCTTTTATAGCACTGGGGATGGTTGTACAACAGGTTCCAGCAAAAACACCCGCTGATACTCTTGTGATGGGTTGGAAT
>NZ_JBHIOY010000148.1:0-911 GCF_042195785.1 Bartonella sp. AP58NXGY | reverse complement strand
CTGTTCTATGCGTATTTCTCATGATATTCGTGATGCTGCATCACTCAAAAAGGCAAAAGGTGAAGGTATGGTCGCTATGGCTGAAAAATATCAAGAAAGTGGTGACCTGTATGTCGAATCCCCTCAAAAAAAGAGAGTCAACAGTTGAAGAATATTCTGATCAAAGGTGCGGGGGTCGGTGGTTTAACCGTTGCTTTTATGTTACAACAAAAAGGCGCTCATGTTACTGTATCGTCCCCTCCTCTTTCTCCTATAGGAACAGCAAGTTGGTATGCAGGAGGAATGCTTGCGCCTTACTGTGAAAGAGAAAATACTGAACAGATCGTTGAAGATCTTGGTGTACAAGCCATACAATGGTGGAACAAAATATTTCCAAATCTCGTCATACGAAAAGGAACTTTCGTTGTCGCACCAGCACGAGATAGGGTAGAACTTGAACGATTTTCAGAGCGGACACATCATCATAGAATTATAAACGGTGAAGAAATAGCACGTCTTGAACCTGATCTTGCAGAACGTTTTAACCATGCGCTTTTTTATGAAAATGAAGCCCATCTTGATCCTCGTAAAGCGCTCATTGCTTTAAAAGAAATCTTGATAAAAAACGGTGCATGTTTTGTTGATGTCAAAACATCTGAAATAAATTTTGATATGATCATTGATGCAACAGGAATAGCACGTTTAGGAAAAGATAAAAATATACGGGGGGTGCGTGGTGAAATGCTGCTCGTACGCTGTAGGGATATTAAACTTTCCCGCCCCATTCGTCTTCTTCATCCACGCATCCCACTTTACATTGTTCCGCGACAAGATAATATTTTTATGATTGGAGCAACGATGATTGAAAGTGACTTTGATGGTGCCATCTCTGTGAGATCAATGATGGAATTGCTCAACGCAGCCTATACTTT
>NZ_JBHIOY010000147.1:0-912 GCF_042195785.1 Bartonella sp. AP58NXGY | reverse complement strand
ATATCAAGCGCTTTTTCTAACTCACGGTCTATATCATCATAAGTTTTCACTGCTTTCTCTGTACGCTTTTTAATTTTCACATTCACCTCATCTATTAAAGGTTCATAACTCAATACGCTTTTTGGTAAATCACCCCCATATATCCATGCTTTCACTTGCGCTTTGGTACTATAATCAACTTTGTTAGGCATCTCATGATCATGATACTGCCCACCGTCAAATTCCTCGTATTCTCTCATACCATCTTCATATTCATAGAGATTGTAAAAATACTCTGCTACCCCTAATCCCCATGGTACGTGACCAACCGCTGTTGCAATAAATTTTTTTTGCTGTCTTGATTTACGGTTTCTTAAAAACATTTGATTTAATATCCCCTTGCTTAAATCCATAACTTTACCGATGGGTTTATTTGCCTCATATTGGACCGTGCAGTAGCGTTTTTATTTTCAATGTGGTTTTTATCATAAAAATCTAAAATCGCTCTGTACGGTACTTTTTTAGCTGTTTAAACCCATATATCTAATCTCAAAACCATCAGCACTTTTCACTATTTTGCTGTTCTATTAGGTGACGTTAAATACAATTTTACAACTGATGCTTCTGACAAAAGATCTGCTTTCAAATTTCTGCAATAATCTGCAAGCTCTGCCCCTGTTGGCATAAAGGTTTTTGATAACCCCTTTGCTTCTCCACGTATAACGTCCTTAACAGCTCGTTTAAGAGCGTGCTCTGAAGCGTCTGCTAACGCTATGCTATAGTTCAAAGCGATAACATCAGAGTCTGTATTTGCCGGTATTTTGAGACCAGAAAGCAAATAAGCTGCCGCCCCGATATGTTCAACTGTAACTTGCCGTGAAAGCAGTGTTTGTAAGCGGTTACAATCTTGCAAAGTTTGCACTTCTTCCTCCT
>NZ_JBHIOY010000146.1:0-914 GCF_042195785.1 Bartonella sp. AP58NXGY | reverse complement strand
AGCAATTTTACATTTAGTTAAAGAAAGGGAATTGGGGTATGTCCAGTAAATTACCATGGACGAGGCTTTTTGCAGACAGATGGCTTCTTACTCTTGGTTGTTTGTCGCCGACCGAGAAATGTATCTATGTCATGTTGCGACTTTTAATGCTCCATACTGGTGAGCCTATTTTAAAGAACTTAAGGGTATTAGCTTTTTGGGTTGGTTATCCAGTAGAAGAGTTTGAAGCAGCTTTGAATTCCTTGATTGAAGGTGGATTCATCATACGTTTAGACAATGGTGGGTTGTGGAATTCAGAAGTTGAAAAAGAACTCAACAACGTCACTGAAGAGCTAGATAATTTCACTTGCAATAATAATAAAGAAAGGGAGGTGAAGTATGTCAACTAAGTTGCCATGGACGAGGCTGTTTGCAGATAAGTGGGCAATGGTTGTTGATTATTTGCCTGCTGTAGAGGGCAATATCTATATGCGATTACGGTTACGTATGTTGCGTACTGGTGAACCTCTTTTTTATAATATTAAAGTTTTATCTCATTACACTGGTTATTCAGTGAAGAAGTTCGAAGCAGCGTTAAATGTCTTGCTTGAAGAAGGATACCTTGTTCGTTTAGCAGATGGTCGCTTATGGAATTTAGATGTTGAAGAAGAACTCAATAACTCTAATGAGAATTTAAATAGACTCTCAGAAAAAGCTATAAAAGCTGCGAATACTAAGAGAAATAAGCAGAAAGATAATTCATCAAGAGAACATGATGATGTCATGATGACATCATCACGAGGTCATGATGACATCATGATGAGTTCATCACGACAACACATTAACATTAACAATAACAAAAATAAAAATATTATTTTATCAAAAAGAGAAATTGATTTTGAAAATTTAGAAACAAACGATTTTGTTGAAAAGGC
>NZ_JBHIOY010000145.1:0-915 GCF_042195785.1 Bartonella sp. AP58NXGY | reverse complement strand
ACTATATTAAAGTTTTTTTTTATAAGCGTAGCATGCACTCTTTCTAGAAGAGGATGCATTTCGTCATAGATAATCGCAATCATATATGAATGCATTGAATTTTCCCTAAAACTTAAGCTGTTTTTTTATATTGTTAAAGAATATACGCCTTTTGAGTTTATCCAAAGGAGGAATATGATCTACAGTGACCAGCTCAACATCTATTTGTGAGTGAAAAAGACAACACATTTCATTCGTAAAGTTCTTAATGCATTGCATCGCTTTGTTGGTAGGCGTACCGCTTTTCCAAACCATTAAAATCCGTATCTTATTAACTTCTTCTTGTATTACTCTAAATTCAATGATGCCAGCGTCATCATGACTCAGCCATTTTTCTGCAATTTCTAACATCATGCCTGAAGGTACTAATCTATTACTTATACTCATAAATGCATCGTCTATTCTTCCATGTATTGCTTTTATTCGTCTATAGGATGACCCACAGCAACACTTTTCTCCAGCCCAACCATTATTACTTCCAGCTGTTTGCCCATGCCACTGCCCAAAGTCACCTTGATCATAGCGGATTATAGGCATAGCCATGTTCCATAGTGAAGTGCCAACAATCCTGCCAAAATCACTATCACTATCAGTAATCAGCTCAATATGCGTATCATGCTCCAAGAGGTGGTAGTTTCCTTCTGTACATTCATATGCCATCAGACCGGCTTCCTCACTACTGTACTCATCTCGAACTTTTACATTTAATGAAACCTCTAACTTATCCCGTTGGGTTCTAGTCGAAGTTTCAGAATTAGTACTCAAGCAAGTGACTCCTAACCCCCCTAAATCTATATTAGAATCTGCTAATTTTTCTGCGGCACTAAATATTGAAGAAATAAATTTAGGTCTGAGCAGCTGAATATGCTGCTTGAT
>NZ_JBHIOY010000144.1:0-915 GCF_042195785.1 Bartonella sp. AP58NXGY | reverse complement strand
TCAATATTATTTCATTTAAACTCATTTTGATCTCCTTAATGCTGCAATCTATCGACCGTCTGATCAACAACGCGGCTTTTAGAAATTGAAGAAAAATTCTCTTGATACCAATCACTAGGATTTATGTAATTATCAGTAACTTCTGCTATTTTTTGTATTATCCTAGGATGCGGAAATCGCTTCTTATTCACATAGCGTGCTATAGATGCTTGCGTAACACCTACCAAAATAGCAAACTCGGCATAAGTAATATTATTCTTTGATAAATACAGTTTTAGTTTAGACATTCCTCTTTATACCATATCGGTATTATTAAAACAAGCGTATTTTACCATATTGGCATTTGAAAGGATTTTTTTTTTAATTAGGATAAGAATCATGAATAATTTGAAATTTTTCAGACAAAAAGTAGGTTTAACTTCAAAAGAATTAGCCGAATTGGTAGGGACGAGTCAGCCACAAATTTTTCGTTTAGAAAATGGACAACGAAAATTAACAAAAGAGTGGGCTATACGTTTGGCGCCACACTTAAAAATTACCCCCAAACAACTGTTGTTTTCAGGAAATAAGCCTAATAGCTTAGATGAACAAATTGAAGATATGTTAGAGCATCTAAGCTACGATAATAAGGTTAAACTTCTTGATCTCCTTTCTTCATTTTATCAAGATAAAAAAGAATAAACTCTCTTTTTTCATCTTCTGTCAATTTATTCCATAGTTCCAATATTTGCGTATTAATCGACCATTTTTCATCCATTTTTTCTACTCATAAAAAAATAAAAAATAAAAAATAACCATTTTGGTATTGACTTTAAATTACCGTTTCGGTATCAAAATCCCATATCTTAGAAAATAACTTTTGCCAATAGGCTGTATGGAGGCATTTGTGAAAAAACCAGTGTTTATCAATTCTGA
>NZ_JBHIOY010000143.1:609-916 GCF_042195785.1 Bartonella sp. AP58NXGY | reverse complement strand
TCCCCTTTATGACTCCCCGAACGGAAGCAGTGAGGATCTGCGCCATTCCCCAAGACCAGAAGAACATCTCTATGCAGAAATTGATCCGAGAACACAAGGGAGGCGCCCTCCCCATAAACCATTAGAAACAATCTATACAACATTGGGCGCGGGTGCTGAAGGTGGAGAACGCCAACAACAGGAAAATCCTCTCTACGAAGGCATTGGCAGAGCAACAACGCCCCCTCCCAGAACCCAAAAAGATGTGATCACAACAAAGCTCTTACAAGACACAGGCTTTCAATATGGTGTAAGAGAAACCCAAGAG
>NZ_JBHIOY010000143.1:0-580 GCF_042195785.1 Bartonella sp. AP58NXGY | reverse complement strand
GCCTTGAATAAACAACTTGCGGAGATTCTTGACAATCCTCAAGGTGCAGAAAAGATCTTATGGGATCTTGCAGAAAAACCTGAAAGCCCTGGAAAGCTTGCTGGTCTGCAAGTTCTTGGCGTAAAGAGCCCCGATCGTAAAGAAGCTGAAGATGGTTTTCGTCACCTTTGCTCATCTCTTGAAAGACATATCCATAAAGCACAAAGGCTCCATAAAGAGTTTACACGTGATCTGGAAAAAGATCAAAAACAAGAGAGCCCAGAACACAGACATCACCATCGTCGTCACGCAAGAGGACAAGAACGAAATAGTCCAGAACACAGCCCTCGACAACAAAGACAGGGAGAGAGTAGAGGAATGGCTCATGCCATGTAAGAGGCCATCAACATAAAAACAGATCAATTTTTGTTTTTCATATTATCTCTTTTTCCGTGAAATTTTTGGCGTAAGTCGTTTTATAGCGGTTGCGCCGAGAATTGTTTTAAAATGGTGCAAAAAATAGTCCTAAAAATGGCCCCTGTTATTTATTGTAACTCGTTGATAAGATTTCATAAAAAAACTGTATAAAAGACACAAAGGT
>NZ_JBHIOY010000142.1:0-916 GCF_042195785.1 Bartonella sp. AP58NXGY | reverse complement strand
CCTGCTTTCTCTAAAGCAAGCGCTCCACTCATACGAATGTTTTGAAAAAACGCTTCTCCTTCTCCCATCATAACAGCCGCCATATGAGCAAGTGGAGCAAGATCACCTGAAGCGCCAACAGAGCCTTTTTCTGGAATGACAGGAATAACGCCCTTTTCAAGCATATTTTCCAGCAAATTGACTAATTCTAGACGAACTCCAGAAGCTCCCCTTCCTAAAGAGATAAGCTTTAAGCTCATTATCAAACGCACAATATTTTCAGCTAAAGGCTCTCCTACCCCACAAATAAGATTTCTCTGTAAAACAGTAACTTTGTCCGCATCAATTTTAATGGAAGCCAGTTTCCCAAAGCCAGTATTAACACCATAGACAGGCTCGCTTCCAGCAGCAATTTCAGCAATGCGCTGCGCTCCTTTCTCGATAGCTAAATGCGTGTCATGATGAAGTTTACTCACTTCACCATTAAAATAAATAGCTTCAAGTTCGCTAAGTGTTACCTCACCCGGTTTTAGTATAATCGTCATAATTTTCTTTCTTTATTCAATTAAAGTATAATTCTTAACGTTATTAACCCTTCTATAAAACCTATAAAATAAAAAAGATATAATCTCTCTTTGAATGAAAATGCTTTTTTAAAAGCCATTCCTTAGGATGAAAATAGCATGATACTGATGTTCATTCCCTAAAAATTAACAATTCCCTCTCATACAATACCTATTCCAATCCCTATATCACGATGGACAAATGCTTTTTATTCTTAAAAGGGAGAAACATGATCTTAAATAAAGTGAGGAAGGCAGCGAGGAGGATAGTGATCATAATCATCAGCTAATCCGTAAAACTTTTCATTTTGCATTTTGCAATATAGAGTTTTTCACCTTCTTCATAATTGTTGCTATCCATAATTTAAAAGCCT
>NZ_JBHIOY010000141.1:0-919 GCF_042195785.1 Bartonella sp. AP58NXGY | reverse complement strand
AAAATCCTGTATCATGCTGCAGACTACCATAGACTGTAGCAGTCCATTTATCAAATGTGCTTTTTTGACTGTGTTCAACATTCAAAGGTTGCAGAGAAAGCTTTCCGTACGATCCCATAACCCCAAAGGATAGAGCACTGTCAACGTTTTCAATTTTTTGTAGCAAAACACCTGCCTCTAGAGCATAATACCCTAGATCGCCACCATAACCATATTCAAGCGCAGACAAATCTGAAGTATAACGGGAACTGCCCCCATAACCACGCAAAAATGAAGCAGGATTTTCACGAATTTCCAACATTTCACGAGGATGAGCACGCTGTATCTCTAACTGCTTATTTTGATTGCTGATATCCATCAAACCAGCATGAAACAAACTATTCGGCAAGAGGAGATAAGTTGGTACCTGCGGAACAACAGCCTTAACGCCTTGGCTAAAATGATTTTTACCATATAAACCCAATTCAGGACGAGAAGCCGGCACAAGCTCCCTCCCCTGAGTTACACTATATGTAGTATCAGCTTTACCTTCCTGGCTAGGACGATGCGCACGATTTAAGCTAATTTTACGGTAAGAATCCACTCTAAGCTCAGCCCCCTGAGCGACACTAAATGGATTATCAGAATCAATATATCCATTCTCGAGACGAAAATCCCAAAATTCTCCCCCTCCTTCAACTAGTCTTTGAGAAGGATTTGCCTTCTTTAAATTACTCCTCGGACCATAAGCGCGAAGCCTATACTGATAAGGTAAACCATCCAACGTAATATAATCACTATCTAACTTAAAAGAATCCTCTTCTGCTCTTCCAGACACCTGAATGATGGAAATCCCCTTGTTGCTTCCTTCAAACCCAGTACCTCCCCCTGGACTTCCTGAAACACTTTGCACATGTACGATCGTTTTTCCCTCAACATC
>NZ_JBHIOY010000140.1:0-920 GCF_042195785.1 Bartonella sp. AP58NXGY | reverse complement strand
CGCTTCTACAAAGCCACCCAAAGTGTGGATACTTAAATCATCAATACGTCCATCAACAGGTGCATAAAGTGATAAGTGATCAAGACGATATTGGCTGCTGTCAAGTTTGGCTTTTAAGCCTTGTAAAGAGAGTTCTGTTTCACGAGAAAGCTGCTGATAGCGGGCGATTTCATCGGAAATAAGGCTTTGTCTTTGTTGGTGGAGTGCTTCTATTTCAGCGGTATTTTCTTCCAAGCGTCTTTTATTGGCTAAAATTTCATGTTCTACATTTTTAAAATCATGGAGACGTTCTAAATAAAGAGAGTTACTGATGACTTTTGTTTCCATCAGACTCTTGGCAGCTTTGAGTTTTTCTTGGCTTAATTGTTGATCATCTTGTAATTTGTCCAATTGTGCGTATTGGACAGCACCGCTGCGTGTAACACGGTCAGCCTGAGCTTTCAGTGTTTTGACTTTATCTTGTAGCGATTGAAGAGTCGCGTGGATGAGTTTTTCCCCTTTCAGCCTTGCTGTACTGCTGCTAGAGGCAGGAATTTGCAAATAAGAAAGCCCTTTGGTTACAAAATCCGTATCCAAAGGATCTCGTTCACTCAAGGCAGCTAAGATAGCGGCGGCAATTTGCGCTTGAAGGGTCTGTTGAGCAATATCTGCTTGAACGCGTGCGCGCTCATTTAAGGCTTCGCGGGGATCTAATTGAATAAGGAGATCACCTTGATGAACAAATTGCCCTTCTTTTACAAGAATTTTTTCAATGCGTCCTGTATTTTGCGCTTGGACGAGTTGAACATAGGAGGTGGGAATAACCGCCCCTTGTCCCCGTGCAACAATCTCTGTTTTTGAGATAAAACTACCAATGACAATAAAGAGGAATAAGGCGACAAAAACAGCAACCACCATATGAAGGGTTGGCGATAAAGGGC
>NZ_JBHIOY010000139.1:593-921 GCF_042195785.1 Bartonella sp. AP58NXGY | reverse complement strand
GAATTATTTTCGTCAATTAAAATACGAAATTAAGAAAAGATAAATTATCGCAAATTATATGCTTTACTTTACATTCAAAATGGAAATAATGATAATAAATGTTAGGATGCATCTGACAGTAAAAAGAGTCATATTAAAATGAAAAATATCATTCTTGTAATTTTGATTGCAAACATTTTATCGGCTTGTGCTTTAGCACCAAAGCTCAAACAACCCAATGATAGGAACCGTGTGCCTATTAATAAAACAATCCCTGCCGAAATCAAGCGAGGAGACACAGGAAAACAAAACAAGCAAAACCAGTGAAAGCCGAACAACTTAGCAGTTA
>NZ_JBHIOY010000139.1:0-535 GCF_042195785.1 Bartonella sp. AP58NXGY | reverse complement strand
CGCAGAACGGCGTGGCGTGTAGCGAGTGCTGTTGGTCTTTTTGGCTTATTCGGTATGATATGTGGCGTCATTGGATTTTCCCAACCAGCCCCTACACCTTTAGTGTTACGTGTTGATAACACAACAGGTGCTGTTGATGTTATCTCAATTATGCGTGAGCACGAAGAAAGCTATGGTGAAGTTGTAGACAGATATTGGCTCAACCAATATGTACTTAACCGTGAAACTTATGACTACGATACCATTCAACTGAACTATGACACAACAGCTCTTTTAAGTGCAGCTTCTGTTCAGCAAGAATATTATAAAATCTATGATGGAGAAAATGCACGGGATAAAGTGCTTTCCAACAAAGCACGTATCACAGTTAAAGTGCGATCAATCCAGCCCAATGGACTCGGTCAAGCAACTGTACGTTTTACGACTCAACAGCTTGACAGCAGCGGTGCTGCTAATGGACCAAAACAACACCAGATTGCAACAATTGGTTACACCTATGTCGGTGCCCCCATGAAATCATCTGATCGATTGCTTA
>NZ_JBHIOY010000138.1:0-924 GCF_042195785.1 Bartonella sp. AP58NXGY | reverse complement strand
GAGAAGCACTGCTTAGAGAGTTACGTAAAGAAGCCAGAAAAAGAGGCATTCATTACAGTGAAGCTCCTGATGCAGGTAAAGGGTCACATTATTTGGTAACTTTTGGAGACAAGACAACTGTTATAAAATCGGGTGAATTAACGCCACTTTATGTGAAGATAATAAAAAAACAATTGGGAATATGAAATTTATAATTCAAATGTTTTTAAATTTTCGTTTCAAAAGTATTTTGATCATAGTGAGGAGACCTAAACATGGAATATACGTATCAAGCAAAATTTGAAACTGATCCGGATGGTGGTTTTGTTGTGACTTTTCCGGATGTACCTGAAGCAATAACAGCTGGAGAAAATAGAGTAGAGGCATTAGAGAATGCTGTTGAAGCTTTAGGGTTGGCATTACGGAGCTATTCTATGCGTGGTCTACCTTTACCTGTACCACAGCAATATAAAGGTCTTGTAGAGGTTACGGTAGATGCGTGGAATGCTCTTAAGCTTGCAGTGGTAGAAGCCTTTAATGAAGCAAATATTACAAAAACAGAATTGGCACATCGTTTGGGTAAAAAAGAAACAGAAGCAAGACGCATTCTTGACCCCAATTATCCAACGAAGCTTCAAACTTTAGAGCAAGCACTGAGTGTTCTTGGCAAGCAAGTCGTTATTACAATCAAAAACGCGGCTTAACTATCTCCTCGTCTTTGAAGACGAGAAGATAAAATCATGTTTTTAAATCTAAGCAGCTCTTACGACAGATTTTTCTAAAACCTGTTTTGCTTCTTCAATGAGTGTTTTATACTGTTTGCTTTCTTCTACCAATGTAAAGGCTTTAACAAGATGCATGTGGAGAGGTCCATAAATGTAAACAGCTTTTTTAGTTGGAGACATTTTATCCCAATCTTTTGGAAAATCAAAGCGTGTATCACGG
>NZ_JBHIOY010000137.1:673-931 GCF_042195785.1 Bartonella sp. AP58NXGY | reverse complement strand
GATGAGGGGCATCATATGATGGCGTCGTTTTGCACTTTTATAAAGTATAAAATGATGTCATAAAAAATTTTTATATACTTTAGCGGAGAGTCTTTATGGCTCATTTTTAGGCGCTATCATGAAATGGAAGGTGATGTATTAAAAGATTTTTTTTAACACAATGGAAATTAATCGTACAATATCATTTTATTTTGAATGAGGGGAGTGTGATTCCATTACAGGAAAGGAAACACTTAAACGTTTCAAAATGATTTTCTT
>NZ_JBHIOY010000137.1:333-622 GCF_042195785.1 Bartonella sp. AP58NXGY | reverse complement strand
AAAAATTATAAGACAAATAACAAAAGAATAAACAATTCTTTTTTGAAAAAAGGAAATTCAGATATTATAGATATTACAAAAGTCATTAAATGACATTAACGATCTATATCTTTTTACCTATTCCCTTACTTATTTAAATCATCCTTATTTAAGTCATCTCACTTTTTCAGCCCATTACAAACGTGTATTTCGTTAAACTATAGGAAAGCTTATAAAAGAAAACGAATAAATCTAAACGAATTCATTTGACCTTTTGGTGGTTCCTGTTTAAATGAGGAAATGTATTTCT
>NZ_JBHIOY010000137.1:0-292 GCF_042195785.1 Bartonella sp. AP58NXGY | reverse complement strand
CATGTTCATGTGTAATACTATAATAAATTCAGGGGTAGTTTGTATTCCATCACTTCAGAAAGGGTGAACCATGAGTCGTTTTTATCTTTTCATAGCGGCTACGGTTGCTATTATAATATCTTTAGCAGGAATAACAGCGAGTTTTGCGCAGACCAAAATCAGCTTTTGGCATTCTATGAGTGGTGAGTTAGGCAAGCAAACAGAAAGTCTCATTAACGACTTTAATGCGAGTCAATCTGAGTACAAAGTTGTGCCTTCATTTCGCGGTGAGTATGAAGAAGGTTTGGTCGCA
>NZ_JBHIOY010000136.1:0-932 GCF_042195785.1 Bartonella sp. AP58NXGY | reverse complement strand
CTCCGAATATGCCGTCTATGGAGGACCTTCTACACGCTATTGCCCCGCCGCTGTCTACGAATGGCTAGAGTCTCATGACCATCTAACGTATAGGATCAACGCTTCAAATTGCATACATTGTAAAACGTGCGACCTCAAAGATCCAAATCAAAACATTACCTGGACCTGTCCACAAGGCAGCGAGGGTCCCTTCTACCCCAATATGTAATCTCTTCCGCCAATATCATCATTGTTCGTTCTCCTAAAATTGAAATAGACAAAACACAATGGATCAAAATATTTCCCTTAAGATCAGAAATCTATCAATCACCTTCATGCATTAAGCTCTTTCACGATACAAAAAGTTATCCTATTGTGAAATGATCAACGATTTCAGCAAGGAGTCTCGAGCAAATAAGCCGTTGTAATGATAAAAATCTGCTGGTAAAAAGTGAGCAAAAATAACTTATGAGTATGGATAAAAAGTTTGTTGTGGTAAGGGGAATTTGATGAAGAGAAAAGAGCGTGTGTGAGAAAGCATATTTTATAGGTACGCATGCTTATTCAGCCCCCATCATAGAGCCAGGGCTTTATCTTGTAGCAACGCCTATTGGAAATCTTGCAGATATTACGCTTCGTGCTTTGCAAGTGCTGGCAGGTGTTGATATTTTAGCGTGTGAGGATACGCGGGTAACACGTGTTTTGTTGGAACGTTACGGTATTCAAAAAAAAGTTCTTCTCTATCATGAATATAATGCGCAAAAAGCAGGTCCAAAGCTCTTAGCGGCTTTAGCGGAAAACAAAACGGTAGCGCTTGTTTCAGATGCGGGAACACCGCTTATCTCTGATCCTGGATTTCGATTAGTTGAAGAAGCCCGTAAGGAAGGTCATAAAATTATTCCGATCCCTGGAGCCTCCGCTCTTTTAGCTGCCCTGATACCGACAGGGCTTCC
>NZ_JBHIOY010000135.1:0-934 GCF_042195785.1 Bartonella sp. AP58NXGY | reverse complement strand
TGCATGCCAGTACAAGCAGGGTTCTTCACCGTGATAGTGTTTCACTCACAACACTCAATTTAGGTCTTTCTTATAAAAGAACCAACAATTACCTTCTTGGCAATAAGATAGAGGTTGGCAGTCGTCAATATAGTGTCGCCAATTTTGGCATTTCGCATTCTCGTCAGATGTTCGGGGGGACTTGGACCTTTGATGTGAGTTATTTGCAAGGACCTCCCCTTTTCCATTCTGTAAAGAAACATACTCCAGGAGCGGGGGATGGGGAGCCTCAATTTGCAAAATTTACCGGCACACTGAGTGTTATGACGCCTTTTAAGGTTGGTGAGTGGAATTTTCTGTTGAGCAATCTTTTGAGTGGTCAATATTCACCACATAATTTATTGGCTGCAGAGCAGATTTCGTTGGGAGGCGCTTCCAATGTTCGTGGTACGCGCGAGAGTTTGATTTTTGGCAATAACGGTTTTTTTACCCGTAATGACTTGATGCTGAGAACCATTCCGTGGAGCAATAGTGCGACGCTCAAAAAGACTTTGGGTGAACTTCGCCCTTATGTTGGTTTGGACTATGGTCGTGTTTTTTCGCAAGCTTTGTATGGATTTACGAATGAACAACTTGCCGGTTGGACAGCAGGCATCAAGCTTGCAGGGGGGATGGTTTCTCTTGATGCCAGTTATTCCAGTATTTTTTGGAGCACAGTTAAGCACAAGAAGTCAGGCACATTTTTAATGACATTAGCAATGGAACTTTAAGCATATTTATTGGGGAGTTAAAGCATGGGACATGAGAAGAGAGAAGAAAGAGCAAAGTTATTAAGCGTTTTAATTTCTAGTACGATGCTCAAGAAGGTTTTATTTGGGGGGCTTGGTTTTTCTTGTTTGTTAGTCCCTTCAGGGTTACAGGCGCAAATTGCCGTTGATGCGAACGCGAATGCCGC
>NZ_JBHIOY010000134.1:0-936 GCF_042195785.1 Bartonella sp. AP58NXGY | reverse complement strand
GTTGCAACAAACTCTTTTTGCATGGGTTGTTTACGTTTTTTTAAGAACAGGTCTTTTAATATTCTCATGTTTTTAGTCCATAATTTTACCAATTGGTCTATTTACCTAAAATTTGACCGTACAGAGCTGTTTTAATTCCTAACGTTAGGTTTTTATCATAAAATATTTAAATCGCGTCTTACGGTACCTTTTTGTCGCTTTAAATGCATGTCTAATCGTAAAACGATCAGCACTTTTCACTACTTTGCTGTTTATCCTTCAATACCTTTTAAAACCTCTTCAAGTTCTTTTTGAAGCTTTTCTATGCGTTCTGATGGTATTGGGGGCTTTTGATCAGTTGCCTTTATTTCAGGCTTTTTAAGATTCTTTAGAAGACGATTAGCTTGCAAGCGAATGCTACTTTCAAGATTTTCGCAATAACGATAAAAATCTGCTGTTGATGGCATAAAGGTCGGGTTTAAGCCCTCTGCTTTGCCTTTCAAAGCGTTCTTTGTTGCTGTTTGCAATACCCAGCTGCTTATGCCTTCAAGGGCATAAAGATACGCAAGCGCTGTTGCTTTTTCGTCTGTTTGTGATTGGCTTTTGAGACCATTCGATAGCACAAGATACGTTGTTTGGATTTCTTCTTCAGTGGCTTTTCTTTCAAGCTTTTTCAACGCATCATTGACTAATGAGGTAACTCTCTCTGCTTCTGCAATCAATGGTTTTTGCCCCGTTTTCCAAAGGAATGGTAGTTCGGTTGTCATCCTCGAATAAAAATTTGTACATACTATCTGAATTTTTGATATCGGACATGTACTGTGCAATTCGATAAGCTTTGCCACGCTGTTGTCCTGTTTGATATCCATTTCCTTTTCCATAGGTTTTTCCTTTCTCTAAATCCTCGATAGCCTTACGTACCCGGTTACGCCATGTTGCTTGCCAATCGATTTTGGT
>NZ_JBHIOY010000133.1:700-948 GCF_042195785.1 Bartonella sp. AP58NXGY | reverse complement strand
CTATTAATCTTGTTGGTGCACAATTTGATGATCTTCACCTTAAGAAATATCGTGTAACCGTCGATAAAAAATCACCGGAAATCGATTTGCTGAATCCTAAAGGATTCAAAACGACCTACTTGGCTGAATTTGGTTTTGCAAGTGCATCTTTGCCAGCAAAAGCTTTACCTCAATCCAATACACAGTGGCAAATAGAGGGAAACAATACAACTCTAACCCCTTCAACACCCATCACTTTAATCTATAAT
>NZ_JBHIOY010000133.1:338-618 GCF_042195785.1 Bartonella sp. AP58NXGY | reverse complement strand
ATGAAAGTGATCAACCGGTTTATCTTTCCTCCTATGCCCGCGTTGCACGTGCAGCACCACCAGAACATACCAATGCCACCTATTTGCTTCATGAGGGGATGATCGGTATTGCTGGAGATTCGCTCAAAACTGAAAAATATAAAACCTTAGCAGAACTTGATCCAAATCCTGATAATGGACAAAAGAGTATGACTTTTTCCAAAGTAACAGGAGGCTGGATTGGTATTACCGATAAATATTGGGCTGTAGCGGTTATTCCCCCGCAAGATAAAGAATATAC
>NZ_JBHIOY010000133.1:0-249 GCF_042195785.1 Bartonella sp. AP58NXGY | reverse complement strand
CTCCCAATGTAACAAAAACCGTTACAAATCGTCTTTTTGCTGGTGCAAAACAGGGTTAAATCATTAATCACTATCAAAATGACCTAAAAATCAACAAGTTTGCTCTCTTAATTGATTGGGGTTGGTTTGATTTCATCACAAAGCCCATGTTTGCTCTCATTGACATTCTTTATAAACAAACAGGAAATTTTGGTATTGCCATCCTTCTTGTCACAGTACTCTTAAAAACACTTCTTTTCCCTCTCGCCA
>NZ_JBHIOY010000132.1:0-948 GCF_042195785.1 Bartonella sp. AP58NXGY | reverse complement strand
TTTGTGAGAAGAAAAATAACTGATCGCCTTTGCAAAAACAAAACACAAAATCACGATACAAAAGAGTATCATGCAAACAAAAGCAATCTTGCGATATAACCTTTTGAAATAAGCCTTTTGTCTTGCGCGGATTCTTTTTTCCATAAAGACTATACCTTAAAACATACCAAGAGAAGCTTTTTACAGCAAAAAATGATAGAAGTGTCTTCTTACATAATACAGGGTATAACAGCAAACGATCAATACGCTTAAAGACTCTTTTTTCTCTGTATTGTTAATATTTTTACTGTTTTTTATCGTATAAAATTCTTGTGAAAAATCTTTTTCCTTTATAAAGAAGCAGAGATTATCATTTTTTCACAGCAGCTTAAAAGACAAAGATTCTTCATCCAGCCCACTCTGTAAACAATTCATTTTCGTTAAGACAGAACTCGTTGATTGATAAAAAATGTTCATTATTTTTTTATGTTGCATGAGCAATCCGGCGACCATAAAATTCATTTTGCACCTTCATCTTTACACTTATGAAGAAGCAAGCCGGCATTATTACACTATTTTCCAGCTCTAAAATGTTTTAACAACCCTTGACGCTTGAGATACTCTACTAAGAAGCATGTCTTTCTTGAACCGTTTTTACCCCACACGCCAATCCCACTTATACGATGCGAACAAATGATTTTGATTGATTGAAGCTAAACAGGTTTGAAATGAGAGAACCTTACGATACTCAGGGTTTTAAATTCAGATTGCATCATGCTAAATTATTATAAATAAGTAGGTTAACCAGATAAAAAAGAACAAAGATCCCCTCCTTTTCAGCAACCTTGAAGACAATCAATGCAAAGAAACAAAAAACAAAACCCTGCATTTTCACTTTAAATTCACCCTATTGTGATAAAAACGCAAAAGAATTTAGAGATTTCATGACAAAAAAACATCACAAAATAT
>NZ_JBHIOY010000131.1:0-950 GCF_042195785.1 Bartonella sp. AP58NXGY | reverse complement strand
GCACCTACACCCCAATGACCTCCAGCACTCGTTGCTGACACATTAGAACGAATCTTTCCATTTTCAGACATATAACCAGCCCCAATAGCAAAGGCAGATTGGCTGCGCCACAAACCACTACCAAATGAAAAGCTTAATTTTCCTGGCGTATCATCATAACTCAAATTAGATACTGCTAAACCAATAGCTGCAGCCTGTCTTGCTTCTTTCCGAACATCCTCAACGGCATAATTTAACGTCTCAAACTTCATATCTGTATATGCTTTGGACTCACTAACACCATTATTGACTATATCAGTAATATGATCATCCGTATACTTCTTCGCATCTTCAAGAACTATCTTCATCTGCTGTTCCGTATAATCATGCAATTGACCGCCATTGATAGCTTCCTTCGAACCACTCTCAATCCGACCTTCCGCTACATTATCTATCAATACAGGATCACTTTCATTACCTCCAACTAACGTAACTTTATTCGTCTTATTGCCATCAGCATCCTTATCGTAGTTAACAGCACCGTTCGTAACCGCACTTTCAACATCCTTAACATGTTGATCTATGCTCTCTACACGGTTTTCAACCGCAGAAACTTTCTGGTTCGTCTCCCAGAGCTGTCCCCCATTCACAACTTCTTTCGAGCCTTCCGATATGTCACCATCCGCTACATGCGTAATCTTACTGTCCTTACCATCATGACGACCATCATAGCCTCCTAACTCTTCGTTCCAACTCAAACTGTTCGACGTAACATTTTCAGCGACATTATTAATCCGATCGTTAATACCTGACAAACTTCCATTAACGCCTTCAAATGCACCGGCTACATTATCATAGCTCTTACTCTCTGAAGAACTGCCATCACTCTTGAACTGCGTTATTTGGAATTCAGGTGCTGTCCATTGTCCTCCCTGATAACGCGCTCCACCGCCTAAATAAGCCGCTAACGT
>NZ_JBHIOY010000130.1:0-957 GCF_042195785.1 Bartonella sp. AP58NXGY | reverse complement strand
TAATATGGGGTTTAATAAAATTCGTTAAGATAGTTTTATCTCAATTAACCCCTTTCACTGTTTCGTTCTTTAAAATTGAGTAGATGTAAGTTTTGAATTTATGTCCTGCTTTGTGTAGGTTTTTTATAGGATTAAGAATAATGCGAAAAATATCAACGGAAGGGCTTGCACTGATTAAGCAATGGGAGGGTTTACGTTTAAAGTCCTATGAGGATTCTGGTGGAATATGGACAATTGGTTATGGGCATACAAGTGCAGCTGGCGCTCCAAGTGTCAATAAAGACATGCAAATTACTGAAAAAGAAGCTGAAGAAATCCTTTGCCAGGACTTGAGGGAGTGTGAAGCCGTTGTTGAAAAAGCTGTTACCGTTCCTTTAAACGATGAACAATTCGCAGCTTTGGTGTCGTTTTCCTATAATGTAGGAATAACAGCTTTTTGCAAATCTACGCTTTTAAAAAAGCTCAATAACGGTGAATATGAAGCGGTACCAACTGAATTGCAAAAATGGACAAGAGTAGGCGGAAAGCGTATCCAAGGTCTTGTTAATCGTCGCGCAGCCGAAGCAGGATTATGGGCAAAGGGAGCTCGTGTTGCGCCTAATTATCATGTTGTAGAATCAGAAGGCGTAACGGGGATTTGCAAAATAGAGGCTCTTGCACCAATTATAGGCTCTTTTTCAGGGCTTGGAGGACTTTTTGCAGGAAATGGTCCTGTCCAGTGGGCTTTAGCAGGCATTATGGTTTTAGCTGCTTTTACAGCTATGGTATATATTGCTAAACGTTTTCAGGAACACCGCCTATGATCTTATGGATAAAAAAATATCTGACGACGACGTCAGCAATCATAGCAGCTTTTTTTATAGCTTTAGTGAAGGCCTTTTTCCTTGGAAAAAGAGTTGAGAAGCAAAAACAAACAAAGGAAGCTTTTAATACAGCGAAAACACGGCTTGAGGTAGA
>NZ_JBHIOY010000129.1:0-960 GCF_042195785.1 Bartonella sp. AP58NXGY | reverse complement strand
TGCTCTTGCATTAATCTCTGCAAGCGCTCGGGATAAAAAAAATCTTCTGGACGCAAATCTATCCCATGATCACGTGCGTAGGTTAAAATTTTTTGCTGGTGCTTTGCTGGTATAAAACTATGCCATCTAGAAACAGACGACACATCTCTTTGCACTATGGTTGCTACAGTTTTGAAACCACCTAAATATTTTATGATTAATCTCGAAGGCATATGTAATCTCCATAACAGCGCAATAAATAATTGCACTTTTTACATATGTCAACAAAAAATGCACCTTTCACATTTTTGCATTTTACGTATTTTTAAGGATAATGTTTAGATTATGAGTAGCAATATTGAAAAAAGCATCCAACAATGGCTAGAAAAAAAATTAAACGAGCGCGGACACGGTGCTCAAATAGAATTAGCAGCCTACTTGGGAATCCATCAATCCACTATAAGCAGAATGATTAATCCTTACAAAAATGGGAAATCAAGAAGTATTAGTATTGGAGAATTAGTTAAAATAGCCGAGTTTTTTAACGAACCCCCCCCAAATTTCTTCAATGATGTTGATCAAGAGTTTATGAATTTTTATCGTGATCTTTCTGAAGAAAACAAAAAGTCTGTGATTTTATATATTGAGTTTTTAAGGCAATCAAAAGATAAGTAATAGTTTCCTTTTCTTTCTGAGAAAACCCTTTTAAAAGATTAGAATCTTGTTCCGCTATTTGCATTTTGTATCTCCATAAATTGTGGATAGTGCATTTTTAAAAAAAACATACCTAACATAAATATGCACTTTTTACATTTTTATGTTGACACTTGCACTTTTTACATATAATCACTCCATATCTTAGAAAATAACTTTTGCCAATAGGCTGTATGGAGGCATTTGTGAAAAAACCAGTGTTTATCAATTCTGATGAAATTCTCTTAGTCATCTGCGAAAATGAAGAACAAAATCTCGCTAAATCTG
>NZ_JBHIOY010000128.1:0-965 GCF_042195785.1 Bartonella sp. AP58NXGY | reverse complement strand
AATCTATCCCATGATCACGTGCATAATTTAAAAGCATAATTTGGTATTTAGCTGGTATAATTCCGCCTTTACCCTCTAGTTTTTTTAAAGGATAAGTCCATTTATAAACAGCAGATACATGGCATTGAGAAATCAACGACACACGTTTTGCACCACCTAAATACTTTATAATCGTAACTGCTGAATTTTTGATATTCATCTTATTTCTCTATTTATCAAATGGGCATTTATTCGATTATAGAAAAAATGTCAATATTTTTTCTAAAATAGAAATGTTGATATTTTTTTTAACAAAAGGAATACTGGTAAGTATGGATATTCAGAAAGAAATAAAAATTTGGGCAAATGAAAAGCTTAAAACAATGGGTCATGGGTCCCGAACTGAACTAGCTAAACATATGGGACTTCATACATCTGTTGTATCTAAGATGCTTTCTGTTGATGATGATAAAGAAAATAGAAGCATATCTGCTGATGAACTCGTCAGATTAACTTCATTTTTTAAAGCGCTCCCCCCTCATTTTATACCCGATAATTGTGATGATTATTTTTTTAAATTATATTCTTCCGCAAAGCCAGAACATAGAAAAGCTGTCATTTCTTTTCTACGATCTTTGCAAGAAGAAGATGAAAAATAATCACTCGTTTTTGCTCATTTGTTAATGACGAAAATATTTTAAAAGCTTCTTTATACTGTTTCATAAAGAATTTTCTCCAGATTGAAATGTAAATTAGGTTACTTTTTTGTGTAGACTATTTGTCTATCGCTAAAAAAAATTTTTTCTATTTTAGAAAATTTGTATTGACTTATTCTAAAATCGAAAATATGTTCACTCCATATCTTAGAAAATAACTTTTGCCAATAGGCTGTATGGAGGCATTTGTGACAAAACCAGTGTTTATCAATTCTGATGAAATTCTCTTAGTCATCTGCGAAAATGAAGAACAAAATCTCGCTAAATCTG
>NZ_JBHIOY010000127.1:287-967 GCF_042195785.1 Bartonella sp. AP58NXGY | reverse complement strand
CTATGGTCTTTATTTTTATGGATTAGATGCCAATGATATATGGGGCAATATGAGAAATCTGGGAACGCAAGGCGTTGCTTTGGAAAAGACAACTGTTCAGTTATCAAAGACAAATTTTTTAGTTCCAGAAGGGATTGCCATTTATGGTACTGGAGATGCTGGTTATGGGGCTGAAGCTACCCTTGAATTATCGGAAAGTACAAAAGTCTCTGGTGATTTATTGTTAAAAGCTGAAAATAATTCTTCTCTTAGTGTTCAAGCCTATTCTTCGACTCTTACAGGGGGAGCACGCATTGAGGATAGGTCTCGTATTGATTTGCAGTTAAGAAATGGTTCAACATGGTATCTTACTAAGAGTAAATATCAAGGTTCACAAGAAGCGGACTTTACGGTTTCATCGCTTTCTACTTTGAGCCTTTTGGATAGTACCGTTTTTTTTGAGAAATATGTCTCTCAAGATTATCAAACATTGTATATTGGAAACAAAATAAACAATGGAGACGATATTCATGCATTAGACAATAGCAATAAAACAGCTGGTGTGGATGACGTGTCCAATAAAGTATACAGTGCGGAGGGAAATGTTCAGATTAAGATGAGCACATTTATGCATAATGATGGCTCCTTTGATCCTCAACAAACAGATCGCATTTTGATCTATGGGGATATTGGGGGAACAA
>NZ_JBHIOY010000127.1:0-261 GCF_042195785.1 Bartonella sp. AP58NXGY | reverse complement strand
GATAAAGAAATAGGAAGGAAGGGCGATCAAAGTATTTCACTTATTCAAGTTGCAGGGAGGGCAGAGGAAAGTTCTTTTAAGTTACTCAATAGTTATACGACGGTAAATGGTTTTCCTTATCAATATAAACTTCGTGGCTATGGTCCAAGTTCTTCTGCTGGAAATGCAGATCCCAAAAATAGATTGGTTGCAGGAACAAGAGATTTTTGGGACTTTCGTCTCGAAAGTGTTTATATTGGTTCTGAGTTAGATTCTTCTGAA
>NZ_JBHIOY010000126.1:734-968 GCF_042195785.1 Bartonella sp. AP58NXGY | reverse complement strand
GTTACATTATGCACCCCCAAATATCTTGATTCGCTGGTTGGAAGTGAGGCAGTTCATCAAGGGGTTGTTTTGGAAACTTCTCCTCTCAAACCATGCAAACTATCGGAACTCACCAATACTGATCTGGTCATTGTCATGGATCAAATTACTGATCCACATAATGTTGGTGCTATTATGCGCTCTGCCGTTGCATTTAAAGCAAAGGCACTCATTACCACTTGCCGTCACTCTCCC
>NZ_JBHIOY010000126.1:0-653 GCF_042195785.1 Bartonella sp. AP58NXGY | reverse complement strand
TTTACAAGCTTTGGTCTTGATTCAGAAGGGAATCAACCTCTAGAAAAAACATTAACAGGGAGTAAAATTGCTCTTGTTTTAGGCGCAGAAGGTAAAGGCTTACGAAAAAAAACGCGTGAAACCGTTTGCGCTCTAGCACGCCTTGACATGCCTGGAAATATTAAATCATTAAATGTTTCAAATGCAGCAACAATAGCGCTTTATGTGACGCATAAATATCTTAGATTCTAGCTTTTAATTTTTTGTGCAACATCAAAAAAGCCAACCAACAAAAAACCCGCTAAAAACCCACCAATATGTGCTTCCCATGCTATTGAGATACCATTTTCTTCAAACAGAACGGAAAAAATACCTATGATAACATCAGCCGCTAGCCATACACTTATAAATAAGGACGCCCTTGGAACAAAGGGCTTTTTTGATAGATAATAAAGCTCCCAAAGGTTTTTCGTTCTGCGTATTGACACCTAAATAGCTGCTAGGAAAACCGTAACGTGCAATAGCTCCCATCATTCCAGATACGGAACCTGATGCTCCAACAAGTGATATGATACTTTCTTGATGAAATGTAAAATAAGTCAAAACAGAAATAATTGCCGTTAACACCCAAAAAACTAAAAAACGTAAAATACCAAAATGTTTTACTAAAGGAG
>NZ_JBHIOY010000125.1:0-969 GCF_042195785.1 Bartonella sp. AP58NXGY | reverse complement strand
GACGGTATATGATGTATCAGCGCATCCATGGGCGGGTTCGCAGGTTAAAATTACTTTGGTGGCAGAAGATGGTGCAGGGCAGAAAGGGCGTAGCAAAACTTTTATTATGATATTACCGCAGCGTATTTTTTCAAATCCTGTTGCGCGTGCTGTGAGTGAATTGCGTCGTTTACTTGCTCTTGATGTGTCTGCGAAAGAGCGTGTATTGGATATGCTTTCTGCTTTGCTGGTGCGTCCAGAAAAGGGACTTCAAAATACAGCGCATTTTCTCGTTTTACAAAGTGCGTGGACAAGGCTTTCTTTGGCACAAACAGAAGAAGATTTGCGCGATGTTGTGGATTATTTATGGCAGATTGCTTTAGGGATTGAAGGCAATCAGCTTGAATCTGCGCAAAAAAATTTAAAACAAGCACAAGCTGCTTTACGCGATGCACTGCGATATGGTGCTCCAGCGGCAGAAATTGAACGGCTTATGGCAGATTTACGTCAAGCTATGGATGCGTATATTCAAGCTTTGGCCGAAAAAGCACCAGATGGTCAAGTTTCTAAAAATTCTAAAAGCTCAAAAAGTCCTAACCTTTCTGAAAATACATTACAAGAAAAGCTGAATCTCATTGAGGAAATGGCTAAAACAGGCTCTTCTTTAGCCGCTGAACAGCTCTTGGCAGAAATTGAACAGACGCTTGACCACTTGCATGTGCAAAAAGGTAATCAAAATGAGGGAGAAAACAATCAATCTGCACAAATGAAAGAAAAGATGGACAAACTTGGTGATTTAATGCGTCGTCAGCAAGAAATTCTCAATGAAACACATCAGTTAGAGATGAGACAAAAACGTGGGGAAAATGTACCGGAAAAACAAAAAAAATCTTTAAAAAAACGTCAGACTGAATTGCAGTCTGAATTATCAACATTAGAAAAAGAATTATCAGAACAGGGATTTGAAACAGGTGATGCATTGAAAAAAGC
>NZ_JBHIOY010000124.1:0-971 GCF_042195785.1 Bartonella sp. AP58NXGY | reverse complement strand
TGGCGTTATCACAAATTTTTGCATTTTCAAAAACCCTAGCATTATGAAAAACCAATGCATTATCCAGAATAACAGCATTATCAGATACTTTTGCACTTCTGAAAACACGTGCATTATTGCGCACTTGCGCATTGTCAGAAACTACAGAATCTGTAGCGACCATGGCATCATCATAGACCCAGCAATTGCCATCATGACTTAAGTTTTTTTCCTTTTCGATAAAGCCCCCGAGATCCCCAGCCTTGACATCAGCAAAATCTCTTAAAGCACGTATGCGATAAAGCGTTATAGTCCTTTTAAGTTCTTTATCATTGCCTTTTATGCTTTCATCTGTGAGTTCATATTTTTTGGATACATTTTTAGTGGTCATAGGTAGCTCCCTAATCTAACATTTGAATAAATTTTTAATAAGAGGTTTAAAGAAGGCGCCCCCGCACCGCCGCTGTTTTTTTATGCTGCTTTTGCAACAGCGTTTGTTAAAACACGCTTGGCTTCTGTTGTAACCAATTTGTAATGATCAAGCTCTTTTTGTAAATCATTTACATACGATAAACGCGCTGCAATCATTCCCAAAACTTTACCAATTCCCTCAGGAGCCTTTAAACTTTCATAAGAAAACAAATCATGCTCCGTAGAAAATAAATCACGAGCTGTTGATTGGCTTTTTAATTCATAGAAAGCTTTGACAAGCGCCTTTTTAAATGCACGCACCGTGTCATTATTGCGCATATATGTCATAAGTAAAGTTGCTTGCGATTCATTAAGAATAGCAACTTCTCTTTTTTGTTTTCCACCCTTCGTTTTAAAGGGTAGCATTTCAAATGCGACCCTTCCAAATTCTTCAAAATCTTTAATATTTTTACGAACCAACTGTATAACTGTTTTATGCGTATTACCCACTCCCTCAGCAAGTTTAAAAGAAGTTGTGGCAGCAATACCATTATTGATTGTTACTAAATTGTTCATTTGAA
>NZ_JBHIOY010000123.1:0-972 GCF_042195785.1 Bartonella sp. AP58NXGY | reverse complement strand
GAAAGTTTTTTCTTTGCTTGCGGAGAATTTCGAAAATAAAAAAAGAAATCCTCATTTGGTGAAATCACCATCGGTATTCTCTCTAAATTCTTATACTGCTCCATGGCTAACCAAAAATCGTAAAAAGATGGATTAGCTTCTCGCGCTTTGAGTAAAATGCGAATACTTTCAGCCTGTCCTTCACCACGGGTAATTTCAGCATCACGCTTTGCAGCCGCCACAATTTCTTCATATTCACGATTTGCCTCTGCAACGATACGATCTCGCTCTTGTTGACCACGAGCGCGAATATTTTCCGCAACCGCTTCCCGCTCCGCAGCCATTTGCCGATAAACATCTTCGGAAACAGCATCGGTTAAATCGGTTTTTCGAATACGTACATCAACAATCTTAATACCCAGCGAACCTGCATCTATAGAAAATTGCCTTTGAACCTCAGCCATCATCGCGCCTCGTTCATCCGATAAGGCTGCTTTAAATTCTCGCTTACCATAAACAGCCCGCAAAGCGTCAATAAAGCGTGGTGCAAGATTTTCACGTGCTGCAATTTGTGGGCGCCCTGAAGCAATACGCTGTAAAAACAATTTAGGATCTGTAATACGATAAATAAAGAACGCATCCACTTCATAATAAGCCCCCCCACGAACTTGCACAGATTGTGTAGGAACATCGTAACGCAACAGCCGATTATCCACCACAATCATCTTATCCACAAAAGGTATTTTCACATAAATCCCAGGATTAGATTCTACCTTGACGATCTGTCCAAAACGCTTAATAGCGACTTGTTGACGAGGATAGACAACAAAAAATGACATCCACAACATGATCAAAAAAATTATTATGGTACTAAAAACAAACAAAAAACGAGACTGCTGCATGATTAACGTCCTCCAGAAATCTGAGCATCCAAGAGCGATGTAGAACGTGCTGATTTTATTTTCGCTTTTTCTGATAAATTATGATGCAGCA
>NZ_JBHIOY010000122.1:0-990 GCF_042195785.1 Bartonella sp. AP58NXGY | reverse complement strand
GTGCAGATCTCTACGAGTCGTTCTTATATCGCCATATGAGTATTTCAAGAGAATGAAAATATCATTATCATAACAGAAACTTAATTATTTTTTCAAATAGCTTCCCTCTTCCAAACTTTTCAAAAAAATGCGCTGCAGTTTAATGATCATAAATCGTCTCATTAACATATTAAGATATATAATATTTTTCCAAAACTCTTAAATTATCGCGGACTAACTTTTAAAACTTTAGATTTCACATAGAAACTAGAGCATAAAGGAAAATAGAGCACAGATAAATTTTAAAAATAGGTATTTATTTATCATTAAAACAAGCTTTATCTATATGGTGTCGTATTTGATCATGGATTAAAGAAACAGAGGCGGTTCCATCAATGACGATAAATCGTTCGTCTGTTTCTAACAAAAATTGATAGACTTCATAAACTTTTTTAATAAATGAGAATTTTTCTTCGTATTTTAAGGCTAAACCGTCCCTTTTTTGTAATCGTTCGATAATAGCAGCAGGCGGCAAATGCAGATAAAATGTGATACAAGGTCTTGGGATAAATTGATTCAATTTAATCACACTTTCAAGTGAAAGCCCTCGAGCCTAGAAATAGGCAAGACTAGAATAAACATATCGATCACTGATTAATAAATTCTTCGATGAAGTTAAAGAGGGCTCGATAATTTCAAGCGTATGTTTTCGTCTATCTGTTGCGGCTAAAAGTGCTAAAAGCAATGGATCAATTTGTTTTCCACTCTCTAAATAATTTCTAACCTCTGGGTTATTTCTATACCAATTACTAGGCTGAAAAGTTTGTATGATATGTTTTTCTTGTGAGTAATGACGAGAAATTTCTTTTGTTTGAGTTGTCTTTCCACTCCCATCAAATCCGCATAGAGCAACAAAAGAACCAGCATATTGCTTCGAAGACCACATGGAATTATAAATATCTTTCTTAAGATACACTTTCTCTCCATTCATATAATTTACGTCATTTTACA
>NZ_JBHIOY010000121.1:343-991 GCF_042195785.1 Bartonella sp. AP58NXGY | reverse complement strand
GCCTCAGTGTGGTGTCTTATAACTTTTCACTAAAGGATGCCATTCATAATGTATGGTAGGTCGACCGCCTTTAGAGCTATGATTACTTGCTATTTGACGAATATAGTTACAACGACATAAAAGCTCTAAAGCTTGCTTAACAGCTTGATTGTCTGTTAAACATTTCCAATCACGTTTATAAATATCACGTGAAGTAAAACCATCGGGTAAATAATCACAGCGTTCGACAATCAATTTTGCACGCTCTGCTGTTAATGTATCCCCCGCCGCATAAAGCCTTTTGACATGGCTTAGCAGATATTTTTCCCAACACAAAGCTCTCTCAAGGGCATCTCTATTGATTTCAAAACGCCCGCCTTCACTCAATTCAAAAATCAACGCAAGGGTTGGTATGGTTTTATCCATTTTTAAAAGATGTGCTTGTAAACTTGCAGAGAAATGCCCCCCTTTGACTGTTCTTTGAAACTTTTCCCACCATTCACGAAAGATCTCTTGAGCATCAGCAGAAAAGCGTATGGTGATAGGGTGTTTTGGTGATCCTAATGGTTTATCATAAAGAGAACGAAAGACCTCTTGATAGCTTTCCCATGCCTTTTGATTGGGCGGTCTATCAACCCAGTCACGCTCTTTTCGTTCATCGGGAAAGAC
>NZ_JBHIOY010000121.1:0-254 GCF_042195785.1 Bartonella sp. AP58NXGY | reverse complement strand
CCAGCATTAGGAGGCAGAGGCTTTTTGATCGGTTGTAAAACCTGCTCTGTGTTTTCTGATGTCATAAATTTCTCCCTCCAGATAATAAAAAAACTCCGCATTTGCGGGGATTTTAGACTGTACATCACGCTCGTTTAGACACAATAAGCCTAAGTACAGTAATGTCATTAAATACGATTTGCATCACTTTCTTAACACAAAAATAACACATATTGATAAGTTAGAAGGGAATCAGTTAAACAGCGCTTATGAAT
>NZ_JBHIOY010000120.1:0-991 GCF_042195785.1 Bartonella sp. AP58NXGY | reverse complement strand
CATTTTAAAAAATGGAAGAACAGCAATCAAGATCATCTATATTATCGCCGTCCCCCCCATAATTCTCCCTGAAAACAGAAACTCCCCACCCAAAAGTTTGTAAACAGTCCAGCTTCTTACCTAACGAGTTCCTTCTACTCATCAATTCATAAACTCTACAAACAGTCTTTTGCCTTGAATATTCATTACACTGTCATAAAAACACTGAATGCGTAAAGCTTTATAGGCTTTATATCATGCCCCTAAACAAGAGTGTTTTTACAGTGCAAACAGTATAACAATCTAAGTTGTGAAGAATGCTGTAAAAACCTTCAACCAATCATAGGCGTTTTCTCCATTGTTTTTATCCATTGTCTTGTGAATCTACACACGTATTTTGAGTTTAGAAACATCTCTTAAATCTCCCCAACCCATTTCACAATGGCTCCCGTAAATGGTATAAAATAAAATCCATGGATGAGTACCATCTTTGCTCCACAATAAAAGCGATACCATCATACTATTTTCTCACGCTCAATGTTACAAATATTCCTTGTCTTTGCAAAAAGTTACAAGAAGAATTTTATTGATTGCTTAAATTTTATCCACACGACCATCTCGTTTGTAACATGCAAACAAATAGTTTTAATGGATCAATATAAACAAATTCAAAATGAGAAAATTTTACGATAGCGATGAGGTATTTAATATATAAAACAATCAATTATCATTAGATAATCAAATTTTAAATTAAAAGTTATCATTAAAGATAAAACACATCTTTTATATCAATAAAATTTATCGTTATTCATATTTTTAAAAATGGAAATAAAGCAAATAAATAATCGCCTTTACAATGAGACTCTTTTTTTTCAAAAGATTTTTAAATCAGTCCAAACATCCAAAGGTTCCCATTTCTAAAAAATGAAAACCTTTGAAGACCTCTCTTGTTTTAGCAAGAATGTTGTATGTCTCTTTTTAATTGAAAAAAAATCGATAAAAGTAAAAAACT
>NZ_JBHIOY010000119.1:299-991 GCF_042195785.1 Bartonella sp. AP58NXGY | reverse complement strand
TGATATTTGTTTTCTAGCTTCATTATTATTAAATAGAGAGATGAAGAATTTGGACTATTTAGTTTTTTATTCATGAGATTTTGAAATATAAAACGATTATTCAATATACAAATTCATTTTAATAAAGGTTTTCTATACGCTTTTCTGTTTCCTTGATTGAAAGGGATAACGCATGGTTTATGCATTGCTTCAAACACTGGCTTGGATTTTTGATCTTTATATTTATATTTTAATCTCTAGTGTCATTTTTTCTTGGCTTTATGTTTTTAATATCATAAATTCGCGCAATCGCTTTGTTATTTTGATAGGAAACTTTCTATATCGCCTTACAAATCCCGTTTTAAGCCCCATCCGGAAAATTTTACCATATTTGGGAACAATTGATATTTCGCCTATTGTGGTGTTCATTATTATTTATTTTATTCGTAATTTCATGTGGCGCGTTTACGCAAGCATGTATCTATAGAAATACGATTTAAGGTAAATACATGTTTTATCAAGTTGATAAAAATAACTTGATTTTGTTTGTATATCTCATTCCCAAATCATCCGTTGACAAAATAATAGGGATTGAAAGTAAGGATGGTGAAAAACAATATCTGACTATACGCCTTCGTGCTGTTCCTGAAGATGGAAAAGCAAATAAAGCTCTCATTAAATTTCTTGCGAAGCAGTGGAAAATTCCACCTTCT
>NZ_JBHIOY010000119.1:0-265 GCF_042195785.1 Bartonella sp. AP58NXGY | reverse complement strand
AACATCTCGCTACAAACGGCTTCATTTTTCAACACATTTAGAGGAGCTAAAGCAGATATGGCAATCCTTTGGAGATTGTATCTCGTAGAAAAATAAATAATAAAGCCTATCAAAAATAGGCTTTATTATATTAAAATTGTTATATTTCTTTATTGCGTTCAACGGCTTGCTTAATGAGTTCATGCGCGAAGTTCTTATCACGCCACCCTTCAATTTTAGCCCATTTCCCAGGCTCCAAATCTTTATAATGCTTGAAGAAATGTTC
>NZ_JBHIOY010000118.1:0-997 GCF_042195785.1 Bartonella sp. AP58NXGY | reverse complement strand
CTTGCTTTTAGTGCTGAGAGCACTTGGACATAACAAGAGCCCCCGGAAATTCCGGGATATCCGCAAAAGCGGGCTAATCTTTATGCTCGGTTTCGGGCTTCCAGGCCCTATTTGATCGTCGCGTACACGACCAAAAACACAAGTTCTATTCATAAGAGAATTATTTTCAATCGTCAATCGAAATTCAAATTGCTTATTCCAAGCAAATAAAGCGCATTTTTAAACCTATGGAAATGTCATGAAAATATGGATGTTCAGTTTGTACTTATGTTTCCACTGGTCGCGAGCGCCTTCGCATTGGTATCCGGGGTCTGGAAGTGCTGACTCAAAACAGCCTCTTGCTTTTAGTGCTGAGAGCACTTGGACATAACAAGAATCCCCGGAACTCAGAGATGTCTGCAAAGCGGGTTCATTTTATACTCAGTTTTAGGGCTTCCAAGCCCTATTAATTGTCGCGTATATGACCAAAAACACAAGCTTTATTCATAAGGCACTTGCTTTTAATCGTCAACCAGAGCGACAGAACTTGTTTTGGTTGCTTTTTACAAAATTTACATGCAACTGTTGCAATGCCTCCTTTTATTTTGATGGGATTTTGGATAATTTCTTGGTGATTATTATGGGGGATATTTTAAATTGTAACTCTATGACTTTTATCCATTATCCATCTCTTTTGTATAGAAACGGAAGCTTGTTTTCGGCTTGCAAAAGCAAAAAGACTTTTTAGCGTAACGATAATATTGGGTGTTGGTAAAGAGAGAATGTTGGTCCTGGCGTGGCATGGATCAGTTTTTTTAAAGATTGCATGAGCACAAGAGAATTTTTCATAAAGCAGTGATTGCTAATAGCTTGTTCCAGAAAAAATGAACAAAGATTTCTTATTTTTTATTGCGTTATTTTTTCATCGTTTTGCAAAGGGCGTGCTTCTGAAGCAAGCATAATGGGAATGCCATTACGAATAGGATAGGCGAGTTTGGCTTTGAGAGAAATAAGCTCT
>NZ_JBHIOY010000117.1:0-998 GCF_042195785.1 Bartonella sp. AP58NXGY | reverse complement strand
ATAATGACACAATCGGAATTGTATCTTTAAACCAGAGAAGATAAGAGCCCCCATAAAAACCATTGGGAAGACGATGGGTGAGAAGGAATATGGGGTGAGGGTGCTCAAGGTTTTTTTCCAAGATTTTGTTGCTTTATTGCTTGTTGCTCTCTGATGCTGTCAAGGGGGGATGAACAAGGGGATGTCGTTTGAAGTGGGGGGATGTCCTTCCCCATTGGGAGGCTACTGTACATTATTGGAGGCGGGTGATATCCAATATCAAAAGGGTTAGGTGCAGGGGGGGAGCAAAGCGTAAAGGCGTGAATCTGTAAAATGATGTGAAGGAGTTGGGCTTTGTGGGGGCTTTTGTTGTGGCATAGCCTGTAGGGAGAGAAGTGGGGACGAAGAGTGAAGAAGAGGATCGGGCTTGTTCTTAAGATTCCTTGAAATATTGTCTCTTGAGATGTACATAAGTTTTATTGAGGTATGTTGTGTTGGATATGTTGCGGAATATGCTGATGAGGGCGTTTTTATCTAATCAGAAATTAACCACCAGATTGCTTTCTGTTTTTTAGGGTGGAGTTCTCTAAAATTTCTTAAAAGGGCATGTTCTTTTTCGCTATAGGTTTCTTGATCATGGTGTGAGAGATTGTCTTTTGTGGAAAGATCTTCTTTTGTAGCAATATCCGCGTAAAAAAAGTGAATGGGAACTTCCAATCTGTTGGCAATTTCTTGTAAACGTCCTGCGCTTACACGATTTAAACCTTTTTCATATTTTTGGATTTGTTGGAAACTGACACCTAAGTGGCTTCCTAATTCCTTTTGGGAAAGCCCCATTGAAATGCGTCTGTGATGAATTCTTTTGCCTATTGAAATGTCAATAAAATTGGGATTTTTGGTTGGAAAATGTGGATTTTTAGTTTGTACTTCAAGCTCCCCTCCGGTTGCGAGCGCCCTCGCATGAGTATTCCGGGAGGTTGAAAATACTGAGCTCAGTCAGCTTTTTGCTTTTAGTGCGA
>NZ_JBHIOY010000116.1:0-1018 GCF_042195785.1 Bartonella sp. AP58NXGY | reverse complement strand
AAAGCAGCGTAAATAACGGCGCGGGCGCGGCGGGGGCGCCCCTCTTTAAAATTCTTTCATTCAAAAAATTGTTTAAATATTAGATTAGGAGCTACCTATGACCACTAAAAATGTATCCAAAAAATATGAAATTATAGACGAAATCAAAGAAGTTAAAGATGCAGAAACCGGTCAACCTAGATACTTTTATCGTATTCGTGCATTAAGGGATTTTGATGATGTAAAAGCTGGGGACCTCGGTGGTTTTATTGAAAAGGAAAGCAACCTCTCTCATGATGGGAATTGCTGGGTGTATGATGATGCTATTGCAGCATATGATGCTGTCGTTAGTGAAAATGCTAAAATACGTAATGAAGCCGTTGTTGCTCAAAATGCTAAAGTTTATGGTAACGTTATAGTGAGTGATAAAGCCAAGGTTTATGGTCGTGATACCCATGTTTATGGCAATGCTAAGATTTTTGATAATGCTAGTATTAGTGGTACCATGTGGATTCGTGGCAAGGGGTGGGTTTATGGCAAGTGTGTGGTTAATGGCAATGCCAAGGTTTATGGCAATGCTAAAGTTTGTGGTCAAGTTTGTGATAATGCCGTGGTTTATGGAAAAGCTTTTATTAGTATAGAGGCAAAAATTTATGACAATGCCAAGGTTTGGCATAGTGCTTATGTGAGGGGCTTTGTTTATGGCAATGCAAAAGTATCAGGGTCTTCTTGCGTATACGAAGGTTCTCATATTTTTGATCATGCTAGGGTTTATGGAAAAGCGGTTGTTTATAAAGATGTCAAGGTTTATGGCAATGCGCGTGTTTATGAGAATGCCATGATTTATGAAAAAGTAGAAATCTATGATGATGCATGTGTTTCTAACAGATCTATTATTGCTGAGGGTGTAAAAATTTATGGCAATGCCGTTCTTAAAGAAAAGAAAATATTCCGTGAAGATATTTGTAGTAATGATGCCATTAGTGAAAAAGCAGCGTAAATAAAATAACGGCGCGGGGGGCTGCTTTGTAGCAAAAAA
>NZ_JBHIOY010000115.1:0-1019 GCF_042195785.1 Bartonella sp. AP58NXGY | reverse complement strand
TCTGTATTTTGTGATGTCATAAAATACACCCTCCAGATAATAAAAAACCCCGCATTTGCGGGGATTTTGAACTGTACCACACCCTCATTTAGATACAGTACGACCAGTGCCGTATTTGTCATTAAATACGATTTGCTACACTTTGTCAACATAAAAATAACACATATTGATAATTTCAAAGGGAATCTGTATGAAGCGAAGATGTAACAATGAAAAACAAGATAAAATCTAATGTTATTATCGTATTTAAAGAAAATTGCCTTATTCGGAATAATAAGTATCTTATTCACTAGCCATATAAGTAGTCAATCATTAGCAGAAGATAGGTATTTAAAACTATGCCCAGATGGCCAAATTCCTGTTTTGCGTGATGTACGAAATCCATCTTCTTTTGTTACTTGTATTTCAGAAGAAATATTGGATTATAATTTTAATAAGTTTAAAAAACTCAGAGAAGAACTCGGAAATGACATTAGACTAGCTTCTATAAGTGAAAAAGACTATTATGAATTATTAAAACATCATTCTAAAAAAAAACAAATAATAGAATGGTTCGTAATAGGCTTTATAATAATCACCATCATGTCTCTTCCGATTAACATACTCTGGCGATTTAGATTAAAGATTCCGGCGTTTTTATTTACAATAATGACCGCCTTAGCTGTTATTGCAATACCATATATATATGGGTGGTAGTATCTCTTTCAAATCTACTTTTTTGAAAAATGCTTCTGAAGCGCATTAAGAGCAATCCGTAATGAATTCACAAGGTGGGGTAGCATTTGATCTTCTATAACGAGGTACTGTAGCGCAGCATGAAGATTATACTGTCTATAAAGGCATTGTGCTTCTTTTAGTGCCTCTTTCACGGCTTGATAGTGATTTGTTGCTTTTTGAACCCATTGTTCAAAGCTATCTGGATCTGAATTTGTAGACACATCATCATAAATCGCATTAGGCAAGCCTTTTGCACAAAGGTAATTATTTCTTATCTGTAAGTACTGTTGCGCGGCATCATA
>NZ_JBHIOY010000114.1:0-1021 GCF_042195785.1 Bartonella sp. AP58NXGY | reverse complement strand
ATTTATCGTTTCTCTTATGAAAATGAAAAATGATGCCATGGCTATAAAGAAGATAACAGCTATAGAGAATGCGTAAAAATATTAAGCTTAAATATATTACAAAACTGCTTTCAAATTAGGTAACCTATTCTTTCTTCTTCTCCAAAACAAAAATTAACAATATCACCTTCATATTTATCAACTAATTGTACAACATCATCTAAAGTGTAAGTTTTCATGAATCTTCCCCTGCGTACTCTTTAATTTTTTTGCAGAGAAATTCATAAAAATTACTTGCGTAATACTGGGGATCGTCAAGTGGAAACTTAAGATAGAGCGGGCACTCTCCATCCCGAAACTGAGTATAATCAAAGTAAAAGCTTTCACCAAAATCAGTTGTGCAGACAACAAGCTGTTTGGAGTTCATAAAGCCATCTCTTCTATCGAGCAAATTTCGGTAAACAATATCACCAGCAGGAATACCAGCACAGATTTCATAAATACTGAATATTTCTTCACCTCCTATTTCTCCTCCTCCATAATTTTTTAAAAAACTCTTGTAGGAAGAGGTAAATTGTAAATCGAGAGTATTCTCTGCTGTTTTAATCCGTACATCATCAGGTGCATTATCTTTAGTCCCAAAATTAATAACATGACTATGCATATCAATATATTGTGCAACATCTGATAAAGTATAACTTTTCATAAATTTTTCTCCATAAGTCACAGCGTGTTTTTACTGATCAATATTTCTCTCTTATAGTTAATGGAATTGGGATTAAATTGATAAAAGCATAAGGGATATTTTCTTGATGAAGCTCTTTTCTCATCTGTGTCGGTAAAATCATCTCGCATGTACAATATATGATGTCATTAAAAGGGATGATTACTAAAGCTTAGAGAGCACCTTTTAGGGACATGACTCCAATATTTGCAATAATGACCTTTTCTTTTTTCCTACTTAGAAATTTTTTTTGAAATCCAACAAATAACTTTTCTGATAAAATTTGTCTTTGGCTTCATATGAGCAACAAAACTTTTG
>NZ_JBHIOY010000113.1:0-1022 GCF_042195785.1 Bartonella sp. AP58NXGY | reverse complement strand
CTTCCAATTCCCGAGTGTGCAGGTTGCAAGCGAACCGGAAGATGATCAACCACAGCCGTAACAGCTTGTAACTCAGAACTCTGTGTGACCCCAATAATCTCAATCACATTACTGATATCTGGCCCCAACGATGCCTTATTAATCGTCGCATCAAAACGATCATCATGTGCGCGCAAAGCATTTAAAATTTGCCAAACAACCCGATATTTATCATTGTTGTTTAAAGCCTGTTCCGCAGGAATATCAAAAGGAACACCAATGGGCAAAATGACATATCCCATCTTTTTGCCCTCAGAGCGACGCATCACCCGTCCAACCGCTTGCACAACATCAATCTGACTCTTGCGTGGATTTAAAAACATAATGGCATCAAGAGCTGGAACATCCACCCCCTCAGACAAACAACGTGCATTGGTCAAAATACGACAAACATCACCCCCACTCTCTGCTTTCAACCAATCAAGCAGTGCACTACGGTCCTTCGCATTAAACTTGCCATCAACATGTTCAACTTCACACTGCAGAAAATTCTCGCTTTCCACATTCCCTTGAGTATACTTAAGATATTCCTCAACAACCGCAGAAAATTCATCACGAACCAGTTTAGAACTGCGAATATCTTTACAAAAAGCCAAAGCACGATGCATCGGATATGGATCAGCCCCAACATCAGCCTTCATATCTTGTTTTGTCAAAGCCTTATAACAACCGATAATTTTTGTTGCATCATCAAGAACAAGCCCTGACTCGCGATCACTAAGGCGTTTTTGAACAGCGGAACTGACCAATTTTTCGTCCATTGCTAAGACAATAACCTTATAGTCCGTTAAAAGGTCATGCTGTACAGCCCATGAAAAGCCCCGATAAAAAAGTGTTTTGTCAAAAAGCTTTTCATCATCCATTGAAGCAAGAACGGCATTGGCTTCATTCGCACGACTTTTTGCGTTATCCCCAAAAATACGGGGTGTCGCTGTCATATAAAGACGCTTTTTAGCACGAATGATATCGTTCGAATGCACCTT
>NZ_JBHIOY010000112.1:0-1038 GCF_042195785.1 Bartonella sp. AP58NXGY | reverse complement strand
TTTTTATGGATGGCACCATGGCTTGCTCACAGGCTTGAGCCGTTGGGTAGATTTTAGCCATGGTATTGTTGGAATAACAACTGTTAAAATCATCCGTACATGAAACCAATAAGAGAATAAAAATAAGGGGATTCATAAAATATTTCCCAAATGAGCGGTTGATAGCGTGGGTTCCAATTTTTCAGCCTAGGGTCTCTTCATTGTTAAACGTTTTTAACGTTTTTTTGTTCCAAGCGGTTCCAAAATTTTCGAAATTGAATCACTCAAAATCATTGGCTTGCACCGCATAAAAGCCAAGCTTTTGGAGAAAACTGGTAAGGGGACGATTTGAAAAAAAACACTCAAAATAGCGCTGGTGAATGCTCTTTCATATCAAAGGTTTGTTGTACGGGAAAATATAATGGATTTGTTGTATCGCTGGGTATAATGATGTCCAATGGCGTTTTTTAGCGCGTAAGGGCTATGAAGGGCTTGGTGGCTCACTTTATGGGGGAGAAGATTTTGTTGACAGGCGCTGTTTTGAAATGAACTTGAAAATATTGAGAAATATTAAAAAAGTGCGTGAAGGGAAAAGGGATTTTCTGTTTTGGATGTTGTCTTTTGTGTGAAGAGGAGGATTTAGAATGCGGTCAATAAAAACATTAGAATTGTGTCATTTTTATTGGTTTATTGATTTTGTCATAGATGCTTTAAGCTCAGTCAAACTCTGAAGCGTGATGGTTGGCTTTAATCCTTAAAATTTCATCATTTTTCCAAAATAAAAAGGTCTGCACAGGGCAAAAATGACACACGAACATTATACAAAAAGACAGGGGGATAGGTCTGCTCTGATGGGGTATATAAAAAACTGAAACGGCTTGTTCTTCACTGTTTTGGTTTCTGTTTTAGAAGAAGAGGCTGTGATGGGAGGGATGGGGCGTTGAGGGACAGCAGGAAGGGGCTTTTATTGCGGATTTTCGTTGTTACGGTTTTTTGCGAGGGGAAAAATATCTTTGGGCTGAAGAAAAAGGCCTCAAAAGATTAGAAATTTTCCTGAAG
>NZ_JBHIOY010000111.1:0-1043 GCF_042195785.1 Bartonella sp. AP58NXGY | reverse complement strand
TGATGCTTCTTGCGTACATGTTGTGCATCCTGCTTCCTGTAATTTTTGCATTTCTTCTGTACGTTTGCCGTCATGATGCTCCTTATTTTTTTCGAGTGTTTCACGATTGCTATTGCTTGTTGAAGGCTTTTGAGACATTTCACCCTTGGCACTGTTTTCTGTGCCAATTTTTCCAGCGGATTGGGCAATTTCCTTTTCTGCTTTTGCAGCTGCTGCTTCAGTCTTAGCGGCGAATTTAGCCAAAGTCTTTTCGGTAAGCTTGCCAACAAGCTTTACACCTCCCTTGGCTGCTCCAGCAACTCCCGTTATTAGGGATGCTATATCAGTCAATAATTTTCCAAGTTCAACACCCGCTTTAAAGGATCCACCAGCACCGGCTCGCTCATATTCCTCCTCCATTTTATTAATACGGTCTACATAGGATTGCCCCAAGGTTTTCCCAATCGTCGACAAAATCTCACCACTGGTGACAAAATCTTTGAGCGCTTTTAAAGTCTCGTCGGGATGTTTGGCTATTTGCAAAAAACCATCAACCGTATCGTATATTTCAGCCGGGACACCAGCTACCATACCTGCCCCAAAGCTTATATCTTGCCCTGTACTAATCGCAGACCATTTCGCAGACACTTCTGCTTGACATAAAAGGTCAGGACACTCCTTTAATTCTTTATCCATTTGGGCACGTTGAGCACTGCTGAGGTAGTTATTCTCTGCGGCATTACCTGCGGCATCGGCGCCGGTATTGACATCACCACCAGCAAGAGCAGCAGCAAAGCCCCCCGCGATGCGCGCGATATCAATGGTCTGCTCTCTAAAGTCTGCAAATTGTGCATCAATCTTGGCAGTGATGCGGGCTTGTGCTTCCGTCGTTGGGGTGCGGCCATCTAATGCCCCCATTTCCTCCTTGATAATGTTTTGCATCCACAATTTAAACTGGAGCATTGCGGCGGCTTCACCTACAGCCCCTCCCACGGCGCCAGCGGTACAATCACCACTCGCTGTCGCGCCGACAATACAGCCAAGACCGGCATGAGCAACAATTT
>NZ_JBHIOY010000110.1:0-1044 GCF_042195785.1 Bartonella sp. AP58NXGY | reverse complement strand
AATGCGTTATGCAAAAACGAATCACTTACATTCTTATAATATGTCTCTCTCATTTTTAAGTATGTAGGATATTTTAGCAAGCAAAGCAGGGGATGGATATAAATTAAAAGCTGGATTTTTTGCGCGTATTGGCATAAATGACATGGTTGTACAGGATGCGTGAGGGGAATGTGTTATTAATGTTATGGAAGTGGTGACAAAAGTCTCACGCTGATGGGTAAAAGAGTATTTCTTAAGGAACTTTAAGACAATACGGAAAAAACAACAGAATAATGTATTAAAAAAAATGGTCGATCATTCATGACAAACACCCTCCAACAGAATCAGATGGCTAATGCTATCCGTTTTCTAGCTATTGATGCGATTGAAAAAGCCAATTCTGGTCATCCGGGCTTGCCAATGGGAGCCGCTGATATTGCGACGGTTCTTTATACACAATTCCTTGCTCATGATCCCAAAAATCCTCGTTGGCCTAACCGTGATCGTTTTGTCTTATCAGCAGGGCATGGATCGATGTTGCTTTATGCTCTGCTGTATCTTTCAGGTTATGAAGATATCTGTATTGAGGATCTTAAAAATTTTCGCCAATTAGGAGCAAAGCTTGCAGGACATCCAGAATATGGGCATGCAGCAGGAATTGAAACAACCACTGGACCTCTCGGACAAGGGTTGGCGAATGCCGTGGGAATGGCTCTTGCAGAACGGTTGCAAAATGCTCGTTTTGGCGATCTTATCAACCATTACACTTATGCATTGGTGGGGGATGGATGCCTGATGGAAGGCATTTCGCAAGAAGCACTTTCCTTAGCTGGGCATTTAAAACTTCACAAGCTTATCGTGTTGTGGGATGATAATAATATTTCTATCGATGGAGAAATTTCTCTTGCGGATAGTACAGATCAGTGCGCGCGTTTTAAAGCATCGGGTTGGAATACACTCAAAGTCGATGGACATAGCCAAACAGCCATTGCACATGCCATTGAAGAGGCGAAAAATTCTGATAAACCAACTTTAATCGCTTGTAAAACAACAATCGGTTTTGGA
>NZ_JBHIOY010000109.1:0-1053 GCF_042195785.1 Bartonella sp. AP58NXGY | reverse complement strand
TAAAGAAAGAGTTTAAAACCTTTTGTTAAATATCTTTATTTCTATAATTAGTCTTTTTGTGGATAGAGCAAAAATTGATTTTGGGGGGGCAGGATAAGAAGGCTTGAAATAAGAGATTATGATGAGTTCTTATTTTCTGTTCAATAGGATTGTGAAGCAATCTATTCTTGTATTATTTATAGGCAGGCATAAAGATTTATAAACGGGGAAGTCTTCTTTAGGTAAAATTTCATTTTTACTCGTTTTTGTGAGAGGAGACTAGAAATCAAGATCAGCATAGTGAGTACTTGCAACAATTCCACGGACACGATCTGTTAAAAGAGAACGAAAAGAAGGTCGTGATTTAATCCGCATATACCAGTCTTTGGCAGCAGGGGATTGTTCCCAGTCAATTTCCCCTAGAAAGTCAAGGACAGAGACAGCAGCGGCAGCGGCTAGGTCAGCATAGGATAAGGTAGAACCCACTAAGCTATCACGAGAGGCACAGAGCCAATTGAGATAGTTCATATGGGGTGGGATATTGGCGCGTGCATTGCGTAAAATTTGTGAATTGGGAGCCCCACCGCCAATGGAAAGGGGCATTTCACGTTTATGAATCCGTTCTCGTACAATATGACGTGTTGCTTCATTTTCAAATTTATTTAAAAACCAGTCATTAAGGCGGCGGACTTCCGCACGATCTAAAGGATTTTCTGGAAAGAGTTTATTTTCTTGTCGTAAACTTCCATGCGTTTCATCTAAATATTCACAGATAACAAAAGGACCTGATAATGGAACCTCGTGTTCATCGAGAAAAACAGGAACATGACCGGCGGGATTGAGAGCGAGAAATTCGTGTCTTCTAGCCCATTCATATTCTTCAATCAGTTGCGTGGCTACACCATATTCTCCAAGAATGAGGCGTATGAAGCGCGAAGCGGTGGATAGGGGAGAGTGAAAAAGTGTCAGCATAATTTACACAACTAAATAGAGTGGATAAGAATTCTTTCAAGTCATTCTTTTTTATAAAGATGCTTGATGAGAAGTACAAGATCATTAGCAGCTGCTAGCAAT
>NZ_JBHIOY010000108.1:0-1058 GCF_042195785.1 Bartonella sp. AP58NXGY | reverse complement strand
GTAAGTCTGAAAAGTGACTTTGGCTAGCGATGCCGGAAATTATTTATACTAAATCTTTTCGGCGTGATCTGAAACGTGAAAGTAAAGGGCGATATGCTGATACATTAGAGACAGATTTGCTGGTGGTGATCAAAGCATTAGCGGAAAACGAACCCTTAAAAATGCAGTGGAGAGATCACGCACTAACAGGGCAATGGCGAAACTGTCGTGATTGCCATATTAAACCAGATCTCCTTTTGATCTATCGAAAGCCTGATGATGAAACTTTAGAACTTTTACGGCTTGGTTCACATTCTGAACTGCGTTTATGATAATTTTTCAAGTTTTTGAAAACTATTGTTTTAAATCTTTAATGTAGAAATAAATGCTTCATTCCTTAATTTTGCATCCGCCACTAAATCACTCCACTCTATTATTTCAACGGATCCTCGAAAATCACCTTGTAGAGGATTAGTTCTCCCTCGCCCATTAGCTGTTTTCTGCCATGTTGACGTTTGCGTTTTAAGTTCACCTTCTATATCAGCAATAATATAACAATAAAAAACACACTGCTCTGAAATATTTATTTTTTTATTATCAAATGTCTTTATACTTTTTCCTTTAAGTTCATTGAGGTATTTGTTTATTTGATTCATGGGGGAGTAACCCGCTTTATATTTTTTCTGACCTGGTCTTTTAAACTCCACCAACATTAACTTATCCAGATCTGCATCAAGACGACCTTCAAGTCCTAAAGCATATAATTGATCATAACATAATAAATCAGGACGACCTTTTTCTGTACTATTCTTTGCGATTTTTTTGATAGGCATATCCGAAGCGAAGTATCTTGTAAATGTTAATCGCTCATCAATAATCCATAAATCATGCGTTAAATTTTCTTGAGATTTAGGATCATCCCCCCTAACACGCATTGGACAAATAAGTTCATGCAACGTTTTCTCTAAATGCGGTACGTCTTGACCGTTAACATTTTTCTTAACCTCTATTACTAATTCTCCTAAAATATCAAGTATAACTTTACGACGTATAACATACTCTGCTAACTGTCTTGTTTC
>NZ_JBHIOY010000107.1:0-1058 GCF_042195785.1 Bartonella sp. AP58NXGY | reverse complement strand
GATACGTTTGAGATTAACAAAAAGCGTTTATAGGCTCTCTCATTCAAGTGAGTGATTAAAGATCATACGCATCATTTACATTCCTTTTGATAAGTTTTCATATTTTTAATAGAGCACTTGTAATATAATACGTTTTGTATATATGTACTCATTGCTCCATTTGGAATGATTCATAAGGATAGACATTTGAAAGCCGCGTCATATCATTTGGCACGGCTTTCTTTTATGAATTCTCTCTTTTATGATGGGTTTATAACCATCAAGAAGGCGCTCCCATACCTATTTTTATTCTGTTTTATCAATAATCTTAACGACATTATCACTTTGATAAACCTCACAATTTTTGGGAACTAACTTTGCTTTGCTTTTTGTATTGATTGTTGCATTGCCATAAGCACGCCCCCAGATCGTTGCACAATGTAAGATTTTTGCATTGCCATAGACAGAGCCATAAACCTCACAAGAGCCCCCCACGCGCGCATTGCCATAGACCTTGCCATAAATCTTTGCACGACCATTAATCACAGCATAATTATAAATTTTTGCATGGCTATAAATACAAGCAGAGCCACAAACCCTAGCATGACCATAGACGCGGGCATAACTAAAAACCGTAGCATCATAAGAAATATGCGCATGGTCATAAATATGAGCATCAGCAAGAACGCGGGCAGCACCCCTCACATGAGCATTGCCATACACATTGCCATACACATGAGCACTCCCATAAACACAAGCCTGATCATAAATCTTTGCATATTGAGAGATAAAAGCCTTGCCATAGACCTCAGCATTGCCATAAACGAGACCACAGACTTGAGAATAATGCCGTATTTTTGCATCATCATAAACACGGGCATGACCATAGACACAAGCATCATCATAGACCCAGCAATTGCCATCATGGGATAGGTTAACTTCCTTTTCAATAAAGCCACCTAAATCCCCCGTCTTGACATCATCAAAGTCTTTTAAAGCCCGAATGCGATAAAGGTTTATAATATTTCGAGTAAGAGCATGTTTGATTTTTTTGATTTCACTGGTTAATTCGTATTTTT
>NZ_JBHIOY010000106.1:0-1067 GCF_042195785.1 Bartonella sp. AP58NXGY | reverse complement strand
ATATTTTAGACGAGGCTATGTCTACACCTGTAGCTTTAACAAAGCGAGGGCGTGAAAAAATCATTATGCTTCCTGTTGATTTATATCATGAATTAATAAAAGCGCGTTCTAGCGTACAATCTTTTTCCTATGCAGATGCACCGCAAAATATATTAGACGATTTAAATCGTGGTTTAGATGACATTTTAAACAGTGATGAACATGTTTAAAGCAGGGGATGTTGTTCGGTATTATTATTTATGGCACGAACAAGCGCAAAAAGGTGAACATTCAGGGCGTAAAGCGCGTCCTTCTTGTGTCATGGTTAAAACTGAAAAGCATCTTTTTTTGTTTCCTATCACTTCTCAAGAGCCAGTTAATTTGCAATTTAGCTTAAAAGTACCTGAGATAGAATGCAAACGTGTGGGGTTGCAAAAGCAATCTTGGGTACGTGTTGATGAATTTAATGTTGTTTCTTGCCAATCTTTCTTTCACTTTCAAGATTTAAAACCACAAGGGCGTTTTAGTCTTGCTTTTATGCGTAAAATTGCACTTAAAATTAAAGAAGTTAAAGCAATAAAGCCACTTGGAAAAGTTTCTAGAGACTGAGTTATACAATTAAACAGTATGGAGTGTCGGAACTTTGCTAACATCTGTTTCCCGTTCTGCATGCCAATCATCATAATTGGCTTGCATACGTAACCATATGGCAGCTCCATTCCCAAACATTTTGCCAAGACAAGCCGAAAGAGAAGGAGATATAGGCTTTTCGGCATTTAGAATATCATAGAGATGTTGGCGTGATATACCGAGCATCTGTGCAATTTCTAATTTTGTTTTGCCTGTCTCAGGAATAATATCTGCTAAAACTTCTCCTGGATGAGTAGGGCAGCGATTAGGATTGCGTGTAGTCATGGATAGTCTTCTTTGCAATTAATTTTAAAACCGTTACAATTTAAACAGTATGCCATCGATATTATATCATTTAAAGAAATTTAAAAAATGAACATCAAGCCTATTCGCACTGAACAAGATTATCAAGAATCCTTAGAAATTGTGTCTGCAATGTTCGATAATCAACCTCAAGA
>NZ_JBHIOY010000105.1:791-1076 GCF_042195785.1 Bartonella sp. AP58NXGY | reverse complement strand
TTATCCTATATCCTATTTATCGTTTCTCTTATGAAATTGGCGCAAGGGCTATTTTAATTAAAGCATAGCTGATCAGTATCCTAAAAATCTTGATCCTTATTGATGCAAAACTTAATCTTGCCCTTATCTGCCACTAGATGCGTCTGACCACCCTACTGGATAGCCCTGCAGCACCAAGCGTGAAATCACCCCCCGTAACAACGGTAAAATCTCACAGCTGTTGAATTCACTCAACGAGTGATAAAGGCTTTGGACAAAACTCTATTTTCTATAAAATTTTTGAGA
>NZ_JBHIOY010000105.1:0-745 GCF_042195785.1 Bartonella sp. AP58NXGY | reverse complement strand
TCTTTCCAAGAGTGAGGCTACTCTTCGCAGGAAACCTCTCGTTGATCATCAAGCTTTTCTGCTACCCGTTCAATCAAAGTGTAACTCAGTTGTTTAGCTTTTGCTACTTCTTGCGCTAAAGCTATTGCCCGTTCAAGGTGGGTTTCGTTAATGCTGTCGTCAAAGCCTAGATGATCTTCTATTGCAAAACTTTTCTTATAAGAATGCAAGGTCTCAACATCACCCAACAAAGCAAGAGCGCCAATATGAAGCAAAGTATAATGTGCATCGTTTGCTTTAGACGTAGTGCTTTTTTCCCAAGGAGCGATGCCATAATCAGAGCGAAGTCTTTCAGAAAGATCAATAGCCGTTACTGACCATTCTAGCGCATCATCAAGCGCCTGTGTTAAACGATCCGCAGTGACTTCTGGTTCAAAGATTTCCAGTCCCTTGGCTTCAAAATTAAGCTGTATATCTGGGATATCTTCCGTGTGGGTAGGATCAATGAATTTGCAAGCTGAAGCCAAAATGCCTGTGCTAATCAAAAAGGCGCTATCAAATTGCGGACAATCTTTAGCAATTTCGTCGTTATAAAGGATATCTACTTCACGATCCGCCAATTGATAGCTTGCCATATAGTCATCTTCATTGATTTTCTCAGTTGACCACCCTAAGCTTTTTAAAAGTTCATGAGCACTTTCCATGGTCAATGGAGCATCTTTATCATCTGTTTCAGCTACCTCTTCATTTTCACTAGCAGGTGATG
>NZ_JBHIOY010000104.1:0-1076 GCF_042195785.1 Bartonella sp. AP58NXGY | reverse complement strand
TCAAACAACAATTCTTGCCGATACGGGAAAATTTCCACCACGCTTTGTAGCACAGCAAGCTTGTTCAGGATGCTTGTCTTTTGAAATGTCTTCACAAGGACACCGTTTTATTATCAATACCGGTGTTAACCCTGATGGGCGGGAGGACTATCGACATTTAGGGCGTATTACTGCGGCCCATTCAACAGCGACGCTTAATGATTGTTCGGTGGGTACTTTTTATAAAAAAAAGAAAAATAGCGCTTCTCTTTTGTTTGATGGACCCAGGGAAGTTCAAGTGCACCGTATAGAGGATTCTGAGAAAACAGGTTTTATTGCGAGCCATAATGGTTATGTGCGACCCTTTAATCTTATTCATGAGCGTGGTCTTATTTTGGCGACGAGTGGGGATATGATCGAAGGCTTTGATCGCTTTTTTATGCCCAATAAAGAGGGGAAAAAACATAAAAGGGCGCAAAGTGAACAAGATCATGTTGCTGTTCGGTTTCATCTTCATCCACAAGTTGAGGTTAACTATGATGGTGAGCGTGTGTGTTTAGCGGTAAAGGACGGACACGTAGAGGACGAGAAAGTATGGTATTTTATATCGCCTGATGCGGATATTTGTCTTGAAGATTCAATTGATTTTGCGGAATTAACAGGTCCGCAAAGGACACAGCAGATCGTTTTATATTTTCGCCCTGCATTTCAGGAAAAAGTTCGCTGGCGTTTTATCCGTAAAGCCGTTTGATAAAAAATCAGAACATTGCTCCAACCTATAGTCTATAACGTTTTATTTTCATGTTCTAAAATATCATCGTTTATGGGGGATATATCCCCTCTTGAAGGACTGTGTAAATTTTTACACGGAAGTATTTTTTGTAAGCGTATGGGATGAATATTTTGAAGCAAAATTTGCCTATAGAATCTCATGTGGTAGTGCTAAGAGGGGTTTTATCTATCGGGCAAGATATTGATTATAATGATAATTTAGCGTTGTTCATATCGAATTAGAACCCCTAATACCGTAAGATTCTCTCATTTTAAATCTGTTTATCTTGAATCAATCAAAACCATTCGTTTGTACGTCACAAGCG
>NZ_JBHIOY010000103.1:0-1077 GCF_042195785.1 Bartonella sp. AP58NXGY | reverse complement strand
CAATGATATTATCAGGATGTAAATCTCCATGTTATAAGATTATATTCTTGCTTAATCGATCTTCAAAGATCTTATTGATTTGATCAATAATCGCCTTTTGATGTAGCAAATCCATTTGGCTCAATACAGTACCCCGGATAAACTCCCATTCGACGACTTCATCGCAAAGTGTTATCAAATTTGGTGCAGGATAGAGACTTTGTCGAAAAGAGCCATCCTTGATGTTTTCATTAATGCACGATGCTTCCGGATAAATTTGCCCATAGCAAAACTCTTGATGCTTGCGTTTCAAGAAATGTTGTTTTGACGATTGTGCATTTTCAGGTTGTAACCAAATGATTTCTTGTTTTCTGACAAAAATAATTAAAGCAGACACCCCAAAAATCACAGCCATAACCACTGCCAACCACAAATTAGCTTGCCAGAATGTTGAAAAAACATAACCGTATAAAAAACTGAATGCAAAGGATACAACAGCTGTAATAATGGCTGTAAATGATAAAACAGTCGCGATAGCTTTGGGATCAATCAGTGAATTTATAAGAAGAGACGACAGATAAGATCGATAAGCAGATTTAAAAACACATAGCAGTAAAAATCCTAATATAAGAGCCGCAATGATTTGAAATGACATGAGAAAAAAAGCAATGGTTACCATACAACCAATCATTAAGACGGGAAAAATAGGATTTTGAAACTTTGAAAAATACTTCTGAAACAATATATTGGAACTTGCTGAAAAAAAATTCCCAATGATAAAAATAATCGAAACCAAAATAGCTGGTTGAAATGGCAAAAAATCAGAAAATGCGATAGAAATAGTTCGATTATTAACCAAAATAGCAAAAGCTGAAACTGCACTTAAAAAAATAAGAGTGAAGCGATAAGGGTTTTTGACTTCTTTACGGCTGGTGCACAGAACTGTGAAAATACTCGGATGAGCGTTGATATGAAAACTATCTAATCCCTTCGTCAGTTTTGAAAACATAAAAAGAGCAAAAATTAATGAAAGGACTTGAAAAATCAAAGGCAATGCAGGATGTACATAATAAAGTATTCCCCCTAAAAAAATAAGTA
>NZ_JBHIOY010000102.1:0-1078 GCF_042195785.1 Bartonella sp. AP58NXGY | reverse complement strand
CACAACAAATCGACTATTCAAGTCCAAAAGCTATGATGGGCTTTTTGAATTACCTACAAGGACAAATAAATCAACAAGATACCATCATTGAAGATTTAAAACCAAAAGCAATGGCTTTGGAAAGCTTGCAACGCGCTGATGGGCTCTTCGGTCTTACTGAAGCTGCTAAAATTCTCGAAATTCAACCAAAACAGTTCATTCAGTTCCTACAGAAAAAAGGATGGGTGTATCGACGCACTTTCGGGGCTCCTTTGTTACCTTATCAAGATAAAATCCAAAAAGGACTTATGGATTGTCCTACACACACCATTCAAACAACAGAAGGTACAGAAAAGGTCGTACCAGCTGCTAAAATTACAACAAAAGGCATGGGGCTGCTGTCTCAAGAATTTAAACGACAAAACATGCATTAAAGGCAATAAACCATGGAAAAGAAGTACGAACTTACTGATGAGAAAGCTGAGTTTAAAGGGGTAACTCTTCACCGTATCCGAGCTTTAAGAGACTTTGGAGTTATTAAAAAAGGTAATTTAGGCGGCTTTATAGAACATGAAAACAACCTATCGCATCATGGTAATTGCTGGGTAGGTGGTAATGCATTCGTCTTATCTTGTGCTTGCGTTTACGATAATGCTCAAGTTTATGATGATGCTGAAGTTTATGGTAGTGCACGAATTAAACATAATGCACATGTTTACGGTTTTGCCGAAGTTTATGGAATGGCAACGGTTTCCGGTAATGCACGTATTTATGGTGACGCAAAAATTTATCGTGATGCGGATATTGATGGCGATAATATCATGTCCACTGGAGAAAAAGCATGGTGAAAAAATACGAACTGACTGATGAGACAATCGAAGTTAATAGACATACTCTACACCGCATACGTGCCTTAAAAGATTTTGGATATGTCAAAAAAGGTGACCTTGGCGGTTTTATTGAAAAGGAAGGCAATCTTAGTCATGGGGGCGATTGTTGGGTTGGAGATTATGCTAGGGTTTATGATAATGCTCGTGTTTATCAAAATGCACATATTTCCGGTTATGCCTATGTTTATGGTGATGCGCGGGTTTATGGG
>NZ_JBHIOY010000101.1:0-1086 GCF_042195785.1 Bartonella sp. AP58NXGY | reverse complement strand
ATATTTTTGTTCAATCAGGGGAAATTTTTGATTGTATCTCATCTTCCTATCTGGGATTACAACATCCTCCAGCGTTAAGGGGTGCCATAAAGTCTTGTGTAGAGAGATTTGCTGTGCAATACGCAACCGCGCGAATGTACGCGAAATATATAATTATTTGATGAGCTTGCGTTAAAAATTAAACACCATTTTTCTCGATTCCTCTTCTGTCATATTTTATTCCTATCAGAAAAGCTGTTTTTATGAAATTCTACAAACCTCAAGAAAACAACAACACTGGGAAATGCTGCACACGGCAGCAAAAATATGATTCTAACAAAAGAAACTTTTATAAAGCACCTATGGCAAGGAAAAATCTATCCTAAAATGATCACTCTTTCTAAAAACATCGTAGAAAAAACCAAAAACAATATTCTTGCAGTGGACTGGCGAATAAATCAGGAAGGATACGATTTCAACGAAATGTGTACAGCAAAAACAGGGCTCATAAAGCTCCCTCAAAAGATACAACAAAATGTATTTGATCATTTAACAACACTTCTATGGAAATTCCATGGGCAAAAATAAAATAACTTTTTTCATCTATAGCGCCGTTTTTCTTTCTGAATTTTCCTTTTTCTTTGTACTCCCTCTGCTTGGAAACTCTTCTCTCATCACTGCTGCAAATGTTGCGTTTTATCTCGCTGGATCAGTAATCCTTGAAAGCATTCTCATGGTAACCACAACGGGTTTATTAGAGAAACTTTCGCGTAAACTTTTAATGGCTACCGCCTTTATTTTAAGGAGTATAGCTTTTCTATGTGTTATCCTATCGCTCACATCTACTGCATGGCTGTCCTTTTTTACCTTAACGGCTTTTTCGAAAGCAATTTCAAAGCCATTTTTGAGAGAAATTTTATCAGAACATCTCAATGGAAGTACGCTTAAACGTGCATTAACGCTTTATTCTTTTTTTCAAAATGCTGCTGTCGTTATCGCCCCTCTCGTTGCAATGAGTGCGATAAAATACAATGTATCGGCTTTTTTAATGGCTTTTTTTGCCATCATTAGTTTTTATCTTTGTATTCTATCCATTCAAATTGTTTA
>NZ_JBHIOY010000100.1:0-1087 GCF_042195785.1 Bartonella sp. AP58NXGY | reverse complement strand
AAGCACGAATGCGGTGTATAGTAATCCCTTCAAAAGTATGATTTTCATTAGTTAATTCATATTTTTTAGATACAGTTTTAGATACAGTTATAGTGGACATAGGTAACTCCCTAAGTTTATATTTGATAAATTTTAGAATGAGATTTTTAAAGAGGGGCGCCCCCGCCGCGCCCGCGCGTTATTTACGCAGCGTCACTTTCATATTCGCTGTCATTATCATCATCATAATACCCCTCACAATCAGCATAATATTCATGACGGTAATAATCATCTTCACTCCCAAATTCAGGATATGCCTCATCCCAAATATGATCATCAGCAGTTAAAGAGGCGGCGCTGTGAACATAAGAATCGCCAGAGATAAGAGCCCCACAAACCACGGCATCATCAAAAACACGCGAGCCATCACAAATATGAGCAGCGCCGCTTATTTTAGCATTGCCCCCGACATGAGCATCATCACAAATAACGGCATCATCACAAATATGAGCATGATTAGTGATGCGGGCGTTATCATAAATTTTAGCATTACCTTCAATTACAACGGCATTGCTAACATGAGCATTGCCATAAAGCTTTGCATTGTCCTTTAATAACATGCCTTCAAAAATAGCATTACCATAAATTCTTGCATTACCACAAACGTCAACAAAAAAGCTTTTTACTTTAGCATTGCCTGAAACCCTTGCATTTTGAAAGACGCGCGCTTTGTCATACACCCAGCAATTGCCTTTGTGAGATAAGTTACTTTCGTTTTCAATATACCCCCCTAGATCGCCGGCTTTGACATCAGCAAAATCTCTTAAAGCACGTATACGGTATAATATGAGACCAGTCACAAAATCCATTTCGCCAGTAAACTCATATTTTTTAGATGTTTTTTTCTTATTAACGGGGGTAATTTTTGATATATTTTTCATAATTAAAGCCTTGATGTTAATATTGTTTTGAAATTGACACCCTATAAGGGTGTCGGGCGTTCAAAACACGGCATCAAGTCCGTCGTTACACTTTTCTCATAAAGAGTATTGTATGGTGTAAACACACCCGACAAAATTCTCATATACTAACAAAAGCATAAAAGATA
>NZ_JBHIOY010000099.1:362-1094 GCF_042195785.1 Bartonella sp. AP58NXGY | reverse complement strand
GGATTATCAATGGTTTGGCGGGGCACAAAGCGCTTTTTGCACCAAGTATCCAAACACCAGAACCAGAATCCATACAAGTTCCAAAGCAAAATGAGCTTAGCTCTGTCCAGACAGAACTTGCACAGACCCACACACCAGATGTGCCGTTTTTAGTCGAGACGCGTCCAGATTTTATCAACCCCAGCAAGTTTTTGGGTTCTGATTATTTTCTCAAAAGGGTTGGCAATTATAAGCCCGAGCAAGTGTTCAAAAGGTTGGGCGATGCTTATTTTGAATATCGTCTGATCAATGAACAAATTTTTGAGCTGACAGGCAATCGCACTCTTCTTGATGATGAAGATCCCAATGCTCAAATGCAAAGGCTTTATGACAATGCACTCGCACAGCAAGGGCCATTAGGGTTAGAGCTAGGCAAGTCCTTAACATCTCAGCAAATTGCTGGGATCAAAAAAGATATGATCTGGCTTGAGAGGCATGTTGTAAACGGACAAGAGGTCTTGGTGCCTCGCGTTTATTTGGCGCCAAACACTTCATTTACGCAAGATATTTATGGGGCAAAAACGCAGCAAGCAAGTCTCGCCAGTGCACACTTAAAAGGCAATGGCGTGACTTTAGATGCGGATCGTTTCACCAATAGCGGCACTATCTTAAGTGATGATGCATTGCATGTTTCGACCACGCAAACTTTGTTTAATGATGGTGGTTTTTTGCTTGGCGGCGGTGCTGTCGATC
>NZ_JBHIOY010000099.1:0-229 GCF_042195785.1 Bartonella sp. AP58NXGY | reverse complement strand
AGCAGGCACAAATCATCTCTATAAAGGATTTAAACATTCACTCCCTTGACGATTTAAGCATGAGTGGTGGGCAATGGAGCAGTGGTGGACCGATGACGGTCATTGTTGATGGCTCTGCTACATTTAGCTCATTAGTGCTAGAGAGTGACCATAAGGAGACATTGGAAAAAGGACATTATGACGCTCAAAGCAATCTTCATCATTTGGCTGAAGTCAACAGTGATGAAGA
>NZ_JBHIOY010000098.1:0-1105 GCF_042195785.1 Bartonella sp. AP58NXGY | reverse complement strand
AGTTTTTGTTATTTTGTCAATTTCAGTGAAAAGTTGCGTGAACAGTGTGAAGTTCATGGCATTCCTCTTTAATGAATTTTCAATTTTTTATCATTTTAAAATACAGATACATGCTATGTGCTTCATTGGTATTGACACAATTTGTCCAAGCGCTCCCACCGAGATTATTTTGGATTTGATGAAACTTTTGTGCGTTTTTCCAGATTGTTGAGACATGTACAATAGGATTATTTTCATAAAATAGAGAAAACAAATGTTATAAAGAATTTTGGTAAAACCGTATGCGAGGCATCTGTCTGTTTAATGAATTAACTATATTTCCATAGATTTTGCGTTTTTGTATGTCGATAAGAAATTCTTCATTATTGCTTAAATTCCTGATCATTTGTAGCTTTAAAGATTCATTGTGGAGTAAGGCTAACATGATCTTTATGTATACTTGCAATTCTGCGACCTCTGACAAACTCCTTGTTTTATCTATATCATTTAAGAAATTTGTAATTTGTATAAAACGTTTCTCTGCATCCTGAAAAGCTCGCAAGCTTACGGCTTTAGAGACGATACCGCTATATTTGAGACGCTCGTTAACCATTGTACGTATTTTGTCGTTTGGCAATATATGAGGTCTTTTTTCTTTCATAACAACGCCGGTAATAAGCTTCATAAGTCTCTGAGACATTTCATCCTTGTTGTCGTAGCGCAGTTTTGGAACTGGATAAATAAGCTCCGGATTTTGAAAAAAATAGCTCATGTCATTTGGGGACATTAGGCCGTTAATTACTCTATTAGCCATCACAGAATGATAGATGTCTGCTTCTTTTAATATTCGCTTTTCTTGCGCTTCAACTTGTTCTTTTAATAATTCAATAATTTTCAGATACTCTTTTGCTGAAATAGATAGTGGTTTTGCAGCAGGTGGTTTTGCAGCAGGTGGTTTTGCAGCAGGTGGTTTTGCAGTTTTTTTTGATGCAGATGTATAACTACCATGAATTACTTCAGGATTAGGTATGAAAGTAATAAAACTATATGCTAAATTTGGCAATCCAAAAGCTATAATCATTCCTGTTATAATAAAGATCTTTTTCATCTGTCTCCTCGCTTGATT
>NZ_JBHIOY010000097.1:0-1108 GCF_042195785.1 Bartonella sp. AP58NXGY | reverse complement strand
GCGGTTTATGGCTGGGAATAAAGATGCGTTGAATGCTTTTCTATTACAAAAAGTGAACGGTGGTTATGATGCTAGGTCTAAAGAAGAACTGGACCGCCAACGAGAAATGATAGAGCTTAAAAATAGTGAAGCTATTAGCGGTAATATGCTCGAGGATATCGAACGTTTTATGGATTATGTGAACGAGAACGGTGATTGGTCTACAGGCAATTTGGCAGATTGGTTAGCTTTTTTCAAAGTTCCTAAACACCGTGATATGAAATCTCTCCTTGATTCGATTAAAAATCGTATAGGTATCGATAGATTAGAAACCATGAGACGGTATTCACGCAATGGTGCTTCTGGTTTTGGAAATCTCACAGAAAGAGAGCTTGATATATTAAAGAGCTATTTAGGAGCGATAGATTACAAACTGGGTCATAAAGAGCTGATGTATAGATTGAAAAAAATTCATCATATTTTGGGTAAGATGAAAACAGATGTATTGTCGTTGCTACAAAATGGTAAAATTGAATTGACAGCAGAGAAAGTTGATAAAGTCACATCCCAATCGCATTCTACATCTCCACAGCAAAAACGTAGTGATTTGCCGCTTGTTACCAGCAAAGAACAGGAAGATGAATTGCCTTCTGGAACACGCTTTGTTGGTGAAGATGGGAAGATAAGAGTTAAAGGGGATTAAAATGGCATATGTACCTTATTCTCGTATTGTTGATGATGTATCCGATAATAATAGTGGCACTTCTTCAGTGAAGAAGGGGCGTGCTAATCAAGGCAAAAAAACAACGAGTTATATTCCTTATTCCCCTCTTGCTGCTGATGATAAGGCTTCATTTAATTCAAAATCTACAACAGATTATTCTCCACTTGAAGGCAAAGACTGGACCGAATTGCGCGCGCTTTGGAGCAAGTTCATGTCTGGTCTCACGGCGGGGTACAGTGATGAGATGCAAGCAGCGAATGAAGCAGGTTTCACAGATTATTGGCGTGGGGATAAGAAAGCAGAAGAGGTTTATAATAGAAGAGTAGCCAAGGAACGTGCTTATCAAAAAGCGTTGCAAGAAAAACACCCATGGTTGTCTTCTGGTGCTTATATTGCCGGTTCGAT
>NZ_JBHIOY010000096.1:867-1111 GCF_042195785.1 Bartonella sp. AP58NXGY | reverse complement strand
TAAGCACCAATGCCATAACTATTGATACCGCTGGTCCCCCCCCGTGCATGCGCAACACGGGCACGATCATAACTTCCAAAACCACCTATATAAAAATCTCCATTTTCCCATTCGCTTAAGCCATTGATCCCCAAAACAATACCGGTCTGATCCAACTTAAAATCTATATGCTTTGTCGCAATGCTCTCTTTAGATTTAATTGCATAGGTCCATAAAGCTGTATTTTTTTTACTTTTATCGAGAA
>NZ_JBHIOY010000096.1:330-819 GCF_042195785.1 Bartonella sp. AP58NXGY | reverse complement strand
ACCATCGCTGGCGCTACAGACATAGACAATACTGCATCTGTAGAAGGCGTGGTTAAAAAATCAGAAAATGAAAGCGTCTCACTCATTTGTGGGGAAGATTGTTCTTTCTGAACTGGACGTAACACCATCTGATCGGCTGAAGAATGAGAAGATGTTGAAACAGCACCCTGTCGCTTTTCATCAGAAAGAGGATGGGGGCTTGATGGAGGTAACTCTACACGAGTCTGATTTTCTTGAGAAGAAGATACCGAAACATGAGAGACATTCTGCGTTTCTCTTAAATGACGTGGAGGACGTGGCTTGGGGTGCTCTTTTTTAGGTGGACGACGATCAGTATTTTTTCCTCCAGAAGAAGCCCCTTGACCAGACTGCTTACCACTCCTCATAGACAATGCAAGAGGAACCTTCGCTTTCTTATTCACACACTGTCCCTCAGTATTCGAACTTCCCCTATCTTCAGAAGCTCTAGATAAATACCAAATTGTAGAA
>NZ_JBHIOY010000096.1:0-265 GCF_042195785.1 Bartonella sp. AP58NXGY | reverse complement strand
CCACCATCAACAGCTGTAATGTCCTTCCCTAAAAGATCTGTGAGAGTAAAATTAGCTCCCCCATCTGGGCTTTTATCGGTAATTAAAGGAAGCTCAGTAACAAAACTATTCCTTTGCGAGAGAGGACCTGTAATTTCACGACCAAAATCTGCAACTCTTATTTTGTGATTACCTGTCCCTTCATCAATCAACAAGTAATCACTTGCATCCCACGTAGCAGTAACATTGAATCGAAAATGTAAATTCCCTGAAAGGTTCTCAACAT
>NZ_JBHIOY010000095.1:308-1114 GCF_042195785.1 Bartonella sp. AP58NXGY | reverse complement strand
TCTGCGCCAGTATTGCCTGGACAGGCGACATCAACAAAACCTGCAACAACAGTAAGTACAGGAACTCTAGCATCAGGCGCGGAAACTTCGCCAGCAGCAAATGGAGGAACTACAGTAATAAAGTCTACTGAAACACGATCCAATCAAACACAAACTAGACAAGTAAATTCATCTCAACCACCAAATGCAGGCGCAGAACAACCGAATCAATTAGCAAGAACTGACAATTCTGGCAATGTTAATTCTTCAATAACAGTAAAAAAATCAGTAGTTTCAACACCATCATCCACACCATCATCAAACACGCCATCTAAATTGCTAGAAACATCATCAGCCTCCTCCGAACAAGGTGCAAGGTCAGAGCAATCATCATCGTCTACTAAAACGGTTAAAGAAACACCAGCATCATCTGCTTCATCAACAAGATCAGGAACAATTCAACCAGCGGCAAGTACAGATACATCGGGACGATCATTAACAGAAAGAACAGTGCCAAGTCATAACCTTGTATTGTCAAGATCAAAGGTATCTGGATCAGAGACAAACACTTCCAATGGAACAAGCGGAGCACACGGAGGTTATCATAGTGCCCATGGTGGTGGATATGCTTATTCGCATGGTACATCTCAGTCAGGTGGATATGGTTATGATGCTCGTGGGCATAATGCTAATCCACATTCCCGTTCTCATGGAGTACAAAGTACACAAGCGGCGGATAAGAATGAATCCAGTGTATATGGTATAGAACAAATGAGAAGGATGGCTTCTGAACTTGGTCTTGAACAAGGAGATGAAGTTGAGACTTT
>NZ_JBHIOY010000095.1:0-252 GCF_042195785.1 Bartonella sp. AP58NXGY | reverse complement strand
TTTGCTGCTGATCGCTTTATGCCTTATCTTGCGGGTGGTATTGCTTATGGGCAGTTTCAAGACACTATATCAATATCCGTTAAGGATGAGGAGGGAACAGTTGTTTCTTCTAAGAACTTAACTGATGAAACAAAAACTATGATTGGTTACACTCTTGGTGGTGGTGTTGATTTCTCGGTGCTCGATAATGTAATTGTACGTGCAGAATATCGTTATTCCGATTTTGGTAAAAAGAAATTTGTGAAGGAAAAA
>NZ_JBHIOY010000094.1:0-1126 GCF_042195785.1 Bartonella sp. AP58NXGY | reverse complement strand
TTTGTAGTAATGATGCCATTAGTGAAAAAGCAGCGTAAATAAAATAACGGCGCGGGGGGCTGCTTTGTAGCAAAAAAACCGCATCAAAATGAATTGATACGGCTTTTATATTCAAAACCATTATTCGTAAGGATAATTTGCTATAAACAAACTAACTCACAAATCACATATTTTGTGTATAAAAGCAAGTGTATTTTTTCTCAAATTGCATCTTTAAATGTATCATGCTACCATTAATTCGCAGCGTCATAATGGCGTTGTATTTTAACCGTTCTTTAGGTTAAAACAATATTCCTCTTTAAAGATATCACAAAAGCCGTGCCTTAAATGACACGGTTTTTTTGTGTCTTAACGCTTGTAACTTATACATAATGTACTATATTTTATATACAACTTGAGAAATTGTGAAAGCCTTGTTATGTATTTACGTAACGGGGCTTTCTTTTATACTAGAGGCTAGTTTTTTCTATTCAATTTAAATGCATTAAAGCCGTGCCAATTTCTTGACACGGCTTCTGTTTTGCAATGCATGACTGTTATCTTGTTATTCGAAAGTTACGAACATCTCTTTATTGCACAAAACGTATCAAAACGCAATAAAAAAACAGCTTTTAAAGCTTAATCTTTTACATAAGAATATTGTTATTATTTATTGAAAATATTGTAAAAACATATAAAGTATGTTATGATCTTTACATCATTTAATGGAACTTACAAACATGCTTAATAAAGTGATTTTAATTGGCTATTTAGGTGCTAATCCAGAAAGCAAAACAATGTCATCTGGCATCGAGGTGGTCAATTTTCGTATAGCAACGTCTGAGAGCTATACAGATAAGGCAACCAATAAGAAAGTAGACAAAACAGAATGGCATTCCGTTGTGGTGTTTAATCCACATCTTGCAAAAATAGCACTCCAGTATCTGAATAAAGGCAGCAAAGTTTATATCGAGGGACAGCTTCAAACGCGTAAATGGCAAGATAAAAACGGTATTGACCGTTTTGTAACAGAAGTCATATTGCCTCAGTACAAAGGCGAGTTAAAGCTTTTAGATGGCAAAAATGATGATAATCAAGATCAGTCATCTGCTTATGACAGAAGCATTTACAGACCTCTTGATACATC
>NZ_JBHIOY010000093.1:0-1133 GCF_042195785.1 Bartonella sp. AP58NXGY | reverse complement strand
CGCGATAGTGACATTGTGGCGGATCATCAGGCGCTTGCTTATGTCAATGGCATTGTGAAAATTCCAGACAATCATCGTTTTAAAGGCAGTGACGGTTTTATGCGCCATGGAGATAGTGCTATTGCTTGCGCTTTGGCTTATTTTGCTAGCCGCCAGACGCCGGAAATTTACGAATATACGCCTGTGAGAGAGGTTTATGGTTTTGATGAAAGTCCGCTCTTTTCACCCGCTTTTGTTTCAACGATGCGATCAAAGATTTATTGATGGGATGATGAAATGGTACAACTTGTAGACCAATGGGGCAGGGCTCTTAAGATAAAGGGATTGGAACGGGAAGTCGCAAGCCCTACCGTTGGGGGTGTTCGCGATGTGTGGTCACAAACTGTTGTGAGTGGTTTGACGCCTGCGCAACTTGCTGATATTTTGCAGCAGGCAGCAAGGGGGGCTCCAGAACAGTTTTTTCAACTTGCTGATGATATGGAAGAGCGCGATTTGCATTATCGTGCTGTGCTTGGCATGCGTAAAAATGCTCTCACAGGGGTGGAGCCTGGGGTAATTGCCGCAAGCAACAGTGCATTGGATAAAAAGATAGCAGATGCGGTGCGGGAAGTGATCAGTGCACCGACTTTTGTTGATGATTATGTGGCGGATTTGTTAGATGCTTTGGGAAAAGGCTATGCGGTTGTTGAAACTTTGTGGGACAAGAGTGCCAAGGAATGGTGGCCGGTTGCTTGGAAATGGCGTGACCAGCGTTTTTTTCAATTGGATCGGCGGGATGGCTTTCATTTGCGTTTAAAAGAAGAGGGGTCTTTGCATGGAAGTGAATTGCCTGCTTATAACTTTTCTATTCATCGCCCCAAGCTTAAAAGCGGTTTGCCTATTCGTTCTGGACTTGCACGTCTTGCGGCTTGGGCCTTTCTCTTCAAGTCTTATACACTGAAAGATTGGATGGCATTTTTAGAAGTTTATGGCATGCCTTTGCGTGTTGGTAAATATGGGGCAAGCTCTTCTCATGAGGAGCGGCGGGTTCTTATTCAAGCAGTGCGTGATTTATCCAGTGATGCGGCAGCGATTATTCCCAAAGAGCAGCCTTTGCCTTATTCAGGCTATGAAACGTTATAAGGCAAAGGCTG
>NZ_JBHIOY010000092.1:846-1145 GCF_042195785.1 Bartonella sp. AP58NXGY | reverse complement strand
TATACATTGTCAGAAACGACGGCATTATCGTAAACATGAGCAGCCCAATCAATACGAGCAGAGCCTAATATTTTTGCATTGCCATAAACAAAGCCCTTTACATAAGCATTATCAGCAATTTTCGCATTATCAGAGATTTTTGCATCAAAAACGATATTAGCTTTATTACAAACAAAGGCATTGTCATAAACTTGACCACGAACGATAGCATTGTCATTAATTTTTGCATTGCCATAAACATGAGCATTTGCACTGAAAACCCATGCATCATCATTAACAACGGCATTGCCATAAACTTT
>NZ_JBHIOY010000092.1:342-816 GCF_042195785.1 Bartonella sp. AP58NXGY | reverse complement strand
GAAACGACAGCTTCCCAAAAAACGGTAGCGTTATCATAGACCCAGCAATTGCCATCATGAGAGAGATTGCTTTCCTTTTCGATAAAACCACCTAAATCACCAGTCTTTACATCAGCAAAATCTCTAATGGCTTTAATGCGGTGTAAAGTATGACCAGCCACACAACGCGTTTCATTCGTAAATTCGTATTTTTTTGTTATAGGTAAAGAGACACAAGCGTCATCAGAAATTTGAGATGCAAGATTAATCGTTTCATTGTCTTCAATACGTGTATACCAATTAATAAAAGCATTCCCATAGACTTTTGCATTGTCTCTTATAACAGCCTTATCACATACAGCGGCGTTATTAAAAACACGAGCATGTTTGTAAACAAAAGCATATCCAAAACCCAAGGCACGATCATGTATTTTAGCATTGCCATCAACCCTCCCAAAATCACCTACCTGTGCATGATCACAAACCGGTGCCGGA
>NZ_JBHIOY010000092.1:0-306 GCF_042195785.1 Bartonella sp. AP58NXGY | reverse complement strand
TTATCAGAAACAAGAGCATTATTATAAACACAAGCCTCATTAGCTACCCAGCAATTACCATTATGTGATAAGTTACTTTCCTTTTCGATAAAGCCCCCTAGATCCCCTGCTTTAACATCAGAAAAGTCTTTTAAAGCTTTAATGCGATAAAGAGTATGATTACTAATTACACGTGTCTCATTTGTGAGTGCAAATTTTTTTTGCATAACACTATTCCTTTATATATAGAGATTTAAATTTTAGAATGAAATGTTTTAAAGAGGGGCGCCCCCGCCGCGCTCGTGTCTTATTTACGCAGCGTCTTTT
>NZ_JBHIOY010000091.1:0-1150 GCF_042195785.1 Bartonella sp. AP58NXGY | reverse complement strand
AAACAATATACAGATATGAAGTTTGATGCTTTAAACTACAGCATTGAGAGTGTGAAAAAAGAGGCCAGACAAGCAGCGGCTATTGGTTTAGCGGTGTCTAACTTGCGCTACAATGATACTCCTGGAAAATTAAGCGTTGGATTTGGGACTGGTTTATGGCGTAGCCAATCTGCATTTGCCTTTGGTGCAGGTTATACATCAGAGAAGGGAAATATTCGGTCTAATGTATCTGTTACCACTTCTGGCGGTCATTGGGGTGTAGGTGCGGGATTCAATATGACCCTGAACTAATAATCAAAAAACACATAAAAAATTCTCTTCACCCTTGTCTCATAAGGCAGGGGTGAATTGTTTTTTACATCTATAAAAGATATACATAGAGATTGATAAAGGATATAATGATAACCACAGATTTTAAAAACAGAAAAAACTTTTACGATTTCGGGTAAGTAATCACTTTTTAAAGAGAAAAAAATGCATATTTTTATAAGTAATGTATTTCTTATTTTTTCTTAAAATTTTTTGTAGCAGCCTAAAGAGAGCAAAGATAAATTGCCTTTTTCTCGACAAAACCGTAAATTTACAACCTCTGGTAAAGACAAAATACGTTTTATTTTGACTGAGAAAATGATAAAAATATATGCTAAATCAGCTTGCAGTAACTTCAATCATTTTTGTCTGCGTCATTTGTTAGCACTGTGACGTAATTTTCTTTAAGGATAAAGTAACAAGTCTCTCTTGCTTATTCTTCAAAAAAATTGCAAGTTTTATAATACTGCTTATTTTACAAAGAAAAATATCTCTATTAAGGAGAGAGGAGATCGTGTCATTATTTTAACACTTGCTCTGTGAATAAAAGGAGTGAATGAAAAACTAAAAAAACAATTGGTCCAAAAATTAAGATAATATTAACCAATATACACAAAAATACCTCTTATCTCTTATAAAGAACAAAAGGCATTCACTTTAACATCTAAACGCACCATTTCTTTCTTTTTTCAATCACGCTTTAAATATTTTGCATATAGAAAACACAGAAATTACGGGATAAATAGTATTTAAATGTGTCTTTTTTATGTTTATGGTTAAAATTTTTTCATTGGGGAATTTATTATGAACAAATTATAGACAAAAATAGCGGGGAGTGATT
>NZ_JBHIOY010000090.1:349-1154 GCF_042195785.1 Bartonella sp. AP58NXGY | reverse complement strand
TCATCACGCGCAAAAATATTTTGCAGTATATAGACAAGATAACCTGTTGATGAGGGATCTATGCAACTTTCACATGTCTGATTAGGCGAGCGAACACCATAATATATGTCTTCACGTCCAATCTTATTAACAAGATTAATCAACTTGACTTTACTTATAGTGATATGCGGGACATCTATCATCTCTGATCTTTCTTCTTTAAGCCTGTGAATTATGCTGTGGGTGTTTGTTGTTGTCTGTAGAAGCAATAGTAAAAGCAGGCATAGAACTGTTCTTTAATTGTTGTAGTTTCAGATAACTTTTTAATGATAATCCTTTGCCTTGTTCCCAACGACAAACAGAAGCTTGCTTAACGCCTAAAAGGTCTGCTAATTCCTTTTGTGTTAGAGATAAACACTTTCGGATAGATTTAATCTTTAATTTTTCCTCTGTGCCCATTTGAATTGAATCCATTATTTTTAACCATATACGCAATTGTATACAATTTATTTAAAAAAACAATAGATTTTTTTAAATTTAAAAATCATAAGTGATTAATTATGACAAAAAACATCATTGCTACATTGCAAGTATTGCAATCTGAATTTGGTCTCAGCCAACAAGATCTTGCAGAGAGATTAAATGTAACCCAAGCAACCATATCAAGATGGTTGGGGAGCGAGTCAGATCCTAGAGGTTCACATAGAGATGCAATTCTAGAACTATATAAAAGCTTAAAGGGCTATAACCAAATTACTACACTCGTTCCTATTATGGGGTATGTAGGAGCAGGACTAGAGATTGATACAGATGTTGAACAAATTCC
>NZ_JBHIOY010000090.1:0-318 GCF_042195785.1 Bartonella sp. AP58NXGY | reverse complement strand
ATTTGATTTACCTTTTGAAGCATTAGGTTTCATGGTTCGTGGAGATTCCATGTATCCTGTGTATAAAGATGGTGATTTAATTGTAGTTAAACATCTGCAAACAAAGCCAGTAAGCGATTATTATGGTGATGAAGTTGTTGTTCTAACAGAAGATAATAGGCGATTCATCAAACAAATTACTCGTTCTCTAGAGGGCATTGTACTTAAATCATGGAATGCAGACCCTATTAAAAATGCTAAGATAAAATGGGTTGGAGAAATAGTTGCAATACTACCACGTAAATCTTATCGTCCACTTATGAAATAATCCCTATAAAG
>NZ_JBHIOY010000089.1:0-1160 GCF_042195785.1 Bartonella sp. AP58NXGY | reverse complement strand
TTTTAACAATGAAACTTGAGAAAAAAACTTCTTCTCTTTTTAAAAAAGTAATGAAACATTCGTAAATTTTGCGAATCCTAAAGGAGAATAAAGTTTTTAAAAAATTCCACGAAAGAGGAAGAATCTAGATTGATGCCACCTTTATCCATATTTATCTCTCCACTAATAATTTTTTCCTCTTAACACCTTGAAAATAAAAATATTTCTACTCAACCTAATTTATAAAAAATCCAGATTTTTATTGAATTCGTTCTACCCGATAACAACTTATGTGATTCACTTACAAAGCTCAACGAACAAAGCCACCCATTTACCACATGCTTTCAAAACACTTGATCAAAAAGGCTACACGCCTTACTATCACTAGACCTCAAATAACAGTCTTTTATGGTACAGCAGGATAAACTACCAATTACAAAAAGTGTGCTGTAAATTATAGATACACTCAATGTAAAAAAAGACTGAAAAAATAAGAAAAGATTTATTATAAAACTTTTTACTGTTGTAGATTGCTTGAGAGCAAGCTTTTCTGTTTTATCTTCGCCTCTAGAAGCTAAAATGATATTCCTCAAATACCTTAACTTCTTGAAGCGCTTGTACATGCACAACGTTATTTCTGATATAAAGCTATAATTTCAATATGCTCAAAAAACAGATGAAAAGCAAAACAAAATTTCTCTTCTTTCTAACCGTTTAAATAGAAAAATACGATATAAGTTTGATAAATATTTTTACAAAAAATATCTTTTGATATATATATTAACATATTGATTTGTAATCATAATTTATTATTTTCATCTCAGATAAAAGATACAATGTCATTTGCCTATTTCTTCTTTACATTTACGATGAAACAATCAAAAGCACTTGTGGTACATCATAAAAAAACATTGGTGTATCTATAAAAACGCTTAAAATAAGCAATAAAAATACCTCTACGCTTTCAAGTGCAAAAGTTATCGGCAGACATGAGAAGCTGAAAATAGAATGATAATGCCAACTTATATCTTTATTAAATACTTATATTTTTATTGATAACGGTAGTATGGATTTTATACCATCATAAGAGATACTTTATCTTATTTCACAAGCAGTATTGTGAAATAGACTCAAGCCTACACGGAAAAATGTTTCTTTAAAACAAGCATAAGCATATGAAT
>NZ_JBHIOY010000088.1:857-1163 GCF_042195785.1 Bartonella sp. AP58NXGY | reverse complement strand
GGCTTATTTTATAATTATGTGATTCACTGTCGTGGTTAGGAGAATTTAATCATATTGTATCTATAATTTTTTAATTTTGAAAAGCGTTTGGCCAGCATATCGAAGGCGATACGCCACCTTGGAAAGCCTAGTACAACTGTAGATTCTGAACTATTTCGCAGTTTTCTAGGGAAATAGATCAAATATTCTTACCGAAAGAAGGATTGATGTCCGCCTTTAGTGATGTTAATATTCAGAATTCTGATACTGCAAGGGCTGCACAGTCTATCAAATGATAAGATACCAAAACAAAAGCTAAGTTACTGA
>NZ_JBHIOY010000088.1:0-838 GCF_042195785.1 Bartonella sp. AP58NXGY | reverse complement strand
CATAGAAATTAAATGAAACTTTAAAGTTAATGATAATCAAATCAAAAAGAAGCGACTGCTTCCTAAAACAACTACCTAGAAAATTGATAACTAATCATGTTTTCAATAAACCCCAAAGAGATTCAAAAACACAAGATTAGTACATTACTTTCAGTAATGTAATTAGGAATATACCGAGAACAGAAATCAAACCAATACAAAACGTTGCAACATAAAACTTTCTTGTCATTGTTTTCATAGCAACTATTTGGTGCAATTCAATGGTGAGTGTAGCGGTTTCAAACTCAAAGGGGTTCAATACAATGCCATTTCTAATAAATCAGTCTAGCTTGCCAGCAGGTTTTATACAAATTCATTTTTTTAAATGATTTTTAAAGGGGGCTCAAGGGGTTTTCAAAAACCTTGAAAGATCACCTAAAGACCCTTTAATCGGTCTTTTCTCTTCTCCTAAATATCACAATTGGTGATGAAAAGTTCCTTACAGCACTTATATTATTTAAAGAATTACACAAATAAACTGTTCTTACCTTTTTTATATGGAATTGAATAAAAGTCTTTCGGACTTCTGTCACATCGTTTAAAGACAGAAGAAACTTTCCCTTTTCCTTCAGCAACAGGGTGACTTGACCCTATTGCTCTTTCGCTAACCAAAGTGCAAACATTGCATTTTTATCTCAGGGAGCATCACGATCAATCAAAGGTGCAGGTTGCTCTTTTGATTTTCCGTTTTCACAAAATTCTTTTCCCTTGTCTGGACTTCTAGGGTAATTTCTGAGTTGTATCCGCTTGTTTTCTCATAGCGGTGGGTCATCGTTGCAACTTTCCAAGAGCCATTGAT
>NZ_JBHIOY010000087.1:0-1163 GCF_042195785.1 Bartonella sp. AP58NXGY | reverse complement strand
GTTTGTAGAGCGCATTAAAAAATTTCATTTTTTGTGTCAAAAGGTCATTTCCAAAAGCAGGCTGACCTATCCATATCCATGATTTTCCAGAGGCGTGAAGACTTTCAGTAATTTCGATAATTCTTTGTTTGTAGATGTGCATCCATTCTGATTGATCTGTGTTAATGATGCTATAAGAGTCTTTGATGGGTTGATTGTCATTTGCACCGATCATCATGATAATAACATCAGGGGTATTTTGATCAATAAGTTTAGAAATATTGCTTTGCCAAGAATAATAATCTGTTCGCACGAGACCGGAAGCGGGCATTGTATGGTTTATGATAACGATATCGCTCTTATCCGAAAAAAACTTCTTAAGGACATCTGCAACAGCAGAAGCTGCAAAATCCCCTATGACCAGAATGCGCTTTGCATTCTCGTTTTTTGGCTTTTGTATGTTTTTTTGTGTTATGATTTTTCTTTGCGGCTTGTTTATTTTTTGTTCTATAATTTGCGGTGATTGTTGTGTCTGTTTGTTTTGTTGTGACAACCATTTGAAGAAGTTGGTTGCGTGACTTGAGGAGGGTTGTATGATCCCCACAATAGAAAGTGAAAACAGCAAGAACATCAAATATATCAGACGAAAAAGAGACAAAATCTTAACGCTCCATTATTGTTTACGAAGAAGAAAAAGCACTTGAGACGATGGATATCCATTTGCTTTTAAACCGTGACGCAACTGAAAAGCTTTAATTGCTTTGCGGGAGGCTGTTCCGATTTTCCCATCAATATTTCCTTTATAATAGCCCAGTGCACTTAAGCGAGATTGCAATTCTTTGCATTCTTGGAAGGTAAGGGGTTGAAAAGGTCTTTGCCAATCATTTACTAATCCAGGATGTCCAGCAATACGATCAGCAAGAAGGGCAACAGCAAAAGCATAACGATCTGCATTATTATAACGTGTTAGAACAAAGAAATTTTTTGTGACTAAGAATATAGGTCCTTTGGCTCCATCTGGATATTTTAATATTGCTTGTTCAGTTAATGGGGGAAGAGAATGCCCATTGGCGTATTTTACACCTAATTTTTTCCATTGTTCAAAGGAATACCACCCACTGGGAAGATTTTTTCCTTGGGGAACTCTCACCTCTACTCCCCAAATAAGGTGTGATTGCCAGCCA
>NZ_JBHIOY010000086.1:0-1166 GCF_042195785.1 Bartonella sp. AP58NXGY | reverse complement strand
CAAAAGCAAATAAATTTTCTGATGATATACAATCTTTTGCTTTAGTTAATGCGGTTTTCCCTACCCTAAGAGTCCCCAAGAATAGAAAAAAACAGGCAGATAATTGAGTTCTTGCTGCTCTGCACACGCTCCACAGTCTACAACACAAGCAACAGCTTGAACAGCTTCTCCCCCCCCCACACAACAGGAGGTGTCATTAAAAGTTATCCTGTCTCATAAAAAATAAAATGATCACACGAACACATCTTTCCTCAAGCATAAGTTAGAACTTTTGAATTGTCTATATGCCAACGTTTTTCCTCACATAACACAAACGTTAAAGCATCTTTTCTATTCATTTTTAGTGGCTATCCATCTATTCTGGAACATAATTGACAATAAGGCATTGTATCTCCAGCATATTCAAGGAGATAAAACATGGAAACCCACATTCCTGAAAAAACACCTTTCGATACGAATTTTCTAGGAGAAACATCTCTAGAAACAAAATATTCATTTTTTCATACACCTATTTCATGGTCTGCCATTTTTGCTGGATTGATAACAGCTCTTGCCGTCTCAATCTGCCTCTCTTTCCTCATAGCCGCTTTAGGCTTAAGCCAAATGGACTTTACCTCATCCTCCCCTTTTACAGGTTCTTTCCTCTCGATGGGAATTGGCTCGCTCATCGTTATGGTGATCAGTCTTGCAAGTGGAGGCTTTGTTGCTGGGCGTTTTGCTGAAATCTCTGGCGCTCTTCATGGTTTCTTAACCTGGGCGCTCATCACACTGCTGATGACATTCCAAGCCATCCACGTGGTTTCACATACAGCAAACTTAAGCGCGAAAGCTGTTGGAAAAAGCGCGTCTATGATAGAACAAACCGTCGACAACCTTCCCTCTCTACTTGCAAAATTAAACAGCGAAAATTTTGAAAAGTTTTTTGCAGAAACCCGTGACAATGGAATTAATTTTGATAAACTGGGCAATGAGTTGCGTACACTTCTCCAAAAAAGTGATATTCCGGCCCTCAATCCTGAACGCTTGAAACAAACCTATCAGGCTGCGCTCAACGATATTGGTTCTGCAATCACCGCTTTCAAAAATGATCCTTCGCATTATCGCAGCACTCTGAAAAATCTAGGGAATAGCCTTTCTAATCGCCTAGAAACGCTGACGACAAAATT
>NZ_JBHIOY010000085.1:0-1192 GCF_042195785.1 Bartonella sp. AP58NXGY | reverse complement strand
GCTCAACAAGCATTATTTATTCAATGATCTTAGAGACGATACCGGCACCAACAGTACGACCACCTTCACGAATAGCAAAACGAAGTTTTTCCTCCATCGCTATTGGAACGATCAACGAAACATCCATGGCAACATTATCACCGGGCATAACCATTTCTGTACCTTCTGGAAGAGTAACAATCCCTGTAACATCCGTTGTACGGAAGTAAAACTGTGGACGATAGTTGGTGAAAAAAGGCGTATGACGCCCACCTTCATCTTTCGTCAAAATATAAGCCTCTGCTTTAAAGCGGGTATGAGGCGTAACTGATCCTGGCTTCGCCAAAACTTGACCTCGCTCAATCCCTTCACGGTCAACACCACGAAGCAGAGCCCCAATATTATCTCCCGCTTGACCTTGATCTAAAAGCTTGCGGAACATTTCAACACCCGTAACCGTCGTTTTAGATGTCGGACGAATACCGATAATCTCGATTTCCTCCCCAACTTTAATAACTCCACGCTCAACACGACCCGTAACAACAGTCCCACGACCCGAAATCGAAAAAACATCTTCTATCGGCATCAAAAATGGTTGATCAACAGGGCGTTCAGGGGTTGGGATATAATTATCAACTTCACTCATTAAAAGACGAACCGCATCTTCTCCAATGCTTTTATCTTTATCCTCAAGCGCCGCCAACGCAGAACCCTTAACGATTGGAATATCATCGCCTGGGAAATCATATTTGGATAAAAGTTCCCGAACTTCAAGCTCTACAAGTTCTAAAAGCTCCGCATCATCAACCTGATCAACTTTATTAAGAAAAACAACAATTGCTGGAACACCAACCTGACGCGCAAGCAAAATATGCTCACGTGTCTGAGGCATTGGACCATCCGCTGCAGAAACAACCAAAATAGCACCATCCATCTGGGCGGCCCCTGTGATCATGTTCTTCACATAATCAGCGTGTCCTGGACAATCAACGTGGGCATAGTGGCGATTTTCTGTTTCATACTCAACATGTGCTGTAGAAATAGTAATTCCACGTGCGCGCTCTTCTGGTGCAGCATCAATTTGATCATATGCTTTAAATTCACCAAAATACTTCGTAATCGCTGCTGTCAACGAGGTCTTCCCATGATCAACGTGACCAATCGTACCAATATTAACATGCGGTTTTGTACGTTCAAATTTGCTCTTCGCCAT
>NZ_JBHIOY010000084.1:0-1205 GCF_042195785.1 Bartonella sp. AP58NXGY | reverse complement strand
TCATTATCATCTTCAGGCGCGTGCCCTTTTGCATACATCGCCTTAATCATTTCTACTTTTGAGGCGTTTCCTTTTCCTGTCGTTGCTTTCTTAATTGTGCTAACAGGAATGCCTTCATACGGTATCTGATGATGTTCACACCACGCCGTTAAGGTTGCTAACAAACCGCCATACACATGGGCTGCATCAGTACCGATATGCCGGCGTACTTCTTCAAAATACACGGCATCAATGCCGCCTACTGCCTGCTTTATTTCTGATAGACATCTCTTAAAGCGTAAGTAACGCATACCACCGCCTTCAAAACGACGTGGCTGGAAATTCATGACACCACTGACGATGTGACCATCAGCACCACAAATAGCCCAGCCAGTCTTGATGCCTAGATCAAGACAGAGAATGGTTCGCGTGTTATTGATCATAATCCCCCCTTAGGCTCTACGTATTTATATGCGTGCTGTGACAGAGCGCATTGCGATTGCCTGTCTTGCAAAAATGTTTGTGAAAAAGTATTCTCCCAACGATTTTAAAAAATTGGGGGGGGAGTTATGATGCAAGAATGGATAAAGATATTTCTTACGGGTTTCCTGTCATTTATCGGATCACTTTCAGTAGCGCTTATTTTAAGATGCAAAGACCGTAAAGAAGCCGCAAAAAAACGAGCACAAGATAAGAAATGGGTAATCAAGAAATTTGCAGAAAGCGAAAAACAAACTGCAGCTCTTGAAGAGCAAGCAAAATCAACAAAAGATATTGCAAAATGGTCAGAAGAACATATTAAAATTTTGTTAGATAACAAAAGAGTACAGGATTTAGGAACGCCACTTTCCATATATGCAACTGGACCACATTCTCCAACAAAGGACAAGTGGACGCTTCTTTTCTTAAAGGTAGAAAATAATGCACAAACTGTCGTCCATATTTTAAATATAAAGCTAAAAGATAGTTCTCGCTTTATTCTTGGATATGGCATCATATACAAACCTAGGCAAAAAACTTGGCAAATACAATCACCATATGTTAATCCTGACGCGGTTACAGAATCGCGAGTATTCCCTGGCTTCTGTGATAAAGCAAAGAATTTTCGAACGGGACCAGAAATCGATGTTAATATTTCTGTAGCTCCCTCAGAAGGCAAACCTTCAAAAATCCTTATTTTTGTAGCAGCACGTGAAGAAGATATAAAAGACCAAGTTACTTTAATC
>NZ_JBHIOY010000083.1:895-1211 GCF_042195785.1 Bartonella sp. AP58NXGY | reverse complement strand
GCGATGTAAAAGGAAAAAAACAGGAAGTTCATCACGATGATAACGAGCATTGAGTTTATCAATGCCCTTTTGCGCATAGCGAAACAAATCAAGATCATCTTGCGTTTCTCTTAAGGAAGCATCTACCCAATCTGTAATGAGTGCAAAATGGACCGCACCTTTAGGATTGGAAAGATAGTGTACTTCAAGATTGTGCACGTGCGCATCAATATCATCGCGTGATGTCATCAAAGTAGGTACAACAACCATTGTCCGTGCATGTTTTGGAATACGTTCTTTATATTGATAACGAATGAGCTGTCTTGATGGAATAAAA
>NZ_JBHIOY010000083.1:350-834 GCF_042195785.1 Bartonella sp. AP58NXGY | reverse complement strand
TCCATAGCAGGAAAAAGCGCCAATACAGTAAAGAAAAGGGACATCCATAGTGTCATGCCAGATATTTGGAAAACGGTATAGATTGCAAGCAAAAAAGCAAGCGTCAGAAAAGAGACAGGAATAGCAATGACTCTCAGTTTTAAGCTATAAAAAGCGCGTGCCCATTTTATGAGAAAAGGCGGCGTATATCCACAAGCCTTTTCAAATATGCCACGACCATCACCAACAAGATACCACCCAACAGAGGAATAATGAGGCATATCTTCAAAAATGGGATTTGCCATTTCTACAGATTTGTGTGCAACTTCCAGCTCACTAAGAGACGAAAAGCGTGAAATTTTTTCAATGACTTGTCGATAAATACTGCGTGAATGGGAATCAATTTCAGAAAAATCACTTTTTTTACGCAAAATAGCATCGACACAACTCACTGTTTCAAACCATACGGTCCAATCAACATCATCTATCGCTTTAAGAGCACAGA
>NZ_JBHIOY010000083.1:0-318 GCF_042195785.1 Bartonella sp. AP58NXGY | reverse complement strand
CTTGTCGGGTATACTCATCGGCTGTTGCACTTTCTAAGTTACTGCCTTGACTTTCTAATTGCTTTTCAAGCCAAGTTAACGCTACGTTTGAATCGATAGATGCACTGCGCAGACGATAGAATAAATGTGCTGAAAAAGTTGGGTCAGCAGTAAATGATTTGTATTGCGTAAAAAGAGAGTTTAGATTTGTTTTATTTTCTACAAGAGAAATTTTATCAGCTACTTGACTCGCAAGATGGCGCATCTGGCGCGCTTTTTCGATACGCACTGAAAGACGACGAACATTTTCAATGAGTAGCATTTGCATAACTGAAGGAA
>NZ_JBHIOY010000082.1:0-1214 GCF_042195785.1 Bartonella sp. AP58NXGY | reverse complement strand
AGATCACACCGGTTAAAGAAAATTCCGCATTTGCAACGGCAGGCAATTGAAGTGCTGCTTGGCGCCCCAAACGCCCTTGCTCGACCCATGGAACACCATAAGACATGTCAAGGGTTTGATAAGCGGCCGTTTCAATGGAAAAGATAAAACCACCCAAAGCTAACATCATGATGTTTAATCCGAAAGGCTAGAGGCTATAGCCAAGCGTTGCTGTTTGGCATAGCGTTCAAGGGCTTGGTTAACGGCGGCGCGGATTTCATCTTTAAGACCATTGGGGACAGAAATATTTAAATTTGAAATCATCACGCGGGCATCGATTTCTATCGGCTTATGAACGGTAATGGGCTCTGAAACCTTGAAAGATTCAACCTTTACATTTGTCGCCTGCATTTGTCCTGTTTCGACTATGCCTTTATTAGAACTGCTCTTACCTTTTCCAGATGGTGCATTGGGGATAATGGCTGTATCAAGAATTCTTTTGCCAGGGGCTTGTGCTTCATCGGTAAGGGTTTTAATGGTTTGGGTTGAATTTTTGTCGATTGTAGCCTTAAATTCTGATTTTTTTCCTCCAAAGCCAGGTATCCAACTGGTTAATTTTTGGGTCTGGTTGCTAAACCAGTCAGACAGAGCATTCCATTTGCTTTTGATGCCATCCCAAAGCCCATTAATAAGATTGGAGCCTGCTTCCATTAAATCGACACCGAACAGCCATTCAATGAGTTCATTGATTTTTTTCGAAATCCAAGAGAGTGGTGAAAAGTTTTTAAAGAGCGCCAAGAGGTTATTAAAAACATTACTACATAAGCTCGCAAAAGAATCCCATAACTTGCTTATAAAGCTTATGACTGTGTCCCAATTTTTATAAAGCAGATATCCAATTCCAATAAGGGCTGCAATGCCAGCCATTATCCAGCCAATAGGTGTGGTCATGATGGCAATACCAAGCGATATAAAAGCAGAACCAACGGCGGTTATTGCTGGAATAAGTGAAGTTACAAGACTTACCGCGAGACCGGCAACTGCGGAAGCAGCCGGGACCATTGCTGCAATGAATGCACCGGTAAGAACTGCTCCAACCACGGCTAAAGATGCGGCTATCCAACCATTGAGTTTGTCCCAATATTGATAGAGGACAAAGAGCGCTGCAATACCGCCAATGAGCCAACCGATAGGGGTGGTCATCATAGCATAGCCAAGGCTAACAAACGCTACTC
>NZ_JBHIOY010000081.1:0-1217 GCF_042195785.1 Bartonella sp. AP58NXGY | reverse complement strand
ACCTTCATGAGAGAGATCAGATACATTGCTGTCTTTCTCTAAATGTTCATCATCATGCATCATTCTGCCATCCATGACGTGCTCTCATAAGTTTCTCTACCGCTATAAGCTGGTCTCTTCTGTTTCTGCATCGGCTGTTCATACCCCACACACATCAATCCAAAGGCATCTGCACCATGACTGGACCAATCATGCTCGGCGCCTAAACCAATATTACGCTTCTCATCCCATTTCTCATGATACCAATTCAGTGCTTTACGACCCGCTACGGTTGTCTCTTCGTTAAACCAAACTGAAGGCAAAATACGTCGCACCGCCTCTATTCGCATCTTAACAGCACCTGCCCCTTGATTAGGGATCACTTGCGTTTCAAAACCCGCATCATTTAAAGCACTCTCAAAACTCACATTATGTACACGGTCTCTGGTTGCCCCATCATGGGGAAGAACCATCAATGCTTTCTCATAGCCATTCTGACGTAACCAACCTATGTGCTCTGATAACGGTTGCCCCTGTGCTTCGTAATAATCAAGCACTCTGATCTCTCTGCCAACAAATTGCGCTATCCATATCGCCGTGGCATCTGCCTTAGCTCCTGTTCCCCCAATATCCCAAAAGGCACGTATTTGCATTAAAGGGTCACGAGCAACACGCCCTATCCGCCCCTCTTGCTCGGCTGCCAACATTTCCCTCTGATAATAAGCGCCTTGAACTGCTGTAAGATAAGCCCCTTCCCATATATGCTTATAAGTCTCGGGTCGGTTTCTCAGATCATCAAGCCGCGCTTCATTCAAGATCTTGGGAAACTTCGGGTTGTCTGACCAATTGATCTCTACACGCTTAATGGCTTCATTATCTGAAAAACGAAACCGCCTTTCAACCGGTGCATTGTCTCGCAACGGGTTCCATGTCACCCATAACTCTGCTCTCCACCCCTCACCCTCTTCTCGCAAAGTCGGTATAAGCGTTTGCCAAGCTGTCTCTGTCACGGGCTCTGCCTCATCAACCCAACAAAGCAAAATGCGCCCCATCGATTTAATACTGGCTATATTGCGGTCTAGTCCAGAAAACTGAAAGGCTATACGACCATCATTTGACTTAATTGAAGCTTCCCCAACCTTATAATAGTCCCTTAAAAAGTCATGGGCTTCAATGGCGCGCTTAATCTCCTCCAATGAACTCTCTGCTAGCGAATTTTGAAACTGACGTGCACAAAG
>NZ_JBHIOY010000080.1:0-1217 GCF_042195785.1 Bartonella sp. AP58NXGY | reverse complement strand
TCTATCAAAGGTTCACAACTCAATACACTTCTTGGCAAATCGCCACCGTAAACCCAAGCTTTCACTTGCGCCTTGGTACTGTAATCAACTCTTTCAGGCATCTCTTGATACTGACCACCATCGAATTCCTCATATTCTCTTGATCCATCATCATATTCGTAAAGGTTGTAAAAATACTCTGCCACCCCTAATCCCCATGGTGCGTGCCCTCTTGCCATTGCAATAAATTTTTTTTGTATAGGCTGTTTACGTTTTCTTAAAAACATCTGGTTTAATATCCCCTATCTAAATCCATAACTTTACCAATGGGTTTATTTGCCTCAAAATGGACTGTACAGAAGCATTTTAATTTCAATGTGGTTTTTATCACAAAATCTTTAAATCGCTCTGTACGGTGCCTTTCTGTCGATTTAAACGCATGTCTAAGCCAATATGAATACCAAACTTCACTACTTTGCTGTTTTTTCCAATGCTTTTGAATACGATTTCATTATCTAGCAAATAAACTAATAGCCTCTCTACTCCTGATGCATTCTGATCCATACGTGTCTTTAAGCGTAAATCGCTGTTAGGGGTATGCTAAATCTTTCTGACAGTCTGTTTGAAAAGATGTTTGACGGTGGTTTATAACATGCGCTTTCATATAGTTTTTTCACTTCTGATTTTACGTGTTTCTTAGTTACCAATCCATATTTTGGATGCGTAATCCAATTATCCCAAGCGCTTTGCCAATCGCGTTCATTTGCATTTCGACATGGATTGGTTTTTGAAAAGCGTACAAATTTTTCAAATTCTGATAAGGCTTCATCATGCGTTAATCCTTGTTCAATTGCGTATTGAAAATCAGGTTTGAAATCTTCTAGTATTCTTTTAACTTCTTGTTTTTCCCTTATTTCCTTGGTTTCTTCAAAAAAGTTTGCTTTCTCTGGAAAATAAGCAGGCATTATCTTGTCAACGATTTCTGAAAGTTGTTTACCAACCTTTTTACCTTTTCGTGAAGGCAATTTCTCAATCATCGCTTCGTCAATTTGCCATCGGTTGTTAGCTTCATTGGAAAGATTAATATTTTGCTCGTGAATGATTGGTTGTTTGGTTTCTATCGTTTTGATTTGTTCTGATTGAACATCATCACACTCGATTGCCTTTTCAACAAAATCGTTTGTTTCTAAATTTTCAAAATCAATTTCTCTTTTTGATAAAATAATATTTTTATTTTT
>NZ_JBHIOY010000079.1:0-1253 GCF_042195785.1 Bartonella sp. AP58NXGY | reverse complement strand
ATTCATTAAAGAGGAATGCCATGAACTTCACACTGTTCACGCAACTTTTCACTGAAATTGACAAAATAACAAAAACTTATGTCACAGATATTTCCTCAAAAGCAATGGCTACAATTACGCCCTTCGTCTCAATCGGGATCACCATCACTTTCATCATCTATGGATGGCTCATCATTCGTGGGGCTATTGACATGCCTCTCTCTGGATTTGTGAACCGTTTCCTACGAATAAGCATTATTACTTCAATAGCTCTTACCGCAGGACTGTATCAACCAGAAATCACAAATTTAATAACTCAAATGCCTCATGATTTATCAAAAGCGCTCATAAAAAATCCGCTCACTGATCAACAATTAATGAACTTGCTTGACAAAGCAGCAAGCCAAGGGTTTCAATATGCAAGTCGTCTTTTCGAAGAAACTGTCTTCTTCGAGGCTAATGGGCTACTTTACGGTCTCTTAGGTATCGTCATCTTGTTGGCAACAAGCCTCGTAGTTGCAATCGGTGGTGGTCTCGTCCTTCTGACAAAAATCGCACTTGCACTTCTCGTAGGATGGGGGCCAATCTTCATTATTGCTCTACTCTGGCAACCAACTTACCGCTTTTTTGAGCAATGGATTGTACAAGTCGTAAGCTATACAATCCTCTTTGTACTCTTAGCTACCGTATTTAATTTAATGATGAATATCTTTGCAAACTATTTGGGCGATATGAAACTCGATTACAAACAGAATATGGGATATATGTTTGGAGGAGCTCTCATCCTGTCCATTATATCCATTATGCTGTTACTCAAACTGTCAAACATTGCCAATGCTCTCGCAAAAGGCATTACATTTGGACATCTATGGAGACTAGATGGCATAGGAAGCAATAGTTCCCGTTAATATTTACTTTTAGCATCTATATGACAAAATAACCCAAACATTCCAATCTCAAAGTAAAAAATATTTGCACTGCAGCTAAAGTTTTCCATGAATAAAATCAGTTATGAAATCAAAAAAGTAAAATAAACACAAATTATGCACTTTACTTTATATTCAAAATTGTAATAATGACGGAAATTGTTATATTATAAATAACAATGAAAAAGAGTGGTCATTAAAATGAAATATATCATTTCTATAATTTTAATTATGAATCTTTTATCTGCTTGTGCACTAGCACCAAAACTAAAACAACCAAGTGATAGGAACCGCGTACCCATTAATAAAACAATCCCTGCCGAAATCAAGCGAGGAGACAGATGAAAA
>NZ_JBHIOY010000078.1:0-1259 GCF_042195785.1 Bartonella sp. AP58NXGY | reverse complement strand
AAACCTGCTTTACGACCAGCATCATCGCCATCCATTGCAATGGTGAGACGGGCTTTTGTTTTGGGTAAATTCACATGCCTCATGCCATGGGTTGAAAGGGACGCCCATAAATCAACGGGCTCTGATAACAACCCAGACAGCAGAGCCAGACCGGTTTCAATGCCCTCACAAATGACCAGATGTTTTGGATTGGCTTGACTTAATTGCACCCCACCACCCGTGATAGAACCCAACATGGCTTTAGCTGGTTTTTGATCTGTTTTGCAGCCATTGTTTTTTAAAAAGGTTCTATGAATGGCAAAGGAACCAGCCCCCTTAACAAGAGCAATCAACGCGGGCAATGTACCCCCAGAGGGGTGTAGACATTTGTCGTAAAAGCGTAAATCAGCAGGCAAATCACACATGATCCCCCGCATGCGTAAATAGGTTTCTGCTAAAGTATTTTTGATTGGTTGGCTTTGTTGCCAAATTACTTTTGCTCTCTCTGCTTTCCTTTTTGCTTGTTTGAGATCAGCACAAAACTGTTTTGAGAAAGAAAGCGTATGAGCATAAGCTTGTTTTCCAAGCAAGTCAATTTTAATAAGCGCTTGTATGATCTCTCTAAAAGAGCAGCCAGCATAACAATAGAGTAAAAGACGCCCATCATGTCCATTGGCAAGGGATAAGCTAGGCAGCCTATCGTCATGAGCAGGGAAACGGGCTGTTCCATAACGCCCATGCCAAACCCCACGCAAGGCACGTGTAATACCCCGCGCATTCTTAAAAGAACACATCATTGTAAATCCTATAACGTTGCGTCATAGGACGGATTGTGCTATCTCTAGGGTGATGAGTTTGAGAAAGCCTTGTCCGTCCTTACGTGACAAGGTTTTTTTATGCCGCGTCATTTTGACGTTGCTGTTTCGCTTGCTCGATTACATTCAAAAGATCCGATTGTAACCAACGGGATAAAAAACCAAATTTTAAGGGTTTTGGGAGAGAGCCATTGGTAACATGACGGCGGAAAGTTGAGACACTCATATGAAGCAATTTTGCACTTTCACGGTCTGTTAAAAGAATATCATTTTCGGTCATTCTAAAATCCTTTCATAATAAAAAATAGAACCAAATCATACCTATTTATTAAGCACATTTTGGTTCATTTTTGAAGGTATTTTATTTATAGAAAACAATATATTATCATATAAATTCTAATGTGATAATTTATGATTCTTATTGAGAAAGAATGAGAGAGAAGAGAGAGAAAGTTATCCACAGAT
>NZ_JBHIOY010000077.1:0-1286 GCF_042195785.1 Bartonella sp. AP58NXGY | reverse complement strand
CAACATTAATTACCTTAAAGACAGTTTCACCGATAAAGAAATACAACAATGATATCATCATACGTTTTAAGGCCCATGGCGTGAATGTTGGCAAGACGACAATAAAAGTTAATAGCATGGAAGAAAAGCCTATTTATAAGGCGACGCATACAGGTGTTATATCGTTAGAAGGGGGAGAGCTACAAACAGATGGTATTTATGAAATGGTATATAATGGCCATGTTTCAACAGAAGGTCGAGATGGTTGGTATTTATTGAACCCTACAGCACCAAAGATAGAAAGTTTTCCCGCTGGATTCATTGCAACATTTGCTATGCAAAATATACCGAATGGTTGGCTTTTATGTGATGGTACGGCTTATAAGCGTGAAGATTATCCGCAGTTATTCAAGGCTATAGGTGATAAATGGGGAAAAGATAGCGATACAACTTTTAAAGTTCCTGATTTTAGAGGCATGTTTCTACGTGGCTTTGATGATGGTCGGGGTTTAGATGAGGATAGAAAATTTGCAGATGAACAACAAGATAGCATAAAATCGCATACGCATATTGGAACCGTTGAAGAATCAGGAGCACATGTGCACGATTTTGAGTATAAAGGAGTTGGATGGCCAACTGGTAATATTGGGAGACTCCCGAATTATTATACCTATAATACAACCTTGAAAGGGACAACAGCTTCTGCTGGTGCGCATACACACAAGGTAACTCTTGCCAATACGGGTGAGGCTGAAACACGCCCCGTTAATACAACAGTCGTCTATGCTATAAAATCATGAGTATGATTGGGAAATACAGAATCTATATACATTTGATAATTTTGTTAACGCGGAGTAATTCCGCGTTATTTTTTATATATTTAAAGAGGAAACCTCTATACGGTTTATATAATACTTGAGAGAGCCAAAAAACAATTTTTAAAATAGAGGAAGAAAAGTGAAAAATATGATCATATTTAATCTTCTTATTGACTATAGAGGGAGGTAAATGATCATTATAAATCAGTATTTATCTATTGATAAAAACAGCTAAAGCACGTGCGTTATGAAAAAAATAATGCCACTAAAACCACAAATAAATCTTCTATGGATTTAGAGAAAAGAGTTCATTTAAAAATAAAACAGACTCTTGGATCTTTTCGTATTTTATTTTTTTCATGGATTTTAATTTTTAGATTGAAGCCGATAGCTTTGAGATCTAGCTTCACAGGAGGATGCTGTTTGAGGGAGTATAAATGGGATATCTTCTTTAGGTAATTCAGAAACGTTTAAGGAACAATGATAAAC
>NZ_JBHIOY010000076.1:0-1299 GCF_042195785.1 Bartonella sp. AP58NXGY | reverse complement strand
ATCTTGATGTTGATTTAGGAAAATTTCATCAATGGATGGGGCGTGTTAGTGGGCGTTTAAGCAAGACGCTAGGTGTTTCTGAAAAGGGACGTGAGGTTTCTTTTTATAGTAAGCTTTCTTATTTGCATAGTTTTGAAGATAAGCAATTTGTTTCTTTTAAAAACGATTTCCAGTTAGGTTCTTTTGGCTCTTCTTTGGAGGCAGGGCTTGGGTTTGATGCACGTCTTTCTTCAAAACTTTCTCTTCCTGGAGATGTTACTTATCAACATAGGTTGAAGAAAGTTGGTTTTTCCGGCACGCATTTCTCTGCCGGATTGCGTTATCTTTTTTAGCTATACATAAACTATATAGTAACTTATATATAAGTATATAGTGTTATATTAAGTATTAAAGTAACTATCTTGTTTTATATTTGTTGTATTTTCAGAATTTTGTAGCTTAAATATAAATTATTATTCTTCAATGAATAAAAGTAGGGGAATAGGAGCCAAGAAGAGTTATGGTTTATGTATTTCACAAACATGTATTTTTATGTAACTTTACAACAGCTATTCTTTATTTTTTACAGGTTACTTATGTTAGTTCTACGGACTTTTCAAGTGATCGAAGAGGGGTGTTTTATAATTGTGATGATAAAAGAATACACTTCCTTGCAAATAAAGTTTATTACTTAAAAAGTTCTCAGGAAGCGTCTGCTAGTGCTGTGCCTATTGCAGCGATATATGTAGAAAAGGCAGGCACTATTGTTAATGCATCTCAGGTAACAGTTTATGGTGATAATCCAGATAAAACATCTGCTTATGGGGCGTATGTAAGAAATGGTGGAAGACTTAATCTAGCAATTTCAAATTTTAAGGACATACCTGCTCTTTGTGCTCAAGATGCAGTTATTAGCATGACATTAGGGGAAATTAAGGGAACTTCACATGCTATTTATGCATGGGGGAGAGGAGCAAATATTTCTTTAGAGAGTGTAAATATCGATATTGAGTCCGATAATTCGAATGTAAAAAGTATCGGTATTATGAGTGGTTTTGGTGCAATGGTTAGAATGTCAGACGGTACTGTTAATTTTAACCAGATTGGCTCATTTTCAACTCTGTTTGAGGGGCGCTATTTTCTTGATAATATAGGTATTATGGGACAAGGAAGGAGGGAAGAGTCGGGAACGGGTGGTGATAGTGCTATGGGGGAATTGCCAGAAGCTTTTGAGGTTTTTCAAGGGGGAGATGTTCATTTGAAAAACGGTTTTATTCAGCTTAATTCTATGCATGCATTCTTGATTAAAAACTTTTCAGG
>NZ_JBHIOY010000075.1:814-1315 GCF_042195785.1 Bartonella sp. AP58NXGY | reverse complement strand
GCTTTATGAAAGCGCAAGTTTTAAAGGCGGAAAAGGCGCGTGATGCCTATTGGCGCTTGGAGATTGCCAAGGTTTCTTTACAAGCACGGCTTGAACAGATGAGGCAAAGAGAGGCTGCGCAAAAAGCAGGGCTTCAAGCACAAGCGGTGATTTCTAGTTTGGAACAAAAGCTTACAAAAATGGAGGAGATCAATGCAGTTTTGCCAACTGTTCCTAGCGGTTGTCTTGGGCTTGAGCGTGTGCGCTTGCTCAACACCCAAGCTAAGGGATAGCTTTTCTTATCCGTTTTTATCGGCTGAATTGCCACCTGTTGTTCGCATGGCGTGTCACCAGCCTTCATTGTTGCCGGAACGTGCTTTGAATGAACAAGAAGTGGTGCATTATTGGGGGCGTGATCGTGCTGCTTTATTGATCTGTGAACAACGTCGAAAAGCTGTGGTGAGAGCAGTTTTGATGAAATGAGGAGGGGTTTCGTGAACTTGGATATTAGTGTGGCAAATG
>NZ_JBHIOY010000075.1:0-804 GCF_042195785.1 Bartonella sp. AP58NXGY | reverse complement strand
CTTTGTTGTTATCCATTGTTGCTATTTGTGGGGTTTTAAAAGCTTATTTTTCTTCTGGTGCGCGGGAAATGTTGAAAGACATCACGGTGCTTAAAGAGCGTGTGCAAAAGTTAGAGACAGAGATGGATTTTTTGCCTGATCGTGATGCGCTGCAAAGGTTGGAAGTGAATATGGAGAAATTGAATGGTCGCCTCAATACGCTTTCTGCGCAATTACAACCGGTGGCAGCCATTGGTGAGCGCTTGCAAGAATTTTTACTGGAGAATGCCAAGAAATGAAAGCAGATATGGATAAAATCATCCGTGAAGAAGCGCGGTTGATTATTTTAAAAGGGCTTGCTTGTGAGCGGAGCGAAACCTTATCGAGTGCGATGATTGAGCGGCTTTTATACAGTTACGGCATTAGGCGTGATGGTGATTTTGTACGCAATGAACTGGCTTTTATGGAAGAGCAAGGGGCTGTTACGTTAAAATGTGTGGGTTCGGTTTTTCTTGCGGCATTAACAGAACGGGGAGCGCGTCATTTAGACCGAAGCTTTTCCATTGAGGGGATTAAACGCCCCAAACGTTCATCGATAAAAGACGAGGTGAGGGATGCGCAAGGTCGGGCGTGGACGCTTAACAGCGATTGATTTATTGCCGCAAGCTTGTGATCAAATTATTGCAGAGGCGGCTGAGGCTTTAAATGGGCGTGAAAAGACGCAAAAAGCCATTTATGATGAATTTAAAGCGGCTTTGAAGGCTTTAAAAAAAGAAACGGGTCTCAATTTTTCTATACCCTCCTTTTCCAGTTTTAATCGTTATT
>NZ_JBHIOY010000074.1:0-1331 GCF_042195785.1 Bartonella sp. AP58NXGY | reverse complement strand
TCATTATCTTTGGAGAACGGTTGCTTAATGCGCTGTACAGAGAGTTTTGCCTATTTGAGTAGAAAGTTTTAAAAGAGGTTTCTTATTGTTTTATGCTGTTGTTTTTGATTAAAGGATTCCATTCATAATAAGCGCTAGGGGGTCCTCTTGTCTGATGTGTTATAAACTTTTTTCGAAGATGATTATAACGGCATAAAAGCTCTAAAGCTTGCGTGATGGCTTCCTTATCTTTTAAAGAACGCCAACATTCTTTGATGAATATCATGTAAAATAAAGATATCTAGTAAACAAAAAAAGTTCATGCAAATTTCTATTAAGCAAATTTTTAAGTTTTCCTACCATGATATCAGTGCCAATAGGTGTTACTTTAGAAAAAAGCTGATCACTATCCTGTTTAATTTTTAAAAGATTTAGAGAAAATAGCAATGGCTTATTCATTGTTTTTATTCTTGATATTTTATGGGTTTGTTTTTTCTAGTTGTTCCATTTTTGATACTGTTTTTTTGAAAGCTATAGAGAGAAGAATAGCTGGTGTTTCATAGTTAGATGCTTTCCAATAAGAGCGCCCCAGAGATAATTACGTAGTTTAAGGAAATTATTGCCATGGACCATTATAATCATTGCTGTATTCTGAGCTGTCATTTTCTTTATCACAACTAGTATTTCGTTCCTTAATCTTCTCACATAGACATATAATTGAAAGCACCAAACAAAAAATTACTATTTCAGCAGCATGCACTTCTCTCAAAAGATAAGTAAAATCTTCATAATATTCACTAATAATGCAATGAAGATTTGAAGTACGACCACGTCCCGTATGAATTGGTTTGCAAGCTCCTTCTATAAGATAATGCTCTGATAAAAGAAAGAGTGCTGTAGTAAAGCCCACAACTATTAACAAAGATGGAAAAAACGCCCACTTTTTAAATTCATAATAATTCCAAAAAGCACATAACAAAATAAATATTACAGCTATCAATACTACTATAGATGTCATTTTCCCTTACTCGCTAGATTATTTACAAATTTTATGAACGATTCTGTTGATTGTATCAATACGTATTAAATGGTGTTATCTATTCTATTAAAAAAATGATACAATATGCGATTTTGTACTGATAATATTTGATAGAGTTATACATAACTTTATCCTTATTTATTTGTATTGTGTTTAATTATGGCGTTATGTCGTTCAAAAACGCCGTTTTTTCTTTATTTAAAAGGGCATTATTATAAGCACGTTTTTCTAGGATGAAACCTGCTTTACGACCAGCATCATCGCCATCCATTGCAATGGTGAGACGGGCTTTTGTTTTGGGTAAATTCACATG
>NZ_JBHIOY010000073.1:0-1344 GCF_042195785.1 Bartonella sp. AP58NXGY | reverse complement strand
TCATTATCTTTGGAGAACGGTTGCTTAATGCGCTGTACAGAGAGTTTTGCCTATTTGAGTAGAAAGTTTTAAAAGAGATTTCTTATTGTTTTCTATGATGGTTTTTGACGACAGGATGTGCTTGATCGCATGATGTCTCGTTTATATGCGTGTTGAGTGGCTTAGAGGAGCTGGAGAGTGAATTTATCTCTAATTATTGATAAATATATTGTAGCATTAAACTGGGGATATTAATGTATTAACCATTGACGGGCTAAACAGTTTTGTTTAGAGGTTTTTTCATATAAATGTGGGGGAGAGATCTTCAGCAGTTAAAATAAAGTGGTTTTTGTAAAATAAAGCAGTTTTTGGGTGTCACTTTTCTTTGGTTACAGAGGCATGTGCTTTTGTTAAAAGCGTTATAGGGCAGTGGCTGTTTTGAGTGGATTTATTAGCGGTTCCATGAAGTTCTTTTAAAGAGTGCTTCATGAATAATGCAAAGCGGGGGCAATCTGTATTGTTTTGTGTATTTTTACGCCAAAGTTCTCTTTTGAGAATTTTTCGTGCCATTGTTGTTTTCTTTGGTTTGTTTACAGGTGTAAATGTTTATGCGCGCTCCTCAGCTATTTTTCATTCCCCAACAGATAATTTTTCTCGCCAACAATCTGAGAAGCAGCAATTAGAAAGAATTGAGAAATTACGCGCTTTAACGCCTAAAAGGATCAAGACGCCTTCAGAGCAAAATCCAGAAACGCTTTTGGGTGGGAAGCAATGTTTTCCCATTCATGCTGTTGTTGTTGAGGGAGTGCACCATGTCAAAAAGCGCTCTATATCAGCCGTAACAGAGCCTTATGTTGGAAGATGTATTGGTCTTTTTGATATTCAGCTCTTAATCAAGAAGTTAACCAAAGTTTATTTGGATCAAGGCTATGTAACGGCGCGTTTTTATATTCCTGATCAAGATATCAAAAACAGCAAGACGCTCAAATTTGTTGTCATTGAGGGCAAGCTTTCAGAGATTTACTATAATGGTTCACCGGCATCTCGTTATAATAATGTTGTATGGAGTGCTTTTCCTGGTCTTCAAGGTCATGTTCTGAACATGCGCGATATTGAACAGGGGCTTGATCAGATCAACCGTTTGAGTTCAGCGCACGCTCAAAGCGAACTTCTTCCAGGGCGTGAAGAAGGGAGCACCATTGTCAATATTAACAATCATCCCGATAAAACTTTCAAGGTTACTGTTTCTCATGACAATATGGGACAATCTTCCACGGGTTATGCGCGCTATAGTGCGGGCTTGAGGGTAGAAAATATTTTAGGGATGAATGATGCGTGGGATTTTAACTATCAACGCAGTGAGCC
>NZ_JBHIOY010000072.1:0-1348 GCF_042195785.1 Bartonella sp. AP58NXGY | reverse complement strand
TTTAACATCCATACCAACACATCTTTAATGAAAATGACAGATCCCTTTTAAAATAGAAATATTCAACAACATATCCAATCATTCCCCATGATCTCCAGCGTATTACAAAGTTCTTGAACACTATGCAAAACGCTGAAGTTATTATGATTTCATTTTTGTTGTATTTTACAATATTTAAAGACACACTTATTTTTCAATTTTACTATAAAAAATTTGTGGCGCACTATTCCAAACCCACTTTTTGATATCAGGTGTCATCGCGATAACGCTATATTTTTGAAAGATAAACGCATAAGGTCCTTTTTGCATAAGTTCACGTTGTAAATCAGCATAAAGTTGCGCCCGTTTTTGCGAATCTTTTTGAAACAATGCCTCTTCAACTTTTTGATTCATCTCAGCATCAAAATACCCATTCTGCCAACTAGGATAAGCGGTATTTTTTGCCTCAGACCGATTATCCGGATTATAAATAAGACGTGAAGCCATGGTATGAGGGTCCGCAGAATCGTTATTCCATCCGATAAAAGTCGTATCAAAAGCCCGTGCATTCACTTTTGAAAACAACTGTGTACCAGCCATCCGTTCAATTTTAAGACGCACCCCCGCCTTTGCCGCACTGTCTTGAAGCGACTGAGCAAGTAACAGCGTATAAGGGGCATTTGATACAAGAAAATTTGCCTCAAAGCCATTCGGATAACCAGCCTCTGCTAAAAGCTGCTTGGCTTTTGCAACATCAAATCTAAAGGGTTGCCCTTCTTTTTCATCCAAAGCCCCAAAGTTACCAAGAGGAATAAAACTCGCCCGTGGAACACCAACACCTTTGAGAAGTTTCTTGCCAAGACCTTCATAGTCAATAAGATAACGCATCGCCAAGCGTACTTTTTCTTTAGCAAAAATGGGATTTGTCATGTTAAATCCCCAATACATCATGGATGGCTCTAACACTTCTTCGATTTTAACATCTGTTGTTTTTTGCAGATCTGCAAGATCTTCAGGGGACAAATCACGAGCAACATCAATATCGTGCTTTTGCAACAATAAACGTTGTGTTCCAGGCTCCATAACATGGCGAATGAGAATCTGCTTCAGTTTAGGGGCTTGTCCCCAGTAGTGGGAACTTGCACGTAACAAAAGAGCTTCTCCAGGACGCCAACTGCTTAACTGATAAGGACCAACACAAGCAGCATGACTCTTCAAATACTGATTTCCCAGATCGCCATCTTTTTCATGCTTCATAATTGTCTCACGATCAAGCAAAGCTGTTGCCGGATTTGCAACAATATTATTAAGGATAAGCTCTGCTGGATAAGGCTTATCAAATTTCATCACCACTGTTTTTTCATCAGGG
>NZ_JBHIOY010000071.1:0-1354 GCF_042195785.1 Bartonella sp. AP58NXGY | reverse complement strand
TTTAAACAATTTTTTGAATGAAAGAATTTTAAAGAGGGGCGCCCCCGCCGCGCCCGCGCCGTTATTTACGCTGCTTTATTTATATCCTGATCAAGACCACAGACATCTTCAGAAAATTTCTTATTTTCTTTAAGCACAGCATTGCCATAAATCGTTGTAAATTGGCAAATTTGTGCCTTGCCACTCACATGAGCATTATCATGAATTTTTGCAAAAGGACCAACACGCGCCGAGCCAAAAACCTTGGCATTGTCATAAATATTGCTACCATCATAAACTATAGCTTTATCAAAAACATGAGCATTGCCATAAGCTTTTGACCACGCAGCAAGGCGTGATTTACCGTAGACATGGGCATCATTAAACACAAGCCCACTCACATGAGCATTTTCATATACACGGGCATTATCGTAAATAAGAGCCCCTTCAGTAATAACGGCATTATCACTCACAACGGCATTGCCAAAAACATAGCCACCAATTTTTGCATTGCCATTAATGACTGCATTGTCATAAACATGTGCCTTATCACTCAAAACCCATGCCTTATCACTAATCACAGCATTACCATAAACTTTAGCATAATTCACAACACAAGCATTATTGCGTATTTTGGCATTTTCGGAAACGCTTGCTTGGATAACCATAGCATCATCATAAACCCAGCAATTGCCTTTATGAGACAGATCACTCTCATCTTTAATAAAGCCACCTAAATCCCCCGCCTTAACATCATCAAAATCTCTTAAAGCTTTAATGCGGTGTAAAGTCACACCGTTAACAACGCGGTTTTCATTAGTAAGTTCATATTTTGGAAAAGTTTCTTGATTTGTAACTGTAGCGTTCATGCTGACACCTATTCGTTTAAATTGTTTGTTATTGACAGCCCTATAAGGGCGCCGGGCGCTAACAAACACGGCGAATAGTCCGTCGCTATGCTTTTCCCTCGCGAAGGGTATTGTATAACATAGCTACACCCGACATAATCGTTATATGCTAATAACAGCACAAAAGAAAGTCAGTATTTAAAGAATGGGAAAAACCTTACGTGGTTTAACCGCTATTCGCTATAGTGTTTGTTAAGCACTTGCCAACCTTATTAAACGACCTTTTCTTTAAAGTCAATACGTATTTTTTATTTTTTTCACTTTTTTTCATTTTGATAATTACCTAATTGAATATCAAGTGCTTTTTCTAGTTCACTGTCTATATCATAAGCCTGTGAATAACACTTCTCGCTTTCATTTGTACGTTTTTTGATTTTCGTATTTACCTCATCTATCAAAGGTTCACAACTCAATACACTTCTTGGCAAATCGCCACCGTAAACCCAAGCTTTCACTTGCGCCTTGGT
>NZ_JBHIOY010000070.1:0-1356 GCF_042195785.1 Bartonella sp. AP58NXGY | reverse complement strand
ACCAAGGCGCAAGTGAAAGCTTGGGTTTACGGTGGCGATTTGCCAAGAAGTGTATTGAGTTGTGAACCTTTGATAGACGAGGTGAATAGGGAAATCAAAAAATGTACAGTTAAAGCAGTGAAAACTTATGATGATATAGACAACGAGCTAGAGAAAGCACTTGGTATTCAACTAGGTAGGTATCAAAATGAAAAAAATTGAAAAAAATAAAAAATACGTATTGACTTTAAGGAAAAGGTCGTTTATTAAGGTTGGCAAGTGCTTGAAAAACACTTAACAAACAGCGGGTAAACCACGAAAAGGTTTCTCCCATTTCTTAAAATACTGACTTTCTTTTATGCTGTCTCTAGCATATAACGATTTTGTCGGGTGTGGTCACATCATACAATACTCTTTATGAGAAAAGTGTGACGACGGACTGTTTGCCGTGTTTTTCAGCGCCCGGCGCCCTTATAGGGTTGTCAATGGAAAAATTACAAACAGGATTACTAGCATGAAAGCTACAGTTACAAATCAAGAAACTTCCTTTTTTATTACAGATGATAATGGCTCTTTTAAAAAGAGAGAGTTTGCAAAAAAATACGAATTTACAGGCGAGACAATAGAGGTTGGCTTTAAAACGCTTCATAGAATTAGAGCCTTAAGAGATTTTGGAGATGTCAAAAAAGGGGACCTCGGCGGTTTTATTGGCAGTGAATACAATTTATCGCATCATGGCAATTGCTGGGTTGCAGGTAATGCCAAGGTTTATAGCAATGCCCGTGTTTACGATAATGCCGTTGTAAGTGGGTATGCTCATGTTAATGTGGAAGCTTGTATTTATGAAAACGCCCGTGTTTATGGCAAGGCTGTTGTAGGTGGCTTTGTTTATGGAAATGCTGAAGTTTATGGTTTTGCACGTATTTATCCTCGTGCAAGAATTTATGGGAATGCGCACGTTCATTATAATGCTTGGGTTTTTAATGATACGCATATTTTTGGTAATGCCAAGCTTTCTGGATATGCTTGCATTTATGCTGATGTAAAAGTTTATGGTAATGCCAAGGTTCTAGGTTTTTCAAAACTTTATAAAAATGCACACGTTCATGGGAACGCTGTTATTGAAGGGCATGCTGAAATTCATGGGATTATTTATGGTAATGCAAAAATATCAGGTTATTCAAAAATTTATGGGAAGGTTTCAGGCAAGGCAAAATTAAGAGAGTGTGATTTTGTTCATAGGGAAGGTGAGGTTTATAGTGGCAATAAAGTCATATATAACTCGAATAATATTTTAGAAAAAGCAGCGTAAATAACGGCGCGGGCGCGGCGGGGGCGCCCCTCTTTAAAATTCTTTCATTCAAAAAATTGTTTAAA
>NZ_JBHIOY010000069.1:1101-1375 GCF_042195785.1 Bartonella sp. AP58NXGY | reverse complement strand
GATAAATTTGCTCATTTACCACCTCATAATAAACGTGCAGTCAGAAAAAGGGGTGTTAGCGCATTTTTAACAGTACAGGAAGGATGCGATAAATTTTGCACTTTTTGCGTTGTTCCCTATACGCGGGGGGCTGAAATATCGCGCTCCGTCGAGCAAATTACCGAAGAAGCCCGTCAACTCATTGAAGCTGGTGTTAAAGAAATTACGCTGCTTGGACAAAATGTCAATGGTTGGCATGGGCAAAGTGCTGATGGCAAAACTTGGCGTCTTGGTG
>NZ_JBHIOY010000069.1:0-1012 GCF_042195785.1 Bartonella sp. AP58NXGY | reverse complement strand
GATATGGATGATAGCCTTATTGCCGCACATCGAGATCTTGATATGTTAATGCCTTATCTTCATCTCCCTGTTCAATCAGGTTCAGATCGCATCTTAAAAGCGATGAACCGCCAACACAAAAGCTCTTATTATCTTCATCTTATCGAAAAAATTCGAGCTGCACGACCAGATATTGCCTTTTCTGGTGATTTTATTGTAGGGTTTCCAGGAGAAACAGATGAAGATTTTGAAGAAACCATTAAACTTATTCAACAAGTACAATACAGTTCAGCTTATTCTTTTAAATATTCCCCCCGTCCTGGAACAGTGGGGGCCACCATGAAAAATCACGTTGATGAATCTGTAAAAGATGCTCGGCTTCAACATTTACAAGTTCTTCTCCTTGAACAACAAAATACATTTTTACGTTCTAAAATTGGACAAAAAACCGATGTTCTTATCGAAAAACCTGGACGTCATTCAGGGCAAATGGTGGGGCGCTCCCCTTGGCTTTTACCTGTTGTCGTTGATACAGAATCCTCTACAGGTAGCGTAGTAGAAATTCATATTAAAAATGCTAGCTCAAATAGTTTTGTCGGTGAAGTAACAAATAGATAAATATGTATCTACCCTCTTGTTTACAATAAAGATTTTGAAAACTCTTTTATTTTCAAAGAAAATGATTACATCTAGAGAATGAATTTCTATGAAAGAAAATTTGTCTTTTATAAAGTTTACTCAAAAAAATGTTTAATACTTATGTCGATATGGAGAATAGACTGAAAGTTTCAACTGAAAAAATAAATACTGACATTGAAAAAACAGCCTCCTTGGAACAAGAAAGCGCTTCAGAGACGAGCCAAGTTGTTTTGATTTTCGAAAATAATAAATATGCAAAAGCGGTTTTTGGTCAATTTGACGAAAATCTTGCTTATATTGAAAAAAAACTTAAACTTAGTATTCATCCGCGTGGTAATGAAGTCTTAATCCATGGAAGTATTTCTGTTATAAAACGTGCACAATATGTATTGCA
>NZ_JBHIOY010000068.1:0-1391 GCF_042195785.1 Bartonella sp. AP58NXGY | reverse complement strand
CCAGAAACTTGGATCAGTGAAATCCCACTACTGTTCGAAGGGTCAGAAGCATTTATGACACTTTCTTTATCTCCTAAATCGCTTTTGATGTAAACTGTTGTGGAGCCTGAAACATCGCCATGAATGAGAAGCCGATCGGTTTCTTGCTCTGCTATTGGCGTGCCATCGGTCCATTTTGTATTGAAATAAATTTGTGCATCGCCTGTTGCATTATAGACGGCTTTGGTATCTGGTTTACCAGAGCCTATATGCAATGTGTGGTAATGATTTTCTGTTGGCTCTTTAAAAACAAGAGAACTGTTTTCGAGATCCAGAACAGAAATATCAGAACGTGATCTTTGAGCGATATCAAGCAGATTACCCTCAGCATCTTTTTCTTGTGTGCTGTTTTTTAAGATCCATTGCGTACCATTTTTCAGGTCAAAGTGTACGTTTCTTTCTTGTGCAATGTTTGCTCTACCTTCTAAAGTAGAATGATCTGCATTTAAGGTAAAGGTACCGGTAGATATCTCCTTCATGTTTTCATCATTCCAGAAATTTGTATCGATCCAAGAATTTTTGTCCCAAAAAAGTCCATTGTCTAATAACACATCCGCATGGATTTCTGAGTTGTTAAGATTAACTTTTCCGATTGATGGAGCAATATTATTGTCAATGCTTTTTTCAACAAATGCTCCAACGAGAATTCCAGTGCCATTGTCAACGTGAATATTGATATTGGTTAGATTGATTTCGTTGTCTCCATATATTTGTAGATCATCTTCATCTGTATTGGTTTTCGATAAAGCCACTAGTTGCATACCTACGCTTTCTGCTTTTACATCAGTATTTGCTAGGTCAATCTTTCCCCTATCTGCTGCGAATAGTGCAATTTTTTTGACGTCTATTTCATTTTTAGTGCCATTCTTCATGATAATTGAGGCATCACCAGCTGCAGCAAGACCAACATCAAAATTTTTAATGGTTGTTTTACCATTTAATTCAATTTTGCTCTCAAGCTCGTAAGAGCCTACAGCAATGGTTACTTTTTCGCTCTCACCACCGCTCATTACTAGATCACCACTAGTGATCTTGCTTCCACCGTCTGCATAAAGACCTTCATCAACATTTTGAATGATTGTTTTGCCTGTTAAGTTAATTTCACTGCCAGCGCCTTCTGTCGTTAGACCAGAGCGTTCTGTGTCGGGATCTGTGATAGCTTTTCCTCCGGTGATATTTAAATTTTCACCGGTAATTTTACCACCATCAACTGCTCTAAGACCGTCTAAAGTATTGTTGATTGTTGTATTGCCATGCAATTGAATTGTGCTCTCACCAAGCGCAAGTGCGCCGGTCCCTATGCCATTTGTTGTGAGCGTAACATCTGTGGCATCGATCTGTCCTTCGTTTTC
>NZ_JBHIOY010000067.1:0-1470 GCF_042195785.1 Bartonella sp. AP58NXGY | reverse complement strand
AAAGCACTTGATATTCAATTAGGTAATTATCAAAATGAAAAAAAGTGAAAAAAATAAAAAATACGTATTGACTTTAAGGAAAAGGTCGTTTAATAAGGTTGGCAAGTGCTAAAAACACTATATGAATAGCGAGTAAGCCACGATAAGGTTTCTCCAATTTTTAAAATACTGACTTTCTTTTGTGCTGTCTCTAGCATATAACGATTATGTCGGGTGTAGCTATACCATACAATACCCTTCGCGAGGGGAAAGTATAGCGGCGGACTATTCACCGTGTTTTTAGCGCCCGGCGCCCTTATGGGTTGTCAATTAAAAACTCTATTGAATAGGATTACTAGCATGAAAGCTACAGTTAAAAAACAAACCACTCCCATTATTGATACCGTTGCAAATGACAATATTGCACAAGATTTCGTATCAAAAAATACTCAACAGAAAAAATATAAACTTTCATTAGGTGCTATTGAGTTTGGTAATCGCTTGTTTCGTCGTGTTATAGCTTTAAGAGACTTTGGTACTGTTAAGAAAGGTGACGTTGGTGGTTTTATAGAACATGAGGGTAATTTATCGCATGATGGCAATTGTTGGATATCTGGTTATGCATTAGTATTTGGTAAAGCTCGTGTTTTAGACGATGCACGTGTTACAGGTTATGCAAAAATTTTTGGTGATACAGAAATATCAAATAAAGCACGTGTTGGTGGTCGTATGAAAATTTTTGGTCATAGCGATGCTTTTGGTAAGGTATTGGTTTCTGGGCGTGCGCGTCTTTTTGGGAATGAAACCATCTCTTTTGGTAAATATAGATAACCCTTTAAAACTAGGCGGTGCGGGGGCGCCTCCTTATAACCATTTCATTTAAAAATTTGTTTGAATATTAGATTAGGGAGCTACCTATGACCACTAAAACTGTATCCAAAAAATATGAACTTACTAATGAAACTACAGAAGTTAAAGACCATCTCTATGGTAGAGTTAGAACACTTTATCGCATTAAAGCTTTAAGAAGTTTTGGAAGTGTTAAAAAAGGAGATTTAGGGGGCTTTATTGAAAGTGAATACAACTTATCACATGATGGCAATTGCTGGGTTGGTGATGATGCCAAGGTTTATAATGCTGCTATGGTTTGGGGGCATGCGAAGGTTTTTGAAAATGCAATAATTTGTGATGAGGCGTGTGTTAATGGGTTTGCGAAGGTTTACGGTAATGTACGTGCTTATGGAAAGGCAATTATTGGTGGCAGGGCGCGTGTTTTTGGAGATACGCAACTTATTTTGGGGGCATGGGTTACAGGAAGAAAAGAGATTTCTACAGGTTTAATATCCTTTTGTAGATAGATAAAGACTGTAGAGGAATTGATTAAAGCGGCTGTGGCGTCTAAAAGATAGAATAAAAAAAAGCCGCGTCCTTTAAGACACGGCTTTTATTATCAAAACAGCTAGCGATCTAAATAAACGATTAAAGTAACCA
>NZ_JBHIOY010000066.1:0-1471 GCF_042195785.1 Bartonella sp. AP58NXGY | reverse complement strand
GGCTTTCCTCTCATAGAGATCCGAGGATACCAACTCCGGTCCACCCTCTTTGCAAGTTCTTTCAAATGAACTGATAGTCTTTGTATTTCTGCTGCATTCTGATCCGTAAGTATCGCCAGCATAGATTGCTGCTTTGAGGTCACTGAAGCTTTCTGCGAGGTTGCTGGAGAAGTTGTTTGCTGGTTGCTTATAGCGTTCATTCGCATAGCGTTTTTCCCTTTCTCATTTTTCTCGTTTCTTGGCTAGCAATCCATATTCTTGGTGTGTAATCCACTTGTACCATGCCTTTTGCCAATCACTTTTTTTAGCATTTCGATTTGGATTATTTTGCCAATGAAGTTTAAATCTTTCGAATTCTAATAACGCTTCATCATGCGTTAACCCTTGATCGATTGCGTATTGCAAATTAGGTTCGAAATCAGCAGGCAATCGACACTCTCGATTAGTTTTCGCTTGTTTTGCTTTTTTCGGAATGCTTTCTTGCTCGTGAAGGGGAGGTGGGTTTTCTGATGATGTTTCAATTTGTTCTGATTGGCTTTTGAGAGCATCATCTTCTGTTGGCTCTTCAACCAAATCGTTTGTTTCTAAATTTTCAGAACCAATTTCTTTTTTTGCTAAAACGATAATTTTAGTTTTTTTATTATATATGTTATTGTCTATGTTAATGGCATCATTAAGCATTGCATTAGCATTGCTTGTAGCATGCTTAGCATCCTTAAGCGTATCGTTAGCATCATGCTTAGCATTTTGATCATCGCTAATTGTTTTTTTTTATGATGTTTTGCCCATTTTGCTTGCGCTGCCTTCTGTGCTCTCTCTGAAAATTTATTTATATTTTCATTTGAGTTATTGAGTTCTTCCTCAACATCTGAACTCCACAAACGACCATCTTCTAAAGAAATGATGTGCCCAGATCTAAATAAATAATGTAACGCCTTTTCAAATCTTTTTACTGTACAACAAGTAAAATGAGACAATACTCGTGAATCATTCAAAAGAGGTTCACGCGTGTGTAACATTCTTATTCGCAACTTCACATAAACATTGACTTCCATAGGTGGTAAATCAGAGAGTTTAAATAGCCACTGGTCTGTATTAAGTCTCGTCCAAGCCAATTTAGTTGACATATTTTACCTCCTTTTCTTCATTATTATTAAAGGTAAAATTATCTAACTCTTCACTGAGGTTATTGAGTTCTTCTTCAACACGCGTATTCCACAACCCATCATCTGTTTCAATAAGTTTATCATTCCTTATGAGATATTCGACAATCGTTGCAAATTTTTTCTGCGAACAATTGCAAGCGCGTGCAAGCGTTTGAAAGTCTGTTTTAATTGGTGCTTTTTTATCATACATGCGAACGAGAAGCGTCATATAAGCCCCCCTTTGCTCCAATGTCATTCCATCTGTACCACTTATCCAGTCATATAAATGGAATCTTATCCATGGCATACCATTAGACATGTGTGCC
>NZ_JBHIOY010000065.1:0-1479 GCF_042195785.1 Bartonella sp. AP58NXGY | reverse complement strand
TACGCCCTCACGCACCGCATGATTGTTAATATAGCCCGTCACCTTCGCATCAAGCGTTCCCCCCGCTTCAATTGTGCCATAAACCGCATCATAGGTGCGCGTGGTTGTTTTGGTATCGGTTGTACTGCCAAAATACGTTATTCCTCCCCACTTACATCCTCCATTCGCAACAGTACAATGTTTCTTCCTGCGATGTGTTGTCGTCACAATCTTGGTTGTTTCGATTAAATCACGCCCCTCATTGAGCAGCGTATCGCCATGCATCTCCCTGTTGCCATTGGCCGCAATCCAGCTCTCGCTATTGCGGATCTCACCGGCCTTAATTGTCCGATGATGTCCTACTCACATCTGTGCCGCATTATTGGTAAAATGTGCCTGCTGACGAATGACTGTCGTATCAACATCTTCCTTTATCTGCTGATGTTTAACATTGGTGCCTTCCCATCTTCCTGGAACGAACCTGTGAGAAAACACTTTATCGGTCACCTCCACCCCACCTTCACGCATATTGGTGAGAGCTGAGACATCAAAGCTCATATCACCGGATACGGCTTCTAAAAGCCCCGAACTGTTGATCACATGACCAGCACGCTCTCCTCTTAAACCGCGAATGATGAGATTATCTTCGGCAATGACATCGCCATGCTGATTAAGAAAAGAACCATCCAAGGAAAGCGTTGCGGATTTCTTGGCATAAATCAGCCCGCTATTGCTCAGATCTCCGCTCACATTGAGGGCAACCGCATCACCACTGGAACCAAGGCTGCCGGCATTGTTCAACGCATCTGTCGTCAAAACAAAAGCGCCACCACTTTTGAGAACACCAGTTTCGGTATTTAAAACAAGAGCGGTTTGCTCCAGAGATGGATCATGCTTTTCTGCGACAACCCTCAAAGCTCCATTGGCTAAAAGCTGCCCTGAATTGGCTAAAGAACCAAGCTTTGCATCAACAACCCCCCCCACCATGGTACCGAAATTGCTTAAAAGACCATGGCTGTTGAGACGAAGCTCCCCACCTTGCGCTTCCACACGTCCCGCATTCGTAAGGGTGCCTGCACTCAATGCGACATCATAGGCGCCCACTTCACTTGTCTCACCCATTGTTAATGTTCCATCGCTGGAAAGCTCTATCCGCTTTTTGGAAACAATGCGCCCTGTTTGCTTGAGATTGGTTTGCGCATGCAAAGCTATTTTGCCATTGCTTTCTATCGTACCGCTATTGCTTAAATCACCGTGGCTCGTGAGTTGAAGATCACCACGCTCAACTTCCACGCGTCCTGCCTGTGTCACACTGTCTGCAACAACATTGACTGCTCCTTGCGTAGAGATGAGACCATCAACATTCTCAAAACTGCCCACATCAATGCGCAAACCATCCCGTGCTAAAATATGCGCCCCCCCATCATGGGTGGCATTTTGTTGGTCTGAATTGGTCGTTTCAGCGCCTTTATTGACAAAAGACGTCGCTACAATTTTCAT
>NZ_JBHIOY010000064.1:320-1499 GCF_042195785.1 Bartonella sp. AP58NXGY | reverse complement strand
ATACCCCAATGGCATCTTTATAGGCGTTTAAACGCAAACCTTCCCATTGTTTAATAAGTGCAAGTCCTTCTGATGATATTTTTCGCATATGCTTCTCCATAAAAAAAGCTCCGAAAAAAGCAGAGCTGGATTAAAAAATTGATATTTTTCCCATTTGAAAGGATGGCTTGTTAAAACCTATGTAGCTTGTTCATTGGAACAAATTCATTGGAACAAAAGAATGTATTTGACATTATCTATTATGTAGCATATAAACTACAAATGTTTATTGTTAAAAAAACACACTATTTTACAGAGTGGTTAGACTCGTTAAAAGACAAACAAGTGCAAAAGAAAATTGCTGCACGTATTTTCCGCCTTGAATATGGGCTTCTAGGAGACGTGAAATATTTCCGTGGCATTGGTGAACTAAAAATAAATTATGGACCAGGCTATAGGATTTATTTTGTAAAACAAGGGAAACAAATCATTTTGTTATTAAATGCTGGTGATAAATCCACACAACAAAAAGATATCGAAAAAGCCCTTCAATTAGTAAAGGAAATGAAACATGGAAATTACTAAATTTGATGTAAGTGAATATTTTAATACACCTGAAGACTTTAAGATCTTATTAGATGATGCTTTAGAAACCAAAAATAGTGGCTATATTGCACATGTATTAGGTATTATTGCGCGTAAACAAGGAATGACAACTGTTTCTCAAGAGACAGGACTAAATCGCGAGTCTCTTTATCGTTCTTTAAGCGATAAAGGTGATCCACGCCTTTCTACTTTTCTTAGTGTGTTAAGTGCATTAGATTTACAAATGAGTTTAACGCCTATTCAAAAGAATAGTAAAGAGCAAACAGCTTTAGAAGAAGCCTCTTAATCCCCTCCCCATTTTTGAGAACGAGGAGGGAGTATATATTTACTTAAGCAACCTTTTTAATGGGGTTCTCTGAATCTGGATTATAAGCGCGCAATAAAGAATCCATGCTATGCGGTAACTCTGAATCTCCAAAATCTGTAAGAATTGCTAAAATCTTTGTAATATTGGGTAGTTCATTTTGAAGTTTTAAAACTAAAACTTTTTCTATCAATTCCATAACTTCAACTATGGCATTACAATTTTCATCTCCAATGCCTCGATGATTGGAAAATTTAAACAGTGCCATCCATAAATCACATAAGAAGTTG
>NZ_JBHIOY010000064.1:0-297 GCF_042195785.1 Bartonella sp. AP58NXGY | reverse complement strand
ATTGTACACCTCCATGGATTTGCTCTCTCAAACATGCCAATCCTCTCGATGTGATTTTCGTTGAAGGGAGTACCTTTTCTGTACCATCCGGTCTTTGAATGGTAATAGCAGGGCAATCCATGAATCCTTTCTTGATTTTATCTTGATAAGGCAACAAAGGCGCCCCTGGAGCCCGTCGATAGACCCAATCATGTTTACGCAAGTAATCCGTTAAATCCTTTGGTCACACCTCTAACATTTTTGCTGCTTCGATTAAACCAAACAACCCATCAGAGCGCTTTAAGCCTTCCAAAGCCT
>NZ_JBHIOY010000063.1:0-1510 GCF_042195785.1 Bartonella sp. AP58NXGY | reverse complement strand
AAGGGGACGCCCTAAAATAGCAGGGCAGGTAAGAGAACCAAACGGACGTATATCACGTGCAAAAGCACCGCGTGAAGCCGTTGATAAATTGGCAATAGAAATGCGTGCAAAGCGTTTCGGTTTAACGCTACAAGAGGCAAAAAATCCACTTTCTGGTACCTATATCGGGCGGCTTTGTTTGCAAGGCGTGATTACTCAAGAGCAATATGATGCCGCGCAACAGTACTTACAGATAAGAAATAATTACCTTTGTGCAAAAGGCTTGCCTAATGCGATTTATGACGAAATGCCATCATCATCTGATGATAAGGCAAGAGACAAATGGGTATCGTTTGCAACAGAGCAGTTTATAAACACGCAAGAGGCACTAAAAGAAGCACAATGCCTTTATAGACAGTATAATCTTCACGCTGCGCTACAGTATCTCGTTATAGAAGATCAAATGCTACCACACCTTGTGAATTCACTGCGCGTTGCTCTTAATGCGCTTCATAAGTATTTAATCGCTAGTTTAAAAAATTTTTAAATATCGCTTCCATTTTTCAAAAGAGCCATATCTTACTGGGGGTCTTATATCTTCTTTGGGCATCATTTCTCTATATACACTTATAGCAATAGAGCACATATTCACTGTATTTTGTAAACGAACGCTTTCATGTCCTAGTATCATATGCTCTGTACGAATAGTTTGTTCTTTTCTGCTAATGCCATTTGGAGAATTCAAAAATTTTTCTGCGTATTCAAACATTGGATCATTAAAATGTGTTTCAAATTTTGCTTTAAATAAAATAGTTTCTATAGTATCCCAGTCATTAAAAATACTACCGTATTTCTTAAGTTTTGTTTGCAAGTCGTTAAATGTAACTGTGGGCATACTTTTATCACCTTGTAATAAATCAGCAAAACGACCACAAAAAACAAGCACTATGTGATAATGTTTTAAAATATTAAATTCCGGAGGATTGCTAGGTAGTGTTATTAAATGCTTCCAAAATGGACTTTTATCATTGGGGATGTCTACAGTACTTCCCATAAATGTTTTTAAATACTCCACCGATTCTTTTGCCTTTGCTAATTTTTGATGATATTCTGAGTTTTGATAATTTTCACTTACATATTTTTCGTAAAGTTTATCGTATTGTTCTAAACTATCTACACTAGTGTATCTTGATAACACTGATATCGAAAAGAAAGCTATAAATATTACTATGAGCGTTATGGATAGTGACTTCATTATTTAATCCTTAAATTATAATAATTAACACTACCTAACCGATTCCCTTTGAAATTATCAATATGTGTTATTTTTATGTTGACAAAGTGTAGCAAATCGTATTTAATGACCTTACTGTACTTAGGCGTATTGTGTCTGGAGAGGGAAATGTACAGTTCAAAATCCCCGCAAATGCGGGGTTTTTTATTATCTGGAGGGCGTATTTTATGACATCACAAAATACAGAACAGATTTCTCAAACAAAGAAAAAATATAAACCCCCTAAGGCAGGAATGG
>NZ_JBHIOY010000062.1:0-1549 GCF_042195785.1 Bartonella sp. AP58NXGY | reverse complement strand
TTCGGGGCTCACTTATTGCCTTATCAAGACAAAATACAAAAAGGACTAATGGATTGCTCAACCCTCACTATTCAAACAACAAAAAAGGCTGAAAAAGTCATTCCTTCAGCAAAAATCACAACAAAAGGCATGGGGGTGCTGTCTCAAGAGATTAAAAGACAAAGCATGCATTAAGAGGCTATCATTATGGAAAAGAAATATGAACTTACTGATGAAACAATCGAAGTTGATGGACATACTCTACGCCGCATATGTGCTTTAAAAGAATTTGGAATTATTAAAAAAGGTGCTCTAGGCGGCTTCATAGAAAAAGAAGACAACTTAAGTCATGAGGGCGACTGTTGGGTTTGGCATGATGCCGCGGTTTGTGATAACGCTAAGGTTTTTGGTAATGCACAGATATTCGAAAAATCAATAATTAGAGATAATGCCAAGGTTTATGATAATGCCCGTGTTTATGAAAATGCCAAGGTTTTTGGGCGTGCAAAAATTTACGACAATGCCCGTGTTTATGGCAATGCAGAGGTTTGTTGTGATGCCATGGTTTATGGTGATGCTCAAGTTTTTGGTGATGCGCATATTTATGACAATGCACAGATTTATGGTGATGCCATGGTTTATGGTGACGCGCATATTTATGACAATGCACAGATTTATGGTTATGCCAAGATTTATGGTGATGCGCATATTTATGGCGATAACGTCATGTCCACTGGAGAAAAATCATGGTGAAAAAATACGAATTAACTGATGAAACAATTGAGTTTGATGGAAAAACTCTTCACCGTATTCGTGCTTTAAGGGATTTTGATGATGTCAAAAAAGGAGATCTTGGTGGCTTTATTGAAAAGGAATATAACTTAGGTCATAAAGGCAATTGCTGGGTCTATGATGATGCCAAGGTGCTTGAAAGCGCTACCATTTTTCATAATGCCAAGATATTTGATGGCGCCTGTATTAGTGGAAATGCTTCAGTTTATTCTGATGCACAAGTTTACAGTCGTGCTGTTGTTTTTGGTAATGCCAACGTTTCTGGTAGTGCACATGTTTTTGGTGATGCTGTTGTTCGCGACAAATCTCATGTTTACGGTGATGCAGAAGTTTACAATAGCGCACTCATTTATGGTGATGCAAAAGTTTTTGAGAATGCACGAATAAAGAATAGTGCCAATGTTTACGACAATGCTCGTGTATATGGGAACGCAATAATTTGTGGTCCTGCTCTCATTTATAACAATGCTAAAGTTTATGGTGATGTCATTATATCATGCTCCAATTTCACGTATGAGGATGATATTAATTATGGAAATGTTGAGATTTTTGGAGATGCAAAAGTTTATGATAGTGCTCGCATTTATGACGCAGTCAAGATCTTTAGAAATGCCGAAATTCGTGGATTAGCTAATATTCGCGGAAACACGAGAATTCCTCAAGACATAAAAATTTAACAACCAACCAGCCTTTTAACACATGCGTGATTCACGCCACGGGGGAATTGCGCGCAATGTAGGAAACAAACATGACAAATTCTTCTTTAACAACCATGGCT
>NZ_JBHIOY010000061.1:0-1558 GCF_042195785.1 Bartonella sp. AP58NXGY | reverse complement strand
TAGAGCGTATTAAAAGTAATGTTGACTCTAAAGAGCCCGTTGCCAAAAAAGGCATGTTTGCAGACCCTTTTCTCGATGACAGTTATCGCGATGAAGGGTTTCCCCAAACAGGGGCTATTGGTCATGGCATTTTACAGCTTGCCATTGATCCAACCTTTTACACCGCTCACCTGACCGCACCCATCACCCTTGACTGGACAAATGAAGTGATCATTGCGCAAGAGTTGACAACGGCTTGCGAAAAGATCAACCCCTATCAAAATTTTGCGCCTTTGCCCGGGACTGTCTCCCTTAACCCCGCAACAGATTTTTGGCATGAACAGCGCACCGATTGGCTTTCAAGTGTCACCAATCAACTCAATATGGGATGGAATCGCGGGAGAACTATCCGTAACACGGAAGTACGTGATGACCTCATCAATGAGACTCGAGAGCAAATCGATTTTTTAAGACAAATTAAGCTGAATTTTAAGATTGAAGGCTTTGGTCGTGGTGAAATCTTGGAAAGCCTTACCTTTGATGGTGTGGATGTCTTACCCAACAGCCGCCTTGTTGCCGATAGCAAAGGCACCCTTGAAGGCATCTTTAGCATTCCTGCGAATATTACGGCTGGTACAAAGAATGTGATTGCACGAGGCAGAGGGGGCACCGTTGCAACAGGGCTTTTTACCGGTCAAGGTGTCATTGATGTAAAGGTGATGCGACGTACCACCACAGTGAAAATATGGACACAAGTCGACCCGCAAGCCCAAGTCTTTACCCCCGATGAAACACGGCAAATCACTGGCATTGATTTCCATCTTTGTAAAATTGGCAATCAAAACCATGACCTTGTTATTGATTTGGTCACCACCGAAAACGGTTATCCTACCGCTGATATTCAAGCCCAAACCTCCTATTCCATGAAGGGCGCCAAAACCGGCTGGGCTGGCGCACGCTATGATGTACCCTTAACCGTTCCTGATGACCGTCTCACCGCCTTTGTCATTAAAACCGATGATGCGGATCATTCCGTATCACTGGCTAAACTTGGGGATTTTGATAAAGACAGCCAAAGATATGTCTCAAGCCACCCCTATGTGACGGGTCCGCGCTTTTCTTCTGTCAATGCACAAAGCTGGAGCGCCCATCAAGATGAAGCATTAGCCTTTCGGGTGTTGGCTGCACGCTACAGGCAAACAGAAAAGATGGTTGATTTAGGCACCTTTGATCTTGTGGATTGTTCTGATTTGCAAGTGCGTGCAGCGGTAGAATTGCCTTCAAGCGATTGCTCTGTCATCTTTGAAATTGAACGCAACAACGGCACGGTTTACCAACTGCTACCCTTTCAATTGCTAAGCCTTAGCGAATATATCAGTGAAAAGGTCAAGCTTCGCGCTATTCTTAAAGGCACAGAGAAACTCTCTCCGGTGTTATTTGCCCCGGTTCAGTTGATTGCAGGAAAGATTCATAAAACAGCAACTTATATCACGCGGGCTTTTGCCTTTGGGGAAAAGGCAAGATTGACCAGCTATATCAAAACCTTCTTGCCAGGTGGTGCAACCTTTACACTCGAGAT
>NZ_JBHIOY010000060.1:0-1578 GCF_042195785.1 Bartonella sp. AP58NXGY | reverse complement strand
AAATTGTTTCTTATTTCGTAGAAATAATTATTTATGCCAGATATAATATGATGAGATTTATGCCAGATATAATATGATGAGGCTTAACAATATGAGAAAATTACTTAATTTCCAATTAAAAAGTAATGATAAAATTATCGCGATCCCTGCAGCTTTAACTGTATTTTTTATGAACAATCCTGTATATGCTCAAGTGAAATTAACAAATGCAAAAACTGCTTTAGAGGCGCTTCGGGATGATTTAAAAACGCTTATCCCTATCGCTGCTGCTGTTATACTTTTGGGCTTAGCAATTGGTTATGCGGGACGTTACATCGGAAAAGATACATTTGTACGATGGGGGATCGGGGTTGTTGTCGGTGGTTCAGCAATTGAACTTGCCAATTTATTATTAACTCCATAAATATTTCATAAAAGAAAAACTTAGATTTCAGTATCTTCATTGTATTCAATAAAAATATATTGAAGAAAAAATTTTACCCATGCCATCTGTAATATAATCTGTAATGTAAATTGAGATAAAAAATATGAAACAATCAAATATCCTTCAAAGAATTCATAATAAAACTATTAAGAGCTCTGCAGCTTTCACTGTGTTTTTTATGTTCAATCCTGTATTAGCCCAAGCAGTAGCTTTAGATCCTGCAAACAAAGCTTTAACTGCACTCCAAACAGACTTGAAGCTACTTATCCCCATCGCCGCTGGTGTTATACTTTTGTGTTTAGCAATTGCTTATGCAGGGCGCTACATCGGAAAAGATACATTTGTACGATGGGGGATCGGGGTTGTTATCGCTGGATCTGCAACACAACTTGCTCAACTGTTATTTAAGGGTACAGTTGGTTAAAATAAGTGATGGCAACATATAATACGAAATGTTATTTATAATCTTAACGAGAGAGATATGCAAAAATTAATTAACCTCCAACCAAAAAGTAACAACAAAGTCGCAGCAATTTCTGCAGCAGCAACTGTATTTTTTATGAGCAATCCTGCATATGCAGTGCTAGATCATCCTAAAACAGCTTTAAAAGCTCTGCAGGATGATCTTATTGCTAATATTATTCCTGTTGCTGCGGCTGTTATACTTTTATGCTTAGCCATTCTCTATGCAGGGCGCTACATCGAAAAGGATACATTTATACGATGGGCAATTGGTGTTGTCGTCGCTGGATCTGCAACACAGCTTGCTAAGCTGTTGTTCACGGGTCAAGTGTAAGTTTTTATAACACATAATGTTTCTAATACAAATTTATGTTTTATGAATTTAAATATATTATGTAATATCTCGCTTGTATTAAGAACTACAAAGTATTTATAAGAGTAATAAATATATGAAAAAATTAATTAAACTCAAATTAAAAAATAATAACAAAGTTATCGTAATTCCTACAGCTATAAGCGCCTTTTTTATAACGCATCCTGCGTGTGCAAATCCACAATTAGCTCCTGCTAAAAGAGCTCTAAATGCTCTGAAAACCGATCTTATTAATAACATTATTCCTATTGCTGCTGCCGTTATACTTTTGTGCTTAGCAATTGGTTATGCAGGCCGTTACATAGGAAAGGATACGTTT
>NZ_JBHIOY010000059.1:0-1606 GCF_042195785.1 Bartonella sp. AP58NXGY | reverse complement strand
TGCGTATCATCTTCAATCCCCTCTTCTCCTTCTTCAAGCTCTTTAACAAAGACCCAATAAAAACGTGTTGATAAAAGACCCTCTAGCCTTCTTACCGTTTCAGCCTTATCAAAGGAAAGCATGTTCAGATAATCTTGCTTCGTATTTAAATGCTCTGGATAATCTATCATCTTCTCCTCCTCAAAAATGACGGGGACGGCTACAGCCTCGAGCCCCTAACATCTCACCCTTGAAACTACGAGAATACTGACCACTACGAAAAAACGAACCATTAGAGACACCACCACTCCAAAGACCTCCTCCTACCAACACATTCATATCTGTTCTAAAAGCCGTCCTTCCCGCTGTTACAGAAGGTATCTGTATTGGAAAAGTCTCTGATAAAAATTGTGAAACATAACCGCAGCCATCCTCACACCCTATATGTGAAATCATACGCCTATTCGCCGTATCAACGTGTCCTCCAGAACTCTTAGGAGAAGGGGCTTTCTTCCCTTGAATATTTGTCTTTTCATTACTTCCATACATCGCAGACGCAAATTCTGTATCAGTGAGAAAAGATTTTTTAACACGCAACATATCGGATAAGTGATCTGTATAAGTACGGTTGGTTGTGATCGGAGTACCATACGCCGAACGGGTAAAAATACTCGTTCCTGACTGTAGATAAATATCAACCCAAAGATCTGTGGAGGGGTCGTAGACCATCCCTTCTGGACTACTATGCGGGCGGTGATTCAAACACCAAACTGAATTGGGTAAGATATCCCCTGCTCTATAACCAGACAATGGATGACCGGAAATCTCTCCAACATCCGCACAAAGCGTATGAAACCCTCCTATCTTGACAGAATTATCCGCTGTGTATCCATCCGGATAAGTAGCATTGTCTGAAGCAAAAAATATAACACCTTGGTTATCATTTCGTGAAACCATGTAAAGATAATAATCTTTACCTCCTTCAATAAAACCAGACAATTCTATTTTTAGATCTTTACTGACAGTATGTAAACGATAAGCCTCATCATTCACACCAGCACGGCGAAAAAGCGTTCCTTTTTTAACCAAAATAGTTTGTCTATTATCGCCAACTGCCAAAAATGATCGTTCCTGAGAAAAGACAGTGAAATTCAATTCATTATTTATCAAAGAAACAAAATATTTTAGACCTTCTTTAATAGCTTCAATCTGTTGACTGTTATTATTTACTTGGTCTTTTGTGTTAGAAAAATTAAACGAAATAAGGGATTGATTAGCTTGCTCTGCTATCGTTTTAGCTTCTTCGGCTAGCGTCTTTGCCTGAGAGGCGGCTTGCTTGGCTTCTCTTGCTTCGTCCTGTGCTTCTTCTGCATCTGTTGCCGCAGAATTGGCTGTCAATTTTGCCGCATTAGCAGCAATCTTCGCTTCGTTCGATTCATCTTGCATTTCCTCCGCTAGCTCTTTGGCTTCTTCTGCTAGAGCTTTTGCCTCAGAAGCCGACGTGACAACGGTTTCTAAACTACCTTTGACTTCGTTCGCTACTCTTTCTGCTGTTAAAGCCTTTGCATTGATAGAAACAATATCTTCTGTTGCTTTCTTTGCTAAATTTTTCGCATCTTCTGCTGTT
>NZ_JBHIOY010000058.1:0-1643 GCF_042195785.1 Bartonella sp. AP58NXGY | reverse complement strand
AAATCACTACGATAACCATTCAAAGCACGCATAAGGCTATTATACATAACAACGGCGGGAATAGCTACAAAAAGCCCCATAGCCGTTGCAAATAAAGCCTCAGCAATTCCAGGAGCCACCACATCAAGTCGCGTTGTTTGCGATTGAGCAATCCCAATAAAAGAATTCATAATTCCCCACACCGTTGCAAAAAGCCCCACAAAGGGTGCAATGGCACCAATGGTTGCAAGAACAGCGTTTCCATATGCAACCCGGCGTATCGCAGCCAGCAAGCAGCGCGACAAAAGCGAATGAACTCTTTCTTTTAAACCTTCATGAACATCGCGGACATAAACATCGCGAGAAGCACCTCCATATTGATCGTTTTCCTCATAAAAGAGAATATCTTCAAGCGTTTGTACACTTTTCCTTGTATTCGCTCTCTCACCAGAGCTTTCGCTTGTCCCTTCGGGAGAAGCAAAATGAACCTGTTGTGTAGAAAGATAGACCTCTTTAAGAACCTCTTTGAGAAAAAACACCCCCGCCCCTTTGCTTTCTTTCAAGCTCGCAGCCAAACGCGTAAGAGTCTGGGCATTAAGAACCAATCGGAGTTCATGACGCACGCGTCGTTTTGCCAAAGTGATCTCAATAATTTTCACAAAAGCAATTGTCCAAGATATCAAAGAAGCAAGCAACAAAAGAACGATAACAGCTTTCACCACCCAATCAGCAGCCATAAACATAGAAAAAGGTGAAAAATCATGCCCTGCCAATACAGCAGAACTGCTCTCTAAAGGGACTGTTTCAGATTCCATTTCTGTCTCACAACTCTCGTGGTCTTAATCTTCCATTATACGCTGAATCGCCATTCTGCAGAGCTCCCCTGTTCCACACCGCCACTTCAACATCACTTCCACATTCCTCTTAAGAAAGAAAACTTGATAAATCAAGTATAGTTTTATTCCCTAAACACTCTCTTATTCTAAAGAAATCATTCAAGAAATTTTTTTATAACCCTTCAAAAGTTTACCTTACTTCAATCACTTTACTGTATAAATTTGGCAAAATGATAGACTGATCAGAAATCTCCCGTATAATATCTCAATTGATAAAAATAACGCATCATCTTTCTACTTGCAACATATTGATTTATAATAATAATTTATCACAATTATTGCTGAACAAGCCTTTCAGACGCAAGCTTTTCTCATTTCAACCGCTCTTGAATAAAGAGAACAAAACATCTGCCAGCAAGAGATAATTTATACGGGATAAACAACACAGATTTTTCTCTTAAAGAAAAAGATCTTTAACCTTTTAAAAGAAACAGCCCCCCAAAAGAGAAAGAATGGTGCTGAATACCTTGAAAGGCATAAAACAATTTTAAATTGCACAAAAAGACAAGGAACTAAAAAACACTTTTGGCGTTATCCCGGCAGTAAAAATTTTCACTCCAATGCAAATGATTACGATGAACACAGCAAACACCACTATACAAGAGAGGGACAGAACATCATGAACAAGAACAAAACAACACAAAACAATAAAACCGCAGCAGAAAAAGACCTACAAAACGAGCTCCAGGGACAATTAGAAACGTTACGTCATGAAATTTCAGGGATGCCCTCCACACTGACAGATCTTGGTGCTAAAAAACTCAATGC
>NZ_JBHIOY010000057.1:0-1664 GCF_042195785.1 Bartonella sp. AP58NXGY | reverse complement strand
GCAAAGTTTATATCGAGGGACAGCTTCAAACGCGTAAATGGCAAGATAAAAACGGTATTGACCGGTTTGTAACAGAAGTCATTTTGCCTAAGTACAAAGGCGACTTAAAGCTCTTAGATGGCAAAAATGATGATAATCAAGAGCAGTCATCACCTTATGACAGAAGCTTTCACAAGCCTCTTGATACATCTCATACCGTTATGAATGATAGTGTTCCTTTTTAAACAGAAGGCGGTGTTGTGAAAAAAAACAAAAGGGGACGCCCTAAAATAGCAGGGCAGCTAAGAGAAGCCAATGGTCGTATATCACGTGCAAAATACCCCCGTGAAGTTGCTGATCAATTGGCAATAGAGATACGTGCAAAGCGCTTCGGTTTAACGCTACAGGAGGCAAAAAATCCGCTCTCTGGTACCTATATCGGGCGGCTTTGTTTAAAAGACGCGCTTACACAAGAGCAATATGATGCCGCGCAACAGTACCTACAGATAAGAAACGACTATTTATGCGCAAAAGGCTTGCCTAATGCGATTTATGACGAAATGCCGTCATCATCTGATGATAAGGCAAGAGATAAATGGGTAGCATTTGCAACGGAGCAGTTTATCAACACGCAAGAGGCACTAAAAGAAGCACAATGCCTCTATAGACAGTATAATCTTTATGCAGCGCTACAGTACCTCGTTATAGAAGATCAAATGCTACCACACCTTGTGAATTCATTACGTGTTGCTCTTAATGCGCTTCAGAAACATTTTGATCGTTAAATGACAATCTCTATTACGGTTTCATTATATAGTATATCGTTTGTAAGTTTCTGCAATGTTCACTGAGTCCCTTTAACCCTTTATGATCATTTTTTTTCATTTGAGATACTATGTTATCTACTTGTGCTTTTTTGAAATCGGAACGCTTAAGAAATTTTTTTGCATAATAAATCATTGGATCCTCGTTATCATTAACCATGTTGTATGCCCACATAAAATCGCTTTCATTCCAATCATATTCATCGCGTAAACGCTTTATTACATTGGGTAGATCCATTTGCGACATCTCCTTATTATAATCACCCCGCAATAAACTCATAAGGGATGCACAACCAACAACCGATATGTGACGATACAATATATTTTCCTGTTTAAAAAATGAATATTCTCCACCATTTCTGAGTGAAAGTTCTTCTGCTTTGCGTATCTTTTCAGAATGCATAGAGCCAATATATGATTCACTTACGTATTTATTGTAAAGTTGATTATACTTCTCTATAGTATCTACACTTGTAAACATACGCGTCAATTTGTCTATAAATCCAACTGACGCTGATGCAGGTAGCGCTGATATAGAAAAGAAAGCTATAAATGTTATGATGCGTGTTATGGATAATGATTTCATCATTTTGAATCCTTAATTATTCATAAGCGCTGTTTAACCGATTCGTTTTTAAAATATCAATATGTGTTATTTTTATGTTGACAAAGTGTAGCAAATCGTATTTAATGACATTGCTGTACTTAGGCGTATTGTGTCTAGAGAGGGAAATGTACAGTTCAAAATCCCCGCAAATGCGGGGTTTTTTATTATCTGGAGGGTGTATTTTATGACATCACAAAATACAGAACAGATTTCTCAAACAAAGAAAAAATATAAACCCCCTAAGGCAGGAATGG
>NZ_JBHIOY010000056.1:1366-1677 GCF_042195785.1 Bartonella sp. AP58NXGY | reverse complement strand
CTGTACAAAGAGTTGCAGGTTAAGGGCAGATAAGACAGCGACTAAAGTAGAAAGCTTGGGGTCACCCGTTTTACTTAAGGAGCGATATAATCCACTGCGTTCGCGATTGGTTTCTTTTGCTAAAGCACGCATATTTTGAGAGCGAGCAACGATACCAATGGCATCCGCTATATGAGCGGCATCACCAGTTTTGAAGGCTTCATTGAGAAATGCTTGTTGTACTTCAATGTCTTCAAGATATTCTTCTGGTTTAAATGGGGTTGTTTTCATCACTGTACTCCTCTTTTAACTTTAACGCTTGTTCGATATCC
>NZ_JBHIOY010000056.1:1020-1341 GCF_042195785.1 Bartonella sp. AP58NXGY | reverse complement strand
CTCCACCGCATAACAAAAGGATAAAATCAGAGCCTTTTTGGGTAAAATAAATTCTGTAACCAGCACCATAGTGGATGCGTACTTCACCTATGCTATTGAAGAACTTAACATCACCCAAAAGTCCTTGTTTTAAGCGTACAACACGTTGAAGAATAATCGCTTTAGCCTTTTTATCTTTGAGTTTCTTAAGCCAATTATCAAATTCTATCGTTTTATGAATGAATATCATTAGTGCACTGTAATGCACATGATGTGTAATGTCAATAATAATATTCCTTACAGAAAGGTATTTTGATGACGCGTCATTATATTCGGGTTAGG
>NZ_JBHIOY010000056.1:0-936 GCF_042195785.1 Bartonella sp. AP58NXGY | reverse complement strand
GTAGCACAAATCCAAGAAAGTATTTTTGCTGCTATTCGTTTTTGTGAGAGGGAAACTTTTTACTTTAACGAAAGCCGTGATGTGGTGTTTGAAACACGGGCGGGTCAAGGCGCTTATGATGCAACGGACACCCGCCATATTGAAACAGCTGTCAAAATAAGGAGCGTTTATCTTTGTTCTGATCCACATCATAAGATTGAATTAGAGCACAGGAGTCCTTTTTCTCTAGAGTCTTCGTTATCATCAGAGCAGCGAGGAACACCGGTTTGTTACAGTTATTTTGATAGGAAACTGCATCTTTATCCCACACCGGACAGAGCCTATCAGATTCAACTCATACTCTCTCCACAGCGTTTATCAGAGATAGAGCGTGTTGATGAAGAGCATCTATGGTTTGTGCACGCGTTTGATTTGATTAAGGCGCGTGCAAAATATGAGTTGTACAAGAATATCCTTAAAGAACCCGATTGTGCAACGGCAGCTTATAATGACTTTACCGAGCAGTTGCATGAATTGCGTGCAGAGACGTCCAAACGTCATAACGTCACACGCATAATTCCAACGGATTTCTAAAATGGTTTATTTTCCAATCGCTGATTATCGCCCCGATGTTTCGGTCGTCAATGGCAGCTTTACGGATACACTTGTGAATGTTTTACCGGCAGATGGAGGCTATATTCCTATGCCTAGCGCAATGGTAGTATCGGCTCCTTTGGGAGAAAAGCCTTTGGGGTGTATAGCGTTTCGAAGTGGTAATGGGGTTAAGATTATCGTAGGAGGAGCCAAAAAGCTTTATAGTTATGATAGTCAAACGCAGGGTTGGAAAGACATAAGCCAAAGCGGTGTGACCTATCAGGCAAATGAGGATAATCAATGGTCATTTGCCTTGTTTGGTCAGAGAGTTATTGCGGTCAATAAAAATGATAAACCGCAAGT
>NZ_JBHIOY010000055.1:0-1692 GCF_042195785.1 Bartonella sp. AP58NXGY | reverse complement strand
GTTGTGGCGCTAGATTTGAATCAATTTGCCAGTATTGAAATGTGTATGGCGCAATCAGGTTTTCGCCCTAGCTTTACCATACAAGAATGGTGTGATAACCATAAATCGGACAACCTTCCCATATGTCGTCCTGGTGCTGTGATGCCTCAGCGAAGTGTTGAGAAACGCTTAAATAGTCCTTATTGTAAAAGACATAAAAACGTACTTGAATGCCAACCCTAACAACACAAAATCATTCGCAAAGCGCTTTAATGAGAATGTTGGTTTTGGTGCTGGAGCAACGGGTGGTGGAGGTTAAATGAGCGCCTCTTTGAACAAGGATAAATCCTCTAGTGATTATCACAGTGTTGTAGAGCAATCAGGCATCAAAGCAGAGGCGGGCGGTTTTGATATTACAGTTACGGGGACAACAAACTTGACCGGAGGCATTATTGCGAGCAGTGCCTCAGCGGATAAAAATAGTCTGACCACCGGAAGCATCAGCACCAGTGATATCACCAACAGTGCCCATGCGACAGCCAGCAGCCATGGTTTTAGCCTTTCTGGAAATGACACGATAAAAAATATTACCAAGAATGTTTTAAACCATGGCAAAGCCAAGGATGGCGCAGAAGGAGAAACCAAATCCGCTATCAGTGATGGAACCATCATCCTAACCAATACAACTGGCCAAAGGTCCATGGGGCAAGATGCTGGAGAAATCATTGGTTCTCTCAACCGCAATACTGCAACAGCCCATCAGGCTGTTGCACCAATAGACGCCACATCCCTTGAGGGAGCAGTGCATAATCGCTTAGACATGATCAATGATTTATCCGATGAAGGATTGGGATATTTTTATAAAATTTACAAAATCGCTTATGCCACAAAACATCCTGAAGGAGAAGTTGCGCATGATGAAAATGGCAATGTCCTCTATTTAACCGATGAAAATGGAAACTATATAAAAGATAGCTATGGAAGAAAAATACCTCTATATCGCTATTTAAAACCAGAGGAAGAAAATCATTTACAAAAAGGCTCTGATGGCGAGGTTCATATGTTTTATAATGGTATTTTTACCTCCCCCGATGATGCCGCGCGTTATGCCGTCCAATTTGCTGACAACGATCATGGTCATCTGTATTTTACATATTTCCCGCAAGATAAAGACATGCTAGTAGAGGTTGGTATAGCGGTTTTTCAGAAGTTTTTTGAAGGTACATTTTTCTTTGGATTGACCAATTCGACCAAGAAGTTCCAGAATACAATGTATCTTTATGGCAATGACGGATTACATATTGATGGGCACAGCCGTGGTAGTATGACGGTAGGTAACGGAATGCATGATTTTGAAAAGCGTGGTATTCACGGTATAGCAGGCAACACGAGTATCAATCTTTTTGGTCCAGCTTACAACGCTCAATCGATGGCTAATACACTCGATTATTTAAGTGATGGCAAGCAAACCTCTGTCGGTTTAGAAAACCACGCATATGACTTTGTTGGTATAAAGTTTGGTGGAAATCCTGCTACTTTTGATAAGATCCCTTCAGGGAGTAGTCCTGGGAACGAGGCATGGAGAATATTTACGACTTATCCTACTGTCCATGCTTGTTATGGTCATGCAAGCGATGTGTGTACATCGTTCTATGGCTCATCTCACCGTATACAAATTAATTCAATCCAATCAGGACGCAAGAAATGAACTAC
>NZ_JBHIOY010000054.1:0-1772 GCF_042195785.1 Bartonella sp. AP58NXGY | reverse complement strand
AATGAAAAAAAGTGAAAAAAATAAAAAATACGTATTGACTTTAAGGAAAAGGTCGTTTAATAAGGTTGGCAAGTGCTTAAAAATCACTAAATCACAAGCGGGTAGACCACGATAAGGTTCCTCCCATTCTTTAAGATACTGACTTTCTTTTGTGCTATCATTAGCATATAACGATTATGTCGGGTGTAGCTATGCCATACAATACCCTTCGCGAGGGAAAAGCATAGCGGCGGACTTGTGACCGTGTTTTTAGCACCCGGCGCCCTTATGGGTTGTCAATTAAAAACTTAATATTCACAAGGATTACTAGCATGAAAGCTACAGTAAAAAAATTACAAGACACCATTTTCTCTTACATTCAACATCATAATGATAGCGCCGCGCTTCAAAAGCAAGGTCTCGGAAAAAAATATGAATTTACTGATGAGACAATCGAAATTGATGGTCATGTTTTACACCGTATTAGAGCATTAAGAGATTTTGGTTATATGTTTGGGAAGGTTAATGCGGGGGACCTTGGTGGCTTTATTGAAAAGGAAGATAATCTATCCCATGAGGGAAGTTGCTGGATTTTTGATAATGCCCGTGTTTATCAAAATGCGCTTGTTACTGATAATGCTTATGTAGCTTGTGATGTTATCGTTAAAGATTCTGCTACGGTTTCTGATAACGCACGTGTTGTAAATAATGTTCATATTTCTGATAATGCAAAAGTTTGTGATAGTGCTGCTATTTACGATAATGTAAAAATTTATGGTAAAGCTTTTGTTGGTGATACCTCTTGTATTAGTGAAAATGTCATCATAAATGGTGCTACTGTAATTGGGGATTCTGATATTGAAAGTGATACCTATTTATCACCTAATGATCTTATTTGTGATAAATTTATTCCAGAAATCGATGATCCATGTTGGTAATTAAACAATAGGGCGGTGCGGGGGCGCCTCCTTATAACCATTTCATTTAAAAATTTGTTTGAATATTAGATTAGGGAGCTACCTATGACCACTAAAACTGTATCTAAAAAATATGAATTTACTAATGAAACCTTCATTTTAGATGGTCTTACTTTACACCGCATTCGTGCTTTAAAAGATTTCGATGATGTAAAAGCAGGGGACCTCGGCGGTTTTATTGAAAATGAAAGTAACCTCTCTCATGATGGCAATTGCTGGGTTTACGATAATGCTCTTGTTTTTTGCAATGCTGTTGTTTCTGAAAATGCAAAAATACGTCATGATGCTTATGTTTTTAATGAAGCAAGGGTATCAGGAAATGCAGTGATTAGTGACAAAGCGCGGGTTCTTGAGAAGGCTGCTTATGTTCATGGCAATGCAAAAATATGCGATGATGCAATAATTTGTGGGGAGATTTATGGGAATGCCATTGTTTGTAATAAAGCCATGGTATCTACAGAAGCAAAAATTTATGACAATGCCAAGGTTTTGAATAATGCTTGTGTTGGTGGTTTGATTTATGGGAATGCAAAAATAACTGGGTCGGCTTGTATTTATCCGAGTGCAGAAATTTATGATAATGCGTGCATTCAAGGAAAAGCAAAGGTTTATTTCTTTGTAAAAATTTATGGCAATGCCGTTATTAAAGGCAATAAAAAAATTTATAAAGATACTGATGGTAGTGAACAAAGCACAAACAAAGCAGCGTAAATAACGGGGCGGGGGGCTGCTTTATAGCAAAAAAGCCGCGTCCTTTAAGACACGGCTTTTATTATCAAAACAGCTAGCGATCTAAATAAACGATTAAAGTAACCA
>NZ_JBHIOY010000053.1:0-1790 GCF_042195785.1 Bartonella sp. AP58NXGY | reverse complement strand
AGTGCTGATGGTCAACTTTTGCCGATAGGCTTTGAGAAGGTTGATAGAACGGTTTTTAAAACTTTTGATAAGTTTGCTCTTGATGAGATGCAAGGAGTGATAGACCCCATTGATAACCGGATTTACTGGTCAATAAAGAGAGGCAATAACGAGCAAACGACCTTTGTCTATGATTGGGGATTGCAGAAATGGTCGACACTACAGGGGAAGCCTTTCACATTGTTTCCAGTATTTACGACAGGTTATACTTTAGAACAGTTAGATGAGATTTCGATCAATCTTGAGTCCTTGCCTGCTTCTTTAGACAGTCCTCGTTGGCAAAGTGGCGCCCCCATGCTTGGTGCTTTTGATGATGAAAATAGACTTGTTATGTTTACAGGCGCTCCAATGGAAGCAACGGTTGTTTCGCAAGAATTGGGAGCACCAGATGGAAGTTTTAACTTTATCACGAAAATGTTTGCCGAAGTTGATACGACGCAAGGTCTTTTAAGCATAGGGGAACGTCGGCTTCGCCATCATCAGACGCCGATCACATGGCACAAGGAGAGGGCATGTTCTTATCTTACGGGTGCTTATCATGGTCGTTCGCGCAATCGTTATCACCGCTTTAAATTGCGTATTCCTGAAGGCGTTCATTGGAACCATATCACAGGGTTTAATGTGGATTTACGTCCTTTAGGCAGAGGATAATGGCAAAAGTTTTTTTGACCACGTCTTGGGATATGGAGCGTATAGCGCCTTATCTGGAAGACATCATTGAATCTTTTAGAGAGTATGTGGAACGTTTCAAACATGAAATCACGTTGCAAGAGCTCCTTGAAGCGATTTGCAGTGGCAAGAAACAGTTATGGCTTGTTTTGGATGATGACGAGCGCTTTTTAGCGGCATTCACGACCCAAATACAGCAGACAGTTTTAGGAAAGAAGCGCGCTCTGATTTGTGAATGTAGTGGCAAGGGCGTTCTTGATCAAGTTGACAATTTGACATTTGTAGAGGATTGGGCGCGTGAGAATGGGGCTTTTGAGATAGAGATTTTAGGGCGTTTGGGATGGAAACGTGCACTGAACAAACAAGGTTATGGCATAGATATGCTTTATTATAGGAAGGAATTGTGACATGGGGAGCAGTAGACCAGCAACGACAGAACAGAAGCAGGTGCAGACAAGTGCCCCTCCCGCTTGGATGCAGAATGTCTTTAAGCGAGGTGGTGCGGATGCGTATAATCTGTATGATACAGGGGCGGGTGGGAATGTTTATGGTGGTCCTCGTGTAGCGCCGTTAAGTGATCAAACGCGCTATGGAATTGGTGGTCTTGGAAGTATTCCACAGCATTATCAAAATCGCTCTTTGATGAATACAATTTACAATCCAACGTCGACAGCAAGCAATCTTGGAAGAGTGGCTTCTGGTGATATAGTTGGACAGAATTCGTCTTTTAATGCTGCGCTTCAAAATAGCTTAGACCGCGTCAGAGATACGATTAACAGCTCTTTTGCCGGTGCAGGTCGTTATGGTTCTGGTGCACATACAGGTGTCTTGGCAAATGAACTTGGTGCTTTGTCTACAAGTGCTACAGCAGACCAGTATAATCGTGATGCGGATCGCATGATGCAAGCCAATGCCATGATAGACCAAGCCAATCAAAATCAATTGGGCGCCTCAAATAACTTCTTACAGGGTTATGGGAATGCCTATTCTAATGCCATACAAGGGGGAGGTGTACTTGATGCCCACAATCAGAGAGTTGTTGATGCCAATAGAGAACGTTGGCTGGAACAAGACAATAGCGG